>DASSRQ010000248.1:0-23582 GCA_035701665.1 Vulcanimicrobiaceae bacterium
GAATCCCGCATCCTCGACCAATTGGCACACCGTCTCTTTCGCGACCGCGTCGTCGCCCGCAACGAACACGACCAAGCCTTGACCGCTCTTGCTCTCCAGCGTCTCTGCGCGCAGCGTGTTGAATGCTTTGATCACCGTCGCATCGCCGACGCGCCGCTGCACGCTCTGGCTGGACGAATCGCCCTCGGCGAACTCTTCGACATTCATCTTAGCGTCGATGAACGGATTGGTCGTGTCGATGATCGTCTGGCCTTCAAACCGGCCGACTTGTTTGATCGCCTCGTCGATTTCAGTCCAGGGCGGCGAAAAAAGCACGATATCGGAGCAACGCACGGCATCGTAGGCCGTCGCCGCCTTCGACTCGTTACCGCTTTCGCTCGCGAGGTTCTCGAGTTTGTCTTTGTCGTGCGAGAAGCTGTAATAGATCTGATGGCCTTTTTTGGCCCACAGACGTCCGAGTGCTTGTCCGATGTTACCGGACCCAATTATGCCTATTTTCATGCTTATAGCATTCCCGGTTTGAAAGGCGTTCCGGCCTGGCCTCCACGCCCCCCACGCAAGCGTGGGGCCCCCAATTGATCTCAAATGCGCCTCGCTGTGGTTGCTAGCTTAAGCGCTCCCCGTGGGCGCGCGATTGTCCATTAACCATAAAAATCGACGAAGAATTCGGTTGCGAGTGCAACCAGAAAGCCGCATGCCAGCATCGTCGTCATGAGCGCCGTTACGCCCGGACTTCTGCGCAGCACGCTCCACAGTTCGCCGATCACGTACACCAGCGCGCCGATTGCCGTCGCCAAAAACAGCACGGACAAAATCGTCGAGTGGAACGTGTAGCCGACCATCGTTCCCAAGAACGTCGGTCCGCCGGCGACGATGCCCGCCAAGAAGAGTTCGCGCCGTTTGGGCGTCATGCGGCCGACCAGCGGCGCTGCGATACCGAAACCTTCGGTCGCATTGTGCAACGCGAATCCGATGATCAGCCCGACGGCAATCGCCGTCGCGCCGGATGCCGCCGACGCGCCGATTGCCAATCCTTCGGCGAAGTTATGCGCGCCGATACCGAGCGCAATGATCGATGCAAGCAAATAGGGATCGTGCACTTCGGACGCAGCGCGCTTCGCCAAACGCGAAGCCATCGCGCCAAGGCCCGCGAGTCCGGCAAACAATCCGCCGGCATACGCGATCGCGATCCACAGCACGGCTTGCCCGTGGCCGTGCCCGTAATGCCATTGCTGCAGCGCCTGCGAGAGCGGAGCGTTCGCGCTGGCCGCAATCTCGACCACCAAAAATACGAGAATGCCGATAGCAACGGCGTTCAGCGCCCCGATGAACTGCGGGGAGACGTTGCGCATGCGCGCGATCGGCAAGCCTAAAAAGATCGTGAGACCGGAGATGGCGCCGAGCAGCAGCGTCCACCAGAACGAGAGCGGTTTGCGCTTCGAACTTTGGAAGCTCGGCATCATCGAACGCATCGACGTGTTCATCGCGGCCATCGTATCGGGCGTGCCGGCATAATGAATCGCCGTTACGAGTCCATCCGGCATGCCGCCGTCGTCTTCGGTGTGGTCGACGACGTGGCAGTGCACCAGCCACGTTCCGGGTTTTGCGTTTGCCTGAATGATGACGTCCATGCGCTGCCCCGGACCGAGCGAGACGGTGTCTTCGACGTCGTTATACGTTACGGGCGAACCGTCGCGTTCGATGACGCGCTGGTCGTGCCCGTGCGTATGCATCGTATGAAAGTTTTCACCGGAGATGTTGATCCAGCGCAGACGCACGCGCTGTCCGGAACGCACTTCGATCGGCGCCGTGGCCGGATACGACTTGCCGTTGATCGTGAAATGGTTCTCGCTCAGACTCTGAATCTGCCACGACGAGACGATCTCGACGTCGTCGCGATCGGAGCGTTCTTGCGGCGACGGATGCGCCGGCAGCACGACGATGGCGCCGTACAGACCGCTGTTGAGCATCTCTTCGTTGTCGTGCGTGTGATACAGAAACGTGCCGGGCTGCGAGGCGGTAAATTCGTAGCGGTACGAACCGCCGTTCATCACCATGTCTTGCGAGATGCCGGCCACGCCGTCCATCGAAACCGGGATGCCGTGGATACCGTGCAGATGCACCGTGTCGGGAACGCTCTGGTCGTTGCGGTAATCGATGACGACGCGCTGCCCCTGACGCACCACCAGCGTCGGTCCGGGAACCACGCCGTTGTACGTCTTCGCCATCACTGTCAGGCCCGGTTTCAGCGTCCAAGGCGCGTCGCGTTCGACCAGATGGATGACCCCGTGCGCGTCGGGCACCGCCTGGTAGGTACCGTCCTCGCGCTTGATCAGCCGGGACTCCCCCGGGGCCGGAGTTGCCGCCGGAATGGGTCCGGTAAGCGGCTGCAGGCCAATCGTGTTCGGATTGACGCCTTGCGTCGTCTCGTCGGTGTCCGCTCGCACGAGGCCCGCGAGGGTAAGGCACATCAGGAGCGCCATGCTACAAATGTAGGCGCAGCGAAGAAACGACTTTGGCACGCCTAACGGGTTCGGCGCAGCGTGGCGTATTCCGCCCGCTTGCCGCCTGCAGGGCAACCGCTTCGCGTCTGGGTAAAGCCCTGCCCGAATCATGAGTCCATTCCGCGCCCGCGCGAACGCGCCAGTTGCGCTCATCACGATCACCGTCATGCTCGGCCTGATCATGGCCATCATCGACGCAACGATCGTGAACGTAGCGCTGAACAATATCGCCGGTAATCTCGGCGCATCGATCGACGAGGTCTCGTGGGTCGCGACCGGTTACATTCTTGCAAGCGTTATCGTCATGCCGCTCAACGGCTGGCTCACCGCATACTTCGGCCGTAAAAACTTTTACGCCGGATGCTTGGCGATCTTCACCGTCGCCTCGTTCTTATGCGGCACCGCGCACAGTATCTGGGTGCTCGTGTTTTACCGCGTGCTGCAAGGTTTCGGCGGCGGTGCGCTTCAGCCGACGGCGCAGGCCATTTTGTTCGAAACGTTCCCGCCGGCAAAGCGCGGCGCGGCGATGGCGATCTTCGGTCTGGGCGCGATGGTCGGGCCGGCGATCGGTCCGACGCTGGGCGGCTATATCATCGATAACTTCAATTGGCCGCTGATCTTTTACATCAACATTCCGATAGGAATCGTCGCGTTCATCATGACGATGATGTTCATTCCGAATCCGCACTTTTTGAGCAAACCGAAAGGCGGCGTGGATTGGATCGGCCTGGGCCTGCTTTCGGCGGGCCTTGCAAGTTTGCAATACGTCTTGGAGCGCGGACAGCACGACGACTGGTACACCTCGGGAACCATCTGGGTGCTCTCGATCGTGGCGGCGGTATCGCTCGTCTGGTTTACGTGGAAGACAATTAACGACCGGCATCCGCTGGTCGATCTCAACGTATTCCGCTTTCGAACGTTTACGATCGGCAACATCATCGGCGTGATCGCGGGCTTCGGCCTCTTCGGAACCAGTTTGGTGCTGCCGCTGTTCTTCCAATCGATCCTCGGCTTCACGGCGTTCGAAACCGGTATGGCGCTGCTGCCGGGCGCGATCTCCACGGCGATCAGCATGGTGATCGTCGGGCGCATGGTCGGCAAGATCGACTCGCGCCTGCTGGTCGGCTTCGGCATGCTCGTCTTCGGCGCGTCGTGCTGGTGGCTGGGCGGCCTGAACGAAAACGCGGATTATTGGACGGTGTTCTGGCCGCGCGTGCTGCAAGGCTTCGGTCTGGGATTTCTCTTCGTGCCGCTCTCGACGGTGACGCTCGGCGCCGTGCCGCGCGAAGAACTAGCGGGCGCAACGGGCGTCTCGACGCTGCTGCGCCAGCTCGGCGGCAGCTTTGGAATCGCGATTCTCACGACGCTGCTCGCGCGCCAGGAGGCCGTCGCGCAGTCGAATCTCGCCGGCGGCGTGACGCAAACGCACGGCTTCACCATCGGCGCGCTGTACCAGCTCGTTGCGACGGCGGCCTCGGTTATCAGTTACGACTTCCTGTTCCGGCTGTGCGCTATCGTATTCTTCGTCTGCGCGCCGCTCGTGGTGTTCATGCGGCCCTCGCGCCGCGCCGGAAACGCGCCGGTGGCTATGGCCGCGGAGTAGTAAACCGCAGCCCGCGAAGATTGGCGTAGCATTCGCACGCCAGGCGTTCAAGCGCACTGCGATCGCGGATCTCGATCTGCCGGCGCTGCGATGTAACCACGCCGGTCGATGCGAGCGCCTGCAGCGCATACGTAATGGAGGGGCGGTGCACGCCTAAAAACGCGGCGAGCGTATCGTGCGTAATCTTCACGGCACCGTTTGCGCTGTGATCGGCGAGCGTCAGCAGGCAGCGCACGAGCCGCTGCTCGACGCGGTGCAGACAGTGGCACGCCGTCAACTGGCAAAGCGCCGCGATCGCCAGTCCCGCGTAATCGTATAACGCATGCAGCAGCGCGCTGTTGTGTTTGCGGACGTGCTCTTCGAAGTCGGGAACGCTCATCGTCATCGCCGTGCCGCCAATCTGGACGATGCATTGACCGAGCGCGGACGTGCGCCCGAGCGTGATCGGTACCCCGAACACGCCGTCGTTGCCGGCCGTTCCGGCTTCGACCGATTCGCCGTTATGCAAGTGCACCAGTCTCGTGACCGCTCCGCTTTCCGGAAACCAAAGGTGCGTGAGCGGTTCCTCGCTGCCGAAAAGCACCTGACCGCGTTCCATAGTAACGCGGTGCAGGTAGGGAGCGAGGCGCTCAAATTCTTCTTTGGGCAGCGAGTTGAGTACGGCGTTGCCTGACTGGGTCATTGCGCATAATAGTACTTAACGCAAGGAACCAGCGACAGTCTGGAAGGTTACTGTTCGATCAGGCGGCGGCCATCTCTTTGATTCGGCTCAGCGTCTGCGAGGTACGCATTTGAATGGCACTGTAGCAGTCGCACGCGGCTTTTTCGAGTGCCGCTTGATCGCGCACGGTCACGCGCCCGCGCCCAATCGTGAGGATCCCGCGCTCTTCCATCGCGCTCAACGCGTTCGTTACCGACGGACGGTAGGCACCGACCATCAATCCCAGCAGTTCGTGGGTGATCGGAAGATCGGGCGAATCTACGCGGACGTGCATCTCTAAAATCCAGCGCGCCAAGCGCTGATCGATACGGTGCAGCCGGTTGCACGCAGCCGTTTGTGCGACCGTCGAAAGGAACAAGTTCGCATATTTCAGCAGCGCGCCGCAGAACGGGCGGCCGCTGTCCAGCACCTCGTGCGTAAAGGCATCGCGCGGAACCCGCGTGGCCTCACCGGGCGCCTGGACGATGACGTGAAACGGGTTCGCGAATCCCCCGAGCACCAGCGGAATTCCGGCCATGCCTTCGCGCCCGACGAGCCCGACTTCCACGGCTTCGCCCGACTCGACGTGAATCAAACTCGACAGCACGCCGGAATGCGGAAAATACACGTAATCGATCGGTGCGTCCGGTTGAATGAGTTCGGCGCGGTTCCGAAGATGGACGGTTTCGCAATACGGGGCGACCCGGCGCCGTTCGTGCTCGGGCAAGACCCCTAACAGCAGGTTTTCAATCATGAGCGTTCGAGTAACTGTACCCACATGCGGACCTTTGCGAGCGATAATAATGCGCCCGCCGCCGATGAAATCGTGCAGGCGCTCGTCAGTGCGAACGACGAGGATGCGATCTCTTACGGCGGCGACCCCTGGACTGCTCGCGCGCAAGCGCAGTTCCGGGCGGTCTTCGGCGCAGATACCGGCGTCTATTTCGCCTTCAACGGAACCGGCGCAAACGTCATCGCGCTGAGCTGCCTGCTCAAGCCGTACGAAGCCGTCGTTACGCCCGAAACCTCGCATCTGCAGACGGATGAATGCGGCGCCTTCGAACGCTTTACGGGCTGCAAAGTCTTGCCCGTGCGCGCCGATAACGGCAAGATCGGAATCGAGCAACTGCGCGCGTTCGCCGGAAGTGCCCACGACGAACATCATGTCGTACCGCGCGTCGTTTCCATCTCGCAATCGACCGAGTACGGCACGCTGTATACGCCCGGGGAGTTGCGCGCCATCTGCGAATTCGCGCATGCCAACGGCTGGTACGTGCATCTCGACGGCGCGCGCATCTGCAATGCCGCCGCGGCGCTCGATATGGATCTGCGCGCATGCACCCGCGATCTCGGCATCGACGTTCTTTCCTTCGGCGGAACGAAAAACGGCCTGCTGTTCGGCGAGGCGACTCTGTTCTTCAACGACGAGCTGCACCACGGCGCGGCGCCGTTCGCGCGCAAGCAGGGCATGCAACTCGCATCCAAGATGCGGTATATCGCCGCGCAGTTTCTGGCGCTGCTCGAAAACGATCGCTGGCGCACGTACGCCTCGCATGCAAACGCCATGACGCAGCGGCTTGCTCGGGCCTTACGCGAATCTGGCGGCGTGCAGATCACACGGCCCATCCAGTGCAATGCGATCTTCGCAAAACTGCCGCGCGAGGCTATCGAACGGCTTCAAGAGCAGTATTTCTTCTACGTCTTCAACGAAGCCGAAAACGAAGTGCGCTGGATGACGCACCACGCTACGCGCGAACAGGACGTCGACGCGTTCGCCGCCGCGATTACCCGAGAATCCGTCGCGCCAGCGGGTTGATCGCGCGCCCGCGCCAGCGCAGTTCGAAGTTCCAGCGCATCGCCGCGTTGCGCACGCGCATCGGTAGCGACTGCGATTCGCGCACTAAAGCGTCGACTTGTTCGAACTCCGGCCCGCGGCGCCGGCGGATCTGTTCGATCGTCGGCTGCGCCGCCGCGGGATGTGCTCCGGTAAAGCGGATGGCCGTTGCCCAGCGTTTTTCGAACGCAACGTACGAGTTCGGCCGCACGCGCTCCAGCGCGCTCTCGTGCGTCTCGTCCGGCGCGCCCAAGCGCATGTACTGGCGAAGCTTATCCGCATGCAGCTGCGCCGGAACGACCCACCCGTAATGCGCATAGACGTAAGGCAGCGCAAGCCGCTTTCCGCTCAGCCCGGCGAGCTGCTCGTGGACGCTGCGCTCCCACTGCAGTTCGGGTTTGAACCGGAAGAACGAGCGGTGGCGGTCGACCGACATATACCAATCGAACGACTGAAAAAAGTGGCGGATGTAGCCGTCCACGTAATCGATATGCTCCGGGACGGCGTGTAGGTTGCGCGTGATGTTCGCAACGTCCGGCGTATGCACGTCATCGCCGTCCACCGCGACGACCCAGTCGCCGGCGTCGTGTTCGCGGTGCAGCCGGACGCACACGTTGCGCGCGCTGGCGAAATCCGTAAACGGCGTGCGGTCCACGATCAGCCGTCCGGTTTTGCCGAACGTGCTCTGCGCCAGCGTCGCCGCGTGCGGCGACGGATCGGGCGAGTTGTCGTTGACGAGCAGCACGTCGCACGCGTCTTTTAACGACTCGCACAACGCGCCGAGAAACGGTTCTTCGCGCGGCCCGAGAATCAGGTGCGCGGCTACCCGCAGATCCGTGTTACACTCCTTACCGTGAGCGACGTTCTTCGACTTGCCGTAGATGCGCGCGACCTCGCTTCGGATACGCGCGGTATCGGCCGCTATGCGCGGGCAATCCTTCCGCGCATCGCGCAGCGCGACGACATCGAGCTCACGCTGCTCGTGTACGCGCCGCTCTTCCGTGCGCGCCGCTCGCAGCTCAGCGAAGCCCTGGGCACGGACGGCTTCCGTCTGGCAACGCGCGCGTTCGGCTGCGACGTGATGTGGCATCCCGGAAACGGCTCGTTTTTTCTGCCGAGCGCGGCAAATGTCGTGACGATCCACGACGCCGGTCCGTTCCGCTTTCCGCAAGAAAATCCGCGCAAGCGCCGGCATCAGCAAGAGCCGTTCTTCCGCTCGGCACGGCAGGCGCAGCGCGTGATCGCGGTCTCGAACTTCGGGCGCGCGGAAGTGCTGGACGTTTTGGGCATTGAACCCGCTCGCATCGACGTCATCTATCACGGCGTGGACGACATCTTCACCGAAGGCGACCCGAGGCCGGCCCAAGCGATGGTCGAGCGCCCCTACTTCATCTTCGTCGGGGATCCCATCGCCGAGCCGCGCAAAAACTTCTCGACGCTGTTTGATGCCTACATTGCCGCGTTTCCCGACGACCAGACGCGCCCGCTACTGGTCGTGCTGCGGCCGGTACGCCCCGCGCTCCCCGGCGTCCGGTACGTCGGTCCGCCGGCCGGAAGCGGCCCCGACGACGTGCATCTGCGCGACCTCTACCGCGGTGCGCTCGCATTGTGCATGCCTAGTTACTATGAAGGCTTCGGCATGCCGCTGCTCGAGGCGATGGCGTGCGGAACGCCGGTCATCTCTTCCGATATCAGTTCGCTGCCCGAGATCGGCGGAGGCGCTGCCTTATATGCCTCGCCGTACGACGCGCGCGCATGGAGCGATGTGCTGCAGCGCGTTGCCGGCGACGAAGTACTGCGCAGCCGGCTTCGCGGCGAGGGCCTCGAGCACGTGAAAGCCTTCAGCTGGGAGCGCAGCGCGCAGCGCCACGCAGAGATCTTTCACTCGCTGTGAGCTGTATTCACCTCGCGACGGCACTCGTACGCCGCGGCGATCGCATACTGCTGGTCGCCTCGCGTTATCCGAATCATCCGGAACCGCTTTGGAATATGCCCGGCGGGCGCCAGCAGCCCGGCGAACTGCTCGCACAAACGGCGCTGCGCGAACTCGCAGAAGAGACCGGCTTGCGCGGTGAGATAGAGCGGTTGTGTTACGTCAGCGAGTCGTACGACGGCGACGTCCATTTTACGAATGCAACGTTCGCGGTTCGTGCGGAAGGCGAACTGCGAAGCGAGACGATCGCGAACGATCACGTCGTCGAGTGCGGGTGGTTTCCGGTTGCGGAGATCGAACGGCGGCTCGAAGTGCGCGTCGTGCGCGAGCCGCTGCTTGCGTACTTAAACGGCGAAAGCGCCGGTTACGCGGGATATCCCGAAGCGGGCGTGACCATCGAGTTTCCCGACTGAAGCCAGACGTCACGTTCGTAGCGGTGCGTGAGCACGTCGACGGCAACGCCGCCGACGGTCGCGCCGTGCGTTAACAATCCGTCTTCGCGGAAGCCCAGCCGTTTGAGGACGCGCCGCGAGGCACTATTCTCCGGCACGCAGTACGCATTGATCCGTCCGAGATTTGCTTGCGCGAACGCTTCGTCGAGCATGGCTTGCACGGCCTCGGTTGCAACGCCGCGTCCGCGAAAGTCTCGGACAATACTGTAGCCGATCTCTCCCGTCGTTACGTCGCGTTCGGCGATGCGCAGCGACACCCAGCCGACCGGCTTGCGAATGCGTTCCATGAACACAAGCCACTCGAAGCGGCCGATTGCGCCCGCTTGCAGCTGTTTGGGACGCTTGGACACCATCTCGTTGAACGCAGCGGCGCCGACGCTCGGCAAGTCTTGATACGTGCGCAGATCGGGCTGCTGCAAGACGTTCCAGAGCGAACCCGCGTTCTCGATCGTCACGGGGACTAAGCGCAAACGCTGCGTGCGTAACGTCCTCATTGGCCTTTATGGTACCACGAAGCGTCGTGAATGACGCGCAGGATGACGATCTACGACGCATACGGCAGCACGAAGGCAGCCGAAATCACGTTCGACGCGCGCGTTACTTCGCGGGCGTCCTTCTTTTATGGTACGCATACGCACTGCGAACATGAAGCATTCGATGCGCAGACGCCTGCCGGACCCGTGCATATCGTCGACAATGTGGCGCTTGCTCCCCGCATTCCGGTGCAGCCTGGCGACCGCATCCGCGTGCGCGGCGAGATGGTACACGATCCCGGTGCGATGCCGGTCGTGCATTGGACGCACCACGATCCGGCGGGCCGCCATCCCGGCGGATTTATCGAGTTGCACGGACGCGTTTATGCGTAACGGGTTTCCCCATCGCGATGAGCTCGGGAATCGTAACGAAGCGATAGCCTTCATGCTTTAACGTCTGCACGATGACGCGCGTCGCAACGACGTCTTGCGAGCGGTCGCAGACGTGCGGCGGGTACGCGTACTTGCCTTTTCCGCACGATCGGCCTTCGTTGCCGTCGTGCAGCACCATGATCGAGCCGTCGCTTACGCGGCTGAGCACCCGCTGCACGATCACGCGCGGCGGCGGATACTCCCAGTCGCGCGCAAGCGGTACGTTCCAAAGCACGACCGTGTAGCCCATCTTCTTCATCGTCTGCATGACGAGCCAGTCGCGCGCGCCGAAGGGCGGGCGCATCAGCGAGGTATGACGCCCGGTGATGCGGCGCAAAACGCGATCGGTACGCTGAATCGACGTGCGCAGCTGCGAGGGCGTGAGGACGATCAAGTGCGCGTGCTCCCACGAATGGTTGCCGATTGCATCGCCGTCCGCAACCTCGCGGCGCACGACCCACGGATACGCGGCGGCCGCGCGGCCGACCAAAAAGAACGTCGCGTGCACGTGCTCTTGTTCGAGGACGCGCAGTATCTGCGTCGTGTACGGCGGATTGGGTCCGTCGTCGAACGTCAGTGCCACCACACGCTGCGTCGGCGGTCCCTTCGTAACGGCCGCGCCGAAGACCGGATTGGTCGGCGCTTCGACGATCTCGTACGCGGCAAAGCCTGCCGTCGCAAGGCCGAGCACGATCGCAACGACGACCCCGGCTCGCGCAAGTACGCGCTTCAGTGCGATCTCCGGACCAGGGCTTGCGCCTGCGCTACGCGTGCGCGAAACGCCGGCGTTCCGAACGCACGAAACGCTTTGACGATCTGCTCGTAACGCGGATCCGCCAGAGACGTGCTCTCGAGTTTGGTCAAATCGGGCGTCGGCCCGTTCTTCGTCATCTGAATGTGATACTGACGTCCGGCAGCCACCGCCCAATAATGCGGATCGGTAAACGTAACCGTGCGCGAACCGTGTTCTTTTCCGGCAACCTGGAAAACGTGCAGCGTGTAATGCACGTCGGTATTGCCGGCGTCGTTCTTGTTCATCAACTGCCAGATGCCGTCTTGAACGATCTCTTGAAAGAAAAACGACACCGAGTACGTCTTATTCGGCGGGAGCGTGATCGTGACGACCTTGCCCGAGTAGCCTTGTATGCGGTACTCCGCGGTCGAGACGCCGTTGTCGTTGTGCATGTGGTACGACTCGCGGTAGATGGGCGGTTTGTCGTACGCAACCGTCATCGAGGCGTCGAGCACGCTGTTCTGAATCACGACGTTGTGCAGCGCGGCCTTGTTGTTGAAATCGGGCCACTTGATCAGAAACGTGCCCAAAATCGCGAGCACGACGAGCACGACAAATAAAGTCGTTCCGAACCACTTATTATTGCTGGGCATCGAGCACCTGATTGACGACGGCGTCCGCAAGCGCATTGTCTTTGCGCCGCACGTGCCGGACTTCGACGACTTCGAACTGCGACATCAGCGAGCGTACGCGGCGGTACAGCGGCTGCAAGCCGGGGTGTTTGACCCGGTATTCGCCGGAGATCTGCTTGACCACGAGTTCGCTATCCATCCGTACTGCTAAACGGCGGATACCGCGCGCAAGTGCGGCTTCGAGCCCAATCTCGAGCGCCGTCCACTCCGCGACGTTATTGGTCGCGGTGCCGAGGAAGCGGCCGATCTCCTCGATGACCGATCCGTCGGGGCTGAGAAGAACGGCTCCGGATGCGGCGGGTCCGGGATTACCACGCGAACCGCCGTCGGCAAAAAGAGAGGCTTCCATGTCGAGGCGGCTTCTTCAACGCAAAGGCCGGTGCCCATCTTGACCCTAACGTAGCGTCATAGTTTAGCCTCTGACGTGTGAGAACGATGGAAGCAATGGAAGCCGCCGGCAAGCAGTACTACCGGGCCAAAGAGTTCGCGCAGCGGGCGGGCGTCACCGTACGCACGCTGCACTTCTACGACCGCTTGGGTCTGCTCTCGCCGTCGGGCCGCACGGAGTCCGGCTACCGCCTCTACTGCGAGGCGGACCTGGAGCGCCTGGAGCAGATCCTCGCGCTGCGGTTCGTGCGCTTCCGTCTGGATCACATCAAGAAACTGCTTGGGGGACCTCCCCAGCCGCTGGTCGATGCGCTGCGGATGCAGCGCGAGATCGTCTCGCAGGAGCAGCAGCGTCTTCAAGTCGCGATGGAAGCGATCGATAAGGCGCACGAAGTGCTCGCGCAAGGCGAGGATGGCGAGCAGCGGTGGGAGGCGGTCCGCCGCGTCATCGAGGCATTCAAAATGAAAGACGATTACAGCTGGATGGACCGGTACTACACGCCGGAACAGCAAGCGCAACTCGCGCAGACGCGCGAAACGCTCGGCGAAGAAGGCATGAAGAAAGGTCAGCAAGACTGGGCCGATCTGATTGCCGAGGTGGAAGCGGCCGCATCGGGCGGCGTGGATCCCGCGAGCACCGAAGCGCAGGCGTTGAACAAACGCTGGTGCGATTTGGTCGCGCAGTTCACGCAGGGCGATCCGGGCGTGCACGCGGGCTTGCAAAAGATGTACAACGACGAGTCAAACTGGCCGGCAAGCTTCAAGCGCCCTTGGAGCGATTCGGCTCAGGCTTTCCTGGATAAAGTCCGCGCCGCTAAATAACTACATGTGATTGTTGACGCGCTTCGTGTCATGCTGAGCTCGTCGAAGCACCCCTGAGTGAAGCGCCGCAACGCGGCGCCGAATCGAAGGGCGCAGAACAATGCTGACGCGCGGCCTACAGCCGCGCGTCACCAACACTTCAAGCCAAGCTGAACCTTCCAAGCCGTACAATAACGCCATGGACCAACTCGAAGATCCCAACCTGCTAACCCGCCCGCCCGAACAACCCGTGCCCGAGCAAATGCGCGGAACGATGTTGGGCGACATGTAATCGCGCATGGCCCGCATGAACGACGGCCCCCGCCACGACGAGCTTCGCCCGATTGTCGAACGCCTTCTGGCTTCTTGGAACCTGTCCGAGCTCGATACCATCGTGCGCATCTACGCAACATCAGAACCAATCGAACACATCGCCCCGCTCACCGCCGGCGCAATGATCGGTATCGAAGATCCCAAGGCGCGCATCGACGATATTCTGGCCTTCACCAGTGCGGTCGCATTCGACGCCGGCGCCGCAGCAATCGAACGCGGTATCGCGGCAGCGCCGCGTCTCCGCGCGGAACTACCCGCCATTCAAAACGAAGACGAAGCGGCAAATCTCCTCGGCTTCTTATTTCAAACCACTGCCGCAACGACGCGCCTCATTCGTCTTCAACTCGAAAATAAGGACGAACCGCCCGCGCCGTTTACGCGCCGCTGGCCGAAAGAGGGCGGCGACGAGATCCGCATTTCACTCGAGCGGCGGCACTTCGGCGCAGGTCCGCATCAGTGTCCGGGCCGCGCAATCGCCGAACGCATCGCATCCGCGGCCGTCGACGTACTCAGACGGCGAACAGACGTTTGATCTGCGTCTTCCCGCGCTCCGTTATCTGCAACGAACGATCGTGTGCGGCACGCTTCACCCACCCCTCGGCGAGAAACGTTTCCAACAACGCGGCGCCCAAACTGCCCGCCAGATGCGGTGTGCGCTCCGTCCAATCCAAACACACACGCGCAAACGCTCGTTTTGCATCGCGAGCGGCGCTCACGTCCACGCCGACGTCCCGCAGAAACTCCTCGCCCGAACGCGTGAGCGCAAACTCCTCACCGCGCAGCGCCAACTGCTTGCGTTTGCAAAGCGCCTGCGTTACCGCGACGCCGAGCCGGCCCGCCAAATGGTCGTAACAGGATCGCGCCTCCCGCAAGCGCTCCAACGTCGAATGCGACCGCAGCGAATTCGGCGGCTGCGCCGGCGCGATCGACGCCAGCGTCTCGATTGCGCGCGCCACATCGCTCGAAGCCAGCTTGTACAACCGTTGCCGCCCGCAACTGCGCACCTCGAGCAAACCGCCGTCGACCAGTTTCTTGAGGTGGCCGCTAGCCGCTTGCGGTGACGCATTACCGGATAGCGCCAACTGCGTTGCCGGCGACTCACGGCCGTCCAGCAACGCGAACAACATCGCCGCCCTTGCAGGGTCACCGATAAGCGCCGCCACGGCGGCTAAATTCGGATACATGCCTCGATTGTAGCACGGGCACATTTCATGCGCTCGTTAAGTGTCGCTCTCTGGCCGGCGGCATTCACCGTGCAGACGGTGGCGCCGCTTGAATAGCGATTACCAATCCTGGAATTCGCGAACACAAGGTTTCTGCAAGCTTAGCAAACGCGGCATGATCGATGCGGCCACCCGTCTCAAACGTGATCGTTGTACCGGACGCCGAGGTCGGACCCAACAGTTCCGGCGGCCCGAGCGGAGCACCGTATTGAAAACGTTGTGTCCATTTTTCGCCTTCTCTCTCGCTCACCAACTCATAGCGGAGGCAAGCCGCCGTTGGAAGCGCAGGCCCCAAAGCACCGCGTTCACCCCAGACGAGCTCTTGAAGAATCGAATCGACCTTCGGATTCGCAGAGAAGCTCGGATAAATGCAAGTATGCGAACGTTCGGCATGCGACATGGTGTCGCCGAGATCCGGCGTAATCGTTATGCCGCGCCCGCTGTCGCGGAGTTGCCCGCCGGATTGTCCGAGTTCCATGCTGATGGTCAAAGATGGCGTGTAGGTATACTCCACAACGCTGAGTGCAAGGATTTCAGCGCAAATATCATTGGGAGAAAGTTTTGACGCTTCGCGGCGCAACCGGTCATCATCCACAGAACACGTACCTTTCTCGACCGTGAAAAATTACAGCGACGGCTTCCTAACAGGAAAGGTAGCCGCAACGCGTTTTATCTCGTCCAGCGTCAAAGCAACGTCTGCCGGCCGGCACGCGAAACAAAACTCTACGACAGGCCCAAGAGCCGGCTGAAGATCGACTCGCGCGACTACGAGGATCTTCAGTTGGTTCTTCGAGATAGCTAGGTTCAAATACGGCTCAAGCGTTTCGAATTCAACTTCTTGATCCGACGCGGGCGATTCCAAGACGCAACGAAGGCGCTCGGCGAGATCGCTCACTTCTCGCGTAAGAAAGAACCCCTCGACAGAATGCTTGATTGTGGCATGCAGCGTGATCCGGCAGCACAGCCAGTTGGCATCGTCTCCGTCCGCCGCTCCCGGGAACTCGTAGCGGAAATTGTCGACCTTGAGCGTGTTGCCGTCGACGTCGACGAAGGTAAACGCAGTTTGCAATCAATCGACCTTATGAGCGCATTCCAAAAGCACAAAACGCCGCGGTTGACGGCGTTTCGTACGTTCATACAATATCGGGCTGACAGGATTCGAACCTGCGGCCTCTTGACCCCCAGTCAAGCGCGCTAACCAAACTGCGCCACAGCCCGATGAAGCGGCTAGGGTTTAGCTTCTTTCCGGCGGCCATCCTTTTTCGAGCGCCGCTTACCGCTCACGCCGTCCTTCAGACCTTTGGCGGGAACGAACACCACCGCCCGGCGCTCCGGGATATCGATGGCCGCGCCCGTTTTCGGATTCCGGCCCTCGCGCGCTTTACGTTCGCGGATGACGAAGGTGCCGAACGGCGGCAGCGTCACCCGGTCGCCCTGCTCCAGCGCGTGCTGGCATTCTGCGAAGATTCGCTCCACGATGCGCACCGCTTGCCGCTTGGAGATCGTTTCCGCTTGCGCCACCGTGTCGGCGATATCGAGTTTGGTCATCTGCTGCCCTCCGCGAGTGCGCGCGCTGCATGGAGCGCGAGCACGTACGACTGCACGCCGAACCCGCCGATGCTGCCGGCGCACACCGGCGCAACGACGCTCTTGCGGCGGAACTCTTCGCGCTTGTGCACGTTCGATAGATGCACTTCGATTACCGGAATCTGAATCGCCGCGATCGCGTCGGCGATCGCATAGGCGTAATGCGTGTACGCGCCCGGATTGAGCACGACGCAGTCTACCGATTTGCGCGCCGCGTGCAGCGCGTCGATGATCGCGCCTTCTCCGTTGTGCTGCTGCGTCTCGACCTCGATGCCCAGCGACGCCGCCGTCTCACGAATCGCGTCATCCACCTGCGCAAGCGTATGGCTGCCGTACACCGCGGGCTCACGCTCGCCGAGCAAATTTAAATTCGGTCCGTGTATCACCAGTACGCGCATGGGACCGACTGCCTTCGCAGGACCGCCGCAAGCAACCTGGGTATGAGCAGGGCGTCATGCCCGATCTCGTTATTACCGCCTCGGCGCCGGACGCCGGTTTCGCAATCGCCGCCGCCATCAGCACTGAAACCGTGCGTGAAACGCAGCAGCGGCACGCGCTCAGCCCCACCGCAACGGCAGCGGTCGGGCGCCTCGTCACGGGCGCCGCGCTCATGGCCAGCGGTCTGAAAGGCACCGAACGCATCTCGCTGCAGATCAGCGGCGACGGTCCGCTCGGCGGCGTCGTTGCCGACGCGTGGCTCAACGCTCCCGAACACATCGGCGTGCGCGGGTATGCGAAGAATCCCACAGCGGATATTCCGCTCAACGAGCGCGGCAAGTTCGACGTTGCCGGCGCCGTCGGAAACGGTTCGCTCCAAGTAACGAAATCGTATGAAACCGGACAGCCGTACAGCGGCGTCGTGCCGCTCTACACGGGCGAGATCGCCGAAGACATCGCGTCGTATCTGGTCAATTCGGAACAGATTCCCAGCGTGGTCGCGCTCGGTGTGCTGGCCGACCCGAACGGTGTAAAAGCCTCGGGCGGCATCATCGCGCAAGTGTTGCCGGGTGCCGACGATCGGGCCATTGCCGCGCTCGAAGAACGCGCGCTCGCGTTACCGCCGGTCACGCAACTGATCGCACAAGGCGCGACGGCGCACGATCTGCTGCACGCGCTTGCGGGACAAACGCAATTACGCGCGCATCGCACGCTGGATCTGCATTTTGCGTGCCGCTGCACGCGCGAGAAAGTGGAAGTGGCGCTATCGGGCCTCGGCGTCGACGAACTCTACCGCATGGCGCGGGAGCGCGAAGAGACCGAAGCCACGTGCGAGTTCTGCCGGAACGTCTACGTCTTCACTTCGGACGAAGTGCAGGCGATTGCCGCGCGGCTCTAGCGCAGGCTTGCGGGCGGCTCGCGGTACGAGCCCAGACGTTCCCAGAACGTCTCTTTGATTTGGCCGCCGAGGTTCTGGTACCACCAGCCGCACTCGCAGCGAATCGGACGTTCGCCGGCCTTGGGGTAATCGTAGGTGCGCTTGCAGCGCTTACAGACAAATCGATCAGCCATCTTCACGCATTCTCGTTCGGCAGCACTTTAACGAACCGGCGCGAGCCGACCGAGAGCACCGCAGGTGCTGCAGCGGTCCACGGGGCGCGCGGGTCGGAGACTATGGTACCATCTATCTTTACGCCGTTCCCCGATATCAGTCGCTCGGCAGCGCGCTTGCTCTCGGCAAAGCCCGCGGCGACGATGAGGTCGGCCACCCGGCGGTTCTCGCCCAGGCGCAGCTCCGGAATACCGTCGGTGGGCAGTTCCTTACGCTGAACGGTGCGTTCGAAATACTCGCGGCCGGCGCGCGCTCCGTCGGCGCCGTGATAGCGCGCGACGATCTCTTCGGCGAGCCGCTTCTTCTCTTCCATCGGATGCAGTTTGCCGGACTGCAATCCTTCGCGCAGCGCTTTCTCGTCTTCGATCGATCGAAACGCACCCAAGCGCGCGTAACGCGGCAGCATCTCATCCGTGATGCGCATGAGTTTGCCGAATTGCTGTTCGGGCGACTCGGTTAAACCAACGTAGTTGTTCTTCGACTTCGACATCTTCTCGACGCCGTCCAAACCTTCGAGGAGCGGTACCGTCATGCAGATCTGCTCGCGCTGACCGGCTTCGCGCTGATAGTGGCGTCCCATCAGCAAGTTGAACAGCTGATCGTTGCCGCCGAGTTCGATATCCGCCTCGAGCGCAACGCTGTCGTATGCTTGCGCGATCGGATACAAAAACTCGTGGAAATAGATCGGAACGCCGCCGCTGTAGCGCGTGCGGAAATCTTCGCGTTCCAACATCTGCGCGACGGTAATCTTCGAAAACAACCGCAGCAGCTCGGCCATGTTCAGCGGCGAAAGCCACTCCGAATTATACGCGAGCCGGATGCGTTCCATGTCGAGGATCTTGCCGGCTTGATCCGCGTACGTGTGCATGTTGGCTTCGATCTGTTCGCTCGTGAGCGGCGGGCGCAGTTCGTTGCGGCCGGACGGATCGCCGATGCGTGAGGTAAAGTCGCCGATCACCAGCACGACGTTATGCCCGGCATCGACAAACTGCTGCAGCTTGCGCAGCACGACGGCGTGGCCGATATGCAAGTCGGCGCTGGTCGGGTCGAGTCCGAGTTTGACGGTCAGCGGCTTACCGTCACGAAGGCGCGCCTCGAACTCTTGGCGCGTCTCGACGTGATCGAAACCGTCGAGCAGTTCTGCGGGTGTTACCTGCGGCATAAGCGCCAGCAGGTTCGCTCAGCCTGCGGAGCCGACCTTTGCAGCCAGCTCCCGCGCTTGCCCGGTGGATAATACGCTGCCTCGGGCGCGTGCCGATGCCACCTCGTCGGGCGAGAGTTGCATCCCGATAATCTCGACGGCGTGCGAAAACCACGGCATCAAGTTCTGCAAGCGCGGCACGTTACGGCGGGCTCGAAACGCTTCGACAAACCCATACAGTTGCGCGCCGTCGTCATAGCAGCGCACGCTTACGGCGAACATGAACCACAGGTCGAAGTACGTCGCAATGCGCTGCGGGTTCGATTCGGGCTCTAAATGGCCGTACGCGAGTTCCAACACGGCTTTGGCCGAATCGTAATCGCGCTTGAGCAGCCGGCAGTGCGCGATATCCAGCAGTTCCGCACCGGCGCGCGTCCGATCGCCGATATCTTCAAAGATATCCAGCGCTTCACCCGAGAGCATCATCGAGAGATCGTAGTCGCCTTCGAGCCGCGCGATCTCGCCCAGCAGCCCAAGCGCGATCGCCAGATGCGATGCTCTTCCGAATGCGCGAATCGTCGGCAGCGACTCTTCGATGTACCGCCGCGCCTCGATGACATTCATCCGCAGTTCGAGTTCGAGGTTTCCCAGCGAAAGTTGACACGTTGCAACGCCGACTGAATCGCCGAGTTGTTCGTACAGGTCTTGCGCGATACGATACTCGCGTTCGGCGCCGTCGACGTCGCGGCGCACCACGCGTGCGTTCCCTAAATACCGATGGGCTGCGGCGATGCCGGCATGGTCGCGCACGAGTTCGCTGGCTTCGAGTAACTCTTGCGCACGGCGCTCGAGCTCGACATAGTCGCCCGCATCATTAGCCGCCCGGACGCCAGCAATAAGCTCGTCCGCGCCCGCTAGGGTCATGGTGTAAGTATACTCCCGGCAGCAGCCGGGCGCTAGCGAAGTTCGAAGATGGTGACGCCGCCGCCGCCTTCGTCTTCGCCGCCGTACCGCACGTTTTTCACCTGCGGATGCGAACGCAAAAACTCTTGCAGGCCGCGACCCAAAAGCCCGGTGCCTTTCCCGTGAATCAGGCGCAGCGGCGAGTTGCCGGCAAGGACGGCTTCGTCGATCCATTGATCGACGAGCGGCTCGGCCTCGATGTAGCGTTTACCGCGTACGTCCAGCTCGGCCATCGTGCGCGCTGATGCCTCTAATTTGGCCGCGCCGCCGCCGGCGGACTGCACTTTCGGTTTCGCCGAACCGCCGCCGCGCGGGCTGAGATCGCTTTTATCGACGAGCGTCTTCATCGCGCCCATGCTGACGAGTACGCTCGCACCGTTGTCCGAAACGACCGTCGCATCCTGACCGAACGAACGCACGCGTACCGGATCGCCCGGCTCGTAGCGCATCTCGCGCGCGGGCTGTTCGGCGGCCTGCGGCTTGATCTTCAGATCGCGGCGCATCGCTGCCAGCGTTTCATCCAACAGCGCGCTCTGCGATGACGTAATCTTCGGGCGCGAAGACGATTGCGCTGCGTTGCGGCGCGCCAGTTCTTCCGCGAACTCGCGCAGCGCCTGCTGCATGCGCTCTTCCGCCCGATCGGCGAACGTACGCCGTTCGCGTTCGAGCGCTTCGGTACGCGAGCGCAGATTGTTCTGCAGTTGGTTGACGTGGGAGCGTTCGCGCTGCAGGGAGTCGCGTTCGGCCTGCAGCTGCGCGCTGACCTCCGAGAGTTCGGCTAGCGCACTTTCGTAATCGCGTTCGCGCGAGCCGAGCAGCGATTCGGCCCGTTCGATGATCTCGCGCGGCACGCCGAGCGCGCGCGCCAGCGGAAACGCCAGCGACTGGCCGGGCGTTCCGACATCGAGGTGGTACGTCGGCGCAAACGTTTGCGGGTCGAAGCGCACGCTCGCGTTCGAGACGCCCTCGGATTGATGCGCAAACAGCTTCAACTCCGTGGCGTGCGTCGTCACGATGCCCGCGGCCCGTACTTGCAGCAGCCGTTCGAGCATCGCAATAGCCAATGCCGCGCCGCTTGCCGGTTCCGTGCCGCCGCCGATCTCGTCGACGAGGACCAGCGAGCGGTCGTCGGCGTGTTCGAAGATCTCGCGCATGCGCCGCAGATGCGCCGAGAATGTGGACGTGTTTTCCGCAATCGACTGCTCGTCGCCGATGTCGGTGAAGATGCGCGTAAAGCACCCGATACGCGATCCGGCCGCGGCCGGTATCTGCATGCCCGCGTACGTCATCGCCACGAACAAGCCGACCATCTTCAGCGCGACGGTTTTACCGCCCATGTTCGGCCCGCTGATGACGATTAAGCGCGTCTCGCCGTTCAGTTCGAGCGACTGCGGAATAGCGCGTTCGCCGAGCAGCGGATGGCGCCCGCGATCGATACAGAGCGCCGCTTCTTCAACCAGTTCCGGCGCTTGCGCATCCATTGCACGCGCCACTTCGGCCTTGGCAACCAGCACATCCAGCTGCGCCAGCATCTCGACGTTCGCGTTTGCCTGCTGCGCGCTCGCGCCGGCCATCCTCGACAGTTCGGAAAGAATCCGCGCGATCTCGCGTTCTTCTTCCAACCGCAGCGTGCGCACGCGGTTGTTCGCCTCGAGCGCCGCAACGGGTTCGACGAACAAGGTCTGCCCGCTCGAACTCGTGTCGTGCACGATGCCGGGCACCTCGCCGCTGAACTCTGCCTTGATGGGCACGACAAAGCGGCCTTCGCGGATCGTTACGACGTTATCCTGAATCGCATTCGCGTACTTCGAAGAACGCAGCAGCGCACTCACGCGGTCGCGCGCATCGCTCTGCGCTTGATGGATATTCTTGCGAATGCGCCCCAGCGCGGGCGACGCCCGCTCCATGACGACGCCGCGCTCGTCGATGGCGTCCAGCAGCGAGCGGGTCAGATCTTTTAGCGGCGCATACAAGCGCAGCACGTGCTCGATTGCGGAGACGTCGTGTTCGCGCGTTTTATTCCATGCGGCCGCCGCAGCCGCAAGCGCATCGCCGATCGCACGCAGTTCGGCAGCACCGAGCGTCGTGCCGATAGCGGCACGCTGCAGCGCATCTTCGACGTCCTCGGCTCGCTGCACGTGCATGTCGGCACTCGCAAGCAAATCGCGCACCGTCGCCGTCGCGAGTTGTTCGCGCTTTACCGCATCGAACTCGACGAGCGGTGCCAGCGCCGCCGCATACGAACGGCCTCGCGCCGTCCGCGTCGCTGCGGTAACGCGATCCCTTACGCCGGCAAAATCCAGCGTTTCTAAGGTTCTGGCGTCGGCTAATTCGTGCGACATTTACAAGCGCGGCGTTGCGCTATCCAAGCTTCTGCTTGAGCACTTCCGCTGCGAGCGCCGGGTTCGCTTTACCGCGCGAGGCCTTCATCACTTGGCCCGTTAGAAAGCCGAGGATGTTGGTCTTGCCCGACTTGTAATCGGCAACGGCCTTTTCATTCGAAGCAAGCACTTCGTCGACGAATTTCTCGATCTCGCCGGTATCGGATGATTGCGCCAGACCTTCGCGCTCGACGATGGCCTTAGGAGAACCGTCGCCCTTCCACATACGTGCGAGCAGCTCTTTAGCGACCTTCGAGTTGATGGTCTTCGCTTGGACGAGCGCGGTCAGTTCCGCGAGTAACTCCGGCGTGACCGGCGACTCGTGCACCGGCGTACCCGACTCGTTTGCCAGACGCGAAAGATCGCCGAGCACGAAGTTCATGCTCTGCTGCGCGTTGCCGCTGGCCTTAACGCTGCGGTCGAAGTATTCCGCAAGCGGCAGGTTGTCGATCAACTGCGTGGCCTGCTTGACATCCAAGCCGTACTCTTTGGTATAACGCTCGAACCGCTGCAGCGGCAGAAACGGCAGCGAAGATTTCACGCTGTCCACGAACGCGCGGTCGATCTCCATCGGAACGAGATCGGGGTCGGGGAAATAGCGGTAATCGTGCGCCTGTTCTTTGCTGCGCATGGTGTGCGACGTGCCGCCGGCTTCGTCCCAGCCGCGCGTTTCTTGCACGACCCGTCCGCCGCTTTCAACAAGGCTAATCTGACGCGCGACTTCATGCTCGATGGCGCGGAACACGGAGCGGAACGAGTTCATGTTCTTGATCTCGGTCTTCGTACCGTATTCGCTCTGGCCGACGGGGCGGATCGAGATGTTGGCATCGCAGCGAAGCGAGCCTTCCTCCATCTTGACGTCGCTTACGCCGAGCTGCACGAACGTCCGTTTGAGCGTTTCGAGATATCCGACCGCTTCTTCCGCGCTGCGAATATCCGGCTCGGAGACGCACTCCATCAGCGGAACGCCGGCGCGATTGAAGTCGATCAGCGAATAGCTGCTGCCGGCAATACGGCCGTCGCCGCTGCCCGCGTGCGTGGACTTCCCGGTATCTTCTTCCAGATGAATGCGCGTGAGGCGGCACTCTTTCATCGTGCCGTCCTCGAGCCAGTAGCGCACGACGCCGCCTTGCGTGAGCGGCATGTCGTACTGCGAGATCTGATAATCCTTGGGCATGTCCGGATAGAAATAGTTCTTCCGATCGAACTTCGAGAACGCCGGAATCTCCGCACCGAACGCAAGGCCCGCCGCGATCATGTGCCGGATCGCTTCTTTATTTGCAACGGGCAGCGCACCGGGCAGCGCAAGACAAACCGGGCAGACTTTCGTGTTCGGTTCGCCGCCGAACTCATTCGCACACGCACAGAACATCTTGGTCTTGGTCTTGAGCTCGACGTGACACTCGATACCGATAACAGCTTCGTACTTCACCGCTGTCGTCATACCGCCACCTCGCCTTTGGACGCCCACTGCGTCGCTTGTTCGTACGCATGCGCGGCCGAAAGCAACTGCGCCTCGCCGAAGAGCGGCGCCGCGAGCTGTAAGCCCATAGGCATATGGTCGGTCCAGCCGCACGGCACAGAGAGCGCCGGCAAGCCCGCCAGCGACATCGGAATCGTGTAGTAGTCCATCATATACATGCTGTACGGATCGCTCTTGGCGTTGAACGCGAACGCCGGCGAACTGGCGGCAGGCGATGCGATCAGGTCGCATTTTTCGAACGCTTTTTTGAAGTCGCTCGCAAACATGGTGCGCGCCTTCTGCGCTTTGACGTAGTACGCGTCGTAGTAGCCGCTCGAAAGCGCATACGTTCCGATCAGTACGCGCCGCTTCACTTCCGGCCCGAAACCGGCCGCGCGC
>DASSRQ010000249.1:0-6875 GCA_035701665.1 Vulcanimicrobiaceae bacterium
TCGGCTTTGCCGGATTCGCCGCAATGGCGTCGATCTCGCGCAGCTGCTGCTGCATACCGGTTTGCAGCGCGGGCAAGTAGTCCGCGTCGGTAATCTTATCGAACGGCGGTGCGCCGAACGGGAGCGTGCTGGGCGAGAGAAGCGGATTTCCGGCTGCCATCGGCGCGGCACCCGGAACCGTGAAGAACAGCAGAGCGGCGGAAAGTGCCGCCGTTTTTACACGAATCATGCGTCCGCTTTCGGCGCGGACCCGGCAGCTCTTCCCGTTACGCCACCTTACCGGCTATAGAGAATTGCATGCACGCCGCCGGTCGTAGGGAGCCCTCCGCCGCGGGATAATAGGACGAGCGATGAGTTCCTTTCCGATCGAAAACGTCCGCTCGCAGTTTCCGTCGCTCGCAATTGAAGATGACGGACGCCGCCGGATCTATCTCGATAATCCCGCCGGTACGCAGGTGCCGTTTACGGTAGCTCGAGCCGCCGCCGAAACGCTCATCGGCGCAAACGCCAATCTCGGCGGATTCTTTCGCACCAGCGCGGCTGCAGAAGAGGTGGTGCAGCGCGCGCACGAGCAGATGGCCGTCTTTCTGAACGCCGCATCGTTCCGCGAGATCGTGATCGGGCAGTCGATGACGATGCTGACGTTTCATATCGCACAAAGTATCGGCCGTACGCTGCAGCGCGGCGACGAGATTGCGGTAACGCGAATGGATCACGATGGAAACATCGGTCCGTGGCTGATGCTGGCCGAAGATCTCGGGCTGCACGTTCGCTGGATCGATTTCGATCGCGATCGCTGGACGATCGAACCGGACACGTTCGCGAAGCAGATCGGGAGCAAGCCGAAACTCGTCGCGTTGAATTACGCGAGCAATCTCACCGGTTCGGTAAACGACGCCGCCGCACTGACGCAGATCGCGAAGGCCGCCGGTGCGCTCGTCTACGTCGACGCCGTTCAGTACGCGCCGCACGGAGTAACCGATGTCGCCGCAATCGGATGCGATTTTCTGGCGTGTTCGTCGTACAAGTTCTTTGGCCCGCACATGGGCATTCTGTGGGGCCGGCGCGCGCTGTTGGATGAACTGACGGCCTACAAGGTCCGGCCGGCAACGAACGAACTGCCGTGGAAGTTTGAATTAGGGACGCCGCAGATCGAACAGCTTGCAGCAATAAGTGCTACTGTCGATTATTACGAGCGCCTCGGCGCGCTTACCGGCGGACCGTCAACGGGCCGGGCAGCGATCGAGTCCGCATTCTCCGCCTGCCGGCGGTGGGAAGCGGGCTTAGCGGACCGGCTCATCTCGGGTCTGGAGCGCCTTCCGGGTGTTCGTATCGCAGGCATCACCGATCGTGCGCGGTTCGCGCAGCGCGTTCCGACGATCTCGTTCACACATGAAGCGCTGCCCGCTTCGCGCGTCGCGCGCCGGCTTGCCGAGGAGAACATCTTCGTGTGGTCCGGGCACAACTATGCGCTCGAGATCGTCCGTGCGCTGGGCATCGACGAAGAAGAAGGCGTCGTCCGGATCGGCATGGCGCATTACAACACGCCGGAAGAGATCGACGAGACGCTCGAGGCGCTCGGACGGATGTTTTAAGCCAGGACCGCGCGATTGCGGCCGCCGAGTTTGGCTGAGTAAAGCCGTTCGTCGGCCGTTTTTAAAAGTTGCTGCGGGTCCGTGGTATCCTTCGGTGCGGCGAGCGCGCCGCCGATGCTGACGGTCACCTTTAGCGGCGCGACCGCGTCCATCATCCGCGCGGCAACCGTGCGCAGGTCGTCGATGGTAGGTGTATTGATAACGGCTGCAAACTCTTCGCCGCCGAACCGCGCGAAGACGTCGACGGACCGCACGCACGAAGCGCAGGCGCGCGCAACGCCGATCAGACAATCGTCTCCGGCGAGGTGACCGAACCGGTCGTTGTATGCTTTGAAGCCGTCGATGTCGATGAGTAAAACGCCCAGCGCCGTCTTCGATCGCAGAGCGCGCTGCGACATCAGCGCGAGCGCTTCGTCGAAGGCGCGCCGGTTGAGAACGTTGGTGAGCCCGTCGCGCGTCGCTTGCGCCTCGGTTTTCTTGACTTGGCCCGCAACCGCGAGTGCCAGCAGCAGCGATCCCGCGATCGTTCCGGCTTGCACGGCGAAGACGGTAAGTTCCGGGAACGGCAGCGCGCCAGAGGACATATTCACTGCATAGCCCGCGATCATGACGCCGATCGCTGCGGTAAAGAAATGCGCGCCGCGGACGCGGCGCAACACGCGCACGCCCGCAAATGCAAGGGCGGCGTAGTACGTGAACTGCGAGATCAGCGTAACGTAAAACGCCAGCGGAGCGTTCTGCACGAAGTCGACGACGACGGTTCCGAACGCCGCAGCGCACCCGGCCAGTACGACGGTTCGCGCAAACGGATCGCGCGCGCTCAGCTCCAAAAACCGGATCGTAAACGATGCCAGCGTCACGATGTAGAGCATCGAGAACGTGTCGAAGATCAGTTCGCGCTGCAGAAACGTAAGCGGCGGAAAGACCTGCCAGAGAACGCCGAAACTGGTCAGCAGTTGCATGAACAGCGTAGCCATGACCACCGCGTAATCTGCAAGCGGCCGGTTCCGCAAGCCCACGAACATTAGAAAAAAGAACAGTCCGATCGTGACGTAAAAGCCGATGGACAATCCGAAGATGACGCGCCGCTGCAGTGCGGTCGGCATGACGGACTCAAGCGGCGCTATCGTGATCGAACGCGGATCGATGACGCTGTCCGTACGCACGTAAAACGGCTTGCCGTGCAGCGCGTCTTCGGGAAGCGGCAGGTATCCCGGCACGAGCGCCCGGTCTTTGCTCGCGAGGTCGAATCCACCGGAGATTGCAGCGGTTCCGCCGCCGCGCTTGGGAACGTACACGTCGACACGCGTTACTTTGTAGGTGTACCGCAAGCCCCACTGGCCTTGCGAGCGTCCGCGATCGAGCGAGAGACGGAACCACGTCGCGCTGGTGAAGTTGCGTTCCGCAACCGGCGGTACCGTAGCCGGGTTGACGAACGTACCGGAGCCTCGCAGCATGGTTCCTGCGGATGCAATCGGCACCGCAGTCGGGAAATGCAAGCTCACCGCAAGCATAAGCAGCGAGAACGCCAAGGCCATCCGCCGTTTTTTGACGTACCGCTACCGGTGCCTGTCGTTAGGAGTAGTCCATATGGCCGTGATCCATGCCGTCGCAGCCGGTTTGCTGCAATCGCTCGCGTTTTTCTGGGAGAGCCTGTTCGGGCTCGTCTTCGGGTTTTTAGTCTCCGCGATCGTTCAGGTCGTCCTGACGCCGCGCGACATGGACCGGTATCTGGGTGGTAACGCGCGCGGATTGCTTTATGCCACGGGCTTCGGCATCATCTCGTCGGCATGTTCGTACGGCGCCGCGGCCGCAGCGCGCGGATTCTATCAGCGCGGCGCGGATCTGCGTTCCGTCTTTGCATTCTTGATCTCGTCGACGAATATGAATCTCGCGATCTTGATCTTGTTTTGGTCACTGCTCGGATGGCGTTTTGCGTTTGCCGAGTTCTTCGGCGGCATCATCATTATCGCGGTGGTCGTAGCGGGGCTTTCGATCGTTTTCCGGTCCGGCCAGCCGCGCTACGAACAAACCGGTGCCGCGCCGGCGCTCGTTACGGAATGCCCGTTGTGCGGCATGGAAGGCGAACCCGACCTTGCGGTTCCGTATCAGGGCGGCATGGCGCTGGCGTGCGGAAATAAACATTTTAAAGAATTGTCGAATCCCGCGCCTGCGCAGCGTCCGTCGCTCGGGTCGGCACAGACGTGGCGCGCGGTCGCGGAAGCGGCGATTGGCGACGTGCAGATGCTGCGCGGCGAACTCGCCATCGGCTATCTGATTGCCGGTTTTGCCGCGGCACTCGTTCCGCCGCAGTGGCTGGCGAACGTTCTGCACGCTGTCGGATCCGTTCCGTTTGCCGGGGGCCTCTTGCTGCTGCTCGTGGGCCTGCTGCTCGCGGTGATCACGTTCATCTGCTCGATGGGGAACGTTCCGGTTGCGCGGTTTCTCGCGGGCGCCGGCATTCCGCTGAGCGCGAACACGGCATTCATCTACGGCGATCTGCTGATTCCGCCGCTGGTTGCCATTTACAACAAGTCGTTTCCGCGCCGCGTTACCGTCGCGTTCGTCGCCCTGTTTACGGTGGGAGCGCTCGTCGCGGGCGCCGTTATGGGCGCGGTCATCGGCGATTTCGGCGGCACGAGCATGGGTTCGATGGCGTTGAACGACCGGATTACGCTCGTCACCAACGTTGTCGCATTGGCCGCCGTCGCAGCGCTAGCGATCGTCGTACGGCGGGCGGATTCTCCGGCGCACGCGTCGTAAGCGCTGGTATGACGCCGGCTGGCCGCCTTTATATCGCCGGTTCGAGTTCTGCCGTTTCGCGACCGGGCCGCGCGAATAGCGGTTACCTTCTGCGGACGCCGGGGGCGTGCATCGCCGCCGACCTGGGCGCCGGAGCGTTTTCGCAGATGCGCCGCGTGCTGGACTTCACCGGGGACTTGGATGCGATCGTAATCTCGCATATGCATGCGGATCATTTTATCGATCTCATTCAACTGCGGTACGCGCTCAAATACGAACTCAAACGCGCCGAGCGTCTGCCGGTCTATCTGCCGCCGGCGGGTATCCTCACACTAACGCACGTCGCGCATCCGCTGAAGGAGACGCCGGACTTCTTCGGCGAGGTCTTCGATTTGCAAGAGTATGCGCCGGGATCGCGCTTGGAGATCGGCGACTGCACGATCTCGTTCGCTCCGACGCAGCATTATATTCCGGCCTACGCCCTGCGTGCGGAGTCGCCGTCGGGCACGTTCGTCTACTCTTCCGATACGGCACTGTGCGAAACCGTTCCGGAGTTGGCGCGCGGCGCGGATCTGTTTCTGTGCGAAGCCGCACTGGGACCGTTCGGTGTTGAAACCGGCAGCGTCAAAGGGCACAGCAGCGCGAAAGACGCCGGCGAGATGGCGGCAAGCGCCGGCGTGAAGCACTTGGTTCTCACGCATTACGGCACGGCGGCCGATCCGGTGGAGATGCTGGCGGCGGCGCGCGCGGCGTTCGAAGGCGAGATTACCGTCGCCGACGACGGCTTAGACGTTCCCCTCGTGCAGCCGGTGCTGAACGAACACGTCTAGGAACAGCCGGTCGATCTTCCCGCGATCCGCAAACTCTTTATAGAGAATGTCGAGTGCCTTTTGGTGCGGCAACGCTTTTTTGTACGGACGATCGCTCGCCGTTAACGCATCGTAGATATCGGCGATCGTCAGCATTCGCACTTCCGGCGGCAGCTCGTCGCCTTTGAGTTTGCGCGGATAGCCCGTTCCGTCGAGGTGCTCGTGATGGCTGTAAGCGATGTCGGCAACGCGCGGCCAAGGCGTGGAACCCCACGGCAGCGCCGATAAGAAGCGGTACGAGTTGGTAACATGCAGGTTCATCAAATCGCGTTCGCGATCGGACAGCGATCCGCGCGGGATCTTCAGATACTCGAGTTCCCATTCGTCGATCAGCGGGCGCGGCGTTCCGTCGGCATCGTAGTGGCGCAGCATGACCGTCGCCAGCGCGTCGCCGACCGCCGCATCAACCACCGCCGGTTCGTTGGCTTGTTCGATACCGTGCAGCAACGCAAACAGATCCTCGCGCGCGGCCTGTGCGCGATCGTCGATCTCCGCGAGCACCGCTTCGCGATCGGCGCCGCCGCCCGACCGCAGCGCGTCGAACTTTTCCGCATTTGCCCGCGCAGCGATCTGTTCGGCCGCAAGCCGGAAGCGCATCCGGATCGTGTCCAGATGCCCGTCCGGAAGTTTCTTCGATTTTCCGAAGATATATTCGGGAACCGAGAGCTTTCCGAAATCGTGCAGCAGCGCAGCATAGCGGAGCTCCTGCATGCGTTCGGGTGAAAAATGAATAGCCGCAAGCGGCCCGTTTTCGATGTCGTTTACTGCTCGTGCCTGGGCCACCGTCAACGCGGAGACGCGCTGCGAATGGCCTTGCGTCGATACGTCGCGCACCTCGATCGCCGTTACCGAGGCGTGCACGAACTGTTCGAACAAAGTTTGCATGGAGTCGATGAGGCGGCTTTTCTCCAAAGCCACGCCCGCCTGTGAAGCCAGTGCAAGCGCAACCCGTTCGTCGCGCTCGTCGAACGGGGAAACGATTGCCTCGGTTTGCTCGCGCGATTTGAGCGGTGTCTCGAACGCCGGCTTGCGGTTGATCAGTTGGATGACGCCGACGATCTCGCCGCGGTAGTCGCGCATCGGCACCGCGAGGACGGACATCGTGCGGTAGCCGGTGCGCTCGTCGAAGCTGGCGTCGAACGCAAAACCGGCGTCATGCGGAATGCGATAAGCGTCGTCCATGCGCACCGGCTCGCCGCTCAACGCGACGCTTCCGACGATCGATGTGGCCGCAAGCGGAATCTTCGCTCCGATATGCGTGCCCGAATCGAGCGGCCCCGTCTGCGCCACGGCAAACCGCAAGATGCGTGTGCCTTCGTCATCTTCGAGCAGCAGCAGACTTCCCGCGTCGGCGTTCGTGAGGCGCCGCGCTTTGTTCAAAATCAGGCTCTGCAAGCGCAGCAGATCGCGTTCGGCGCCCATCGCTCGACCGACCGCGAGCAGTTCCTCACCGGCTTCGGCCGCGCGCGCAAGAGCGGTCATGCGTGCCGCCGACGAGATTGCGGCGCGAAGCTCTTCGGCGGCGAGCGGTCTGCGCAGTAGGGCGATAACCGTTCCATCCGCTGCGCAAACGGCGAGCGCATCGTTTCGATCGTGGAGGTAGACCGCCGTCTTCCCGTTTTGCGGTTCCGCCGAGAACGCAATGCCCATCGCGTCGAGCAGCGGCGCG
>DASSRQ010000250.1:0-2438 GCA_035701665.1 Vulcanimicrobiaceae bacterium
TGCTGCGTCCGAAATGGATGTTCGAACATACCGTGCACGAGAACTGCGATCGGGCAGGCTATTACGAGCAGGGCGATTTCGCAAAAGAGTACGGCTCGCGCAAATGCCTGGTAAAACTCGGCTGCTGGGGGCCGGTCGTAAAATGCAACGTTCCGAAACGCGGCTGGATGAACGGCATCGGCGGCTGTCCGAACGTCGGCGGCATCTGCATGGCGTGCACGATGCCCGGCTTCCCGGACAAGTACATGCCGTTTATGGACGAGCCGCCCGGTTCGACCCTTTCGACCGCGCTCGTTACCGGCTATGGCCGTTTCATCGCGACGCTGCGCCAGTCGACCCTTCACAGCGGCGACAAAGAGCCGAAGTGGCGGCATAACGGACCGCAATTGACGACCGGTTATAAACCGCGCGCATACTAACCCTCGCGTCATTCACGAGCTAACGCCGGAGGGCGAGTCATGGCTATTCGAGATCTTCCGTATCAGGCGACCGAGGATCAGCAAAAGCAACTGGTAGAGATGTCGTGGGATCCCATCACCCGCATCGTCGGCAGTCTGGGCATCTATACGAAGATCGACTTTAAGAACCGGCGCGTGGCGGAGTGTTACAGCACCTCGTCGGTGTTCCGCGGCTACAGCATCTTCATGCAAGGCAAGGATCCGCGCGACGCGCACTTCATCACGAGCCGCATCTGCGGCATTTGCGGCGACAATCATGCGACGTGTTCCGTGTACAACCAGAACATGGCTTACGGCGTCGCGCCGCCGGCGTTGGGCGAATGGATTATCAATCTCGGCGAGGCCGCCGAATACATGTTCGACCACAACATCTTCCAAGAGAATCTCGTCGGCGTCGACTTCTGCGAGAAGATGGTGCGCGAAACCAATCCGAGCGTGTGGGAGAAGGCAAAGAAGACCGACGCTCCGCATGCCGATATTCACGGCTACCGCACGATCGCCGACATCATGACGGCGCTCAATCCATTCGAAGGCGAGTTTTATCGCCAAGCGCTGGTGAACAGCCGGTATACGCGCGAGATGTTCTGCCTCATGGAAGGGCGCCACGTGCATCCGTCCACGCTCTATCCGGGCGGCGTGGGCACCGAAGCTACGCCCACGCTCTTCATGGATTACTACTCGCGACTGATGCGCTACGTAGAGTACATGAAAGTCTGCGTGCCGCTGCACGACGATCTGTTCGATTTCTTTTACGACGCGCTGCCCGGCTACGAGCACGTCGGCGAGCGGCGCGTGCTGCTGGGCTGCTGGGGCTCGCTCAACGATCCGGACGTCTGCGACTTCGAATATCGCACCATGACGAAATGGGGCCGCCGCATGTTCGTAACGCCGGGCGTCGTGGTCGATGGGAAACTCGTCACAAACGACCTGGTGCAGATCAACTTAGGCTTACGCATTTTGCTCGGCCATTCATTTTATGAAGACTACCGCAACGAGCCGATGATGGTTCGACAGGATCCAGTCGGCAATCAAGTGGACCGCCGCCATCCGTGGAACGTTCACACCATTCCGTCGCCCAAGAAGCGCGACTTCAACGGGCAATACAGTTGGGTGATGTCGCCGCGGTGGTTCGACGGCAAGGATTACCTTGCGCTCGACACGGGCGGCGGTCCACTGGCGCGGCTGTGGTCGACGGCGCTCTCGGGACTGGTAAACAATCCGAACGTTCAAGCCACGGGCACGAGTGTCAAAATGACACTGCCGAAGAGCGCGCTCAAGCCGGAGACGACGTTCGAGTGGAAGATTCCGCAATGGAGCAACACGATCGAGCGGGATCGTGCGCGCACCTACTTCCAAGCATATGCGGCTGCAAGCGCATGTTACTTTATCGAAAAGGCGCTCGCAGAAGTGTATGCCGGCCGTACGAAGACGTGGACGCCGTTCAACGTCCCCAAAGAAGGCATCAGCTGCGGATTTACCGAGGCGGTGCGCGGCGTTCTTTCGCATCACATGGTCATCAGCGGCGGAAAGATCGCGAGTTATCAACCGTGGCCGCCGACACCGTGGAACGGCAACCCGCGCGACGAGTATGGGACGCCCGGCCCGTATGAAGACGCCGTTCAAGGCACGGAGTTGTTTGAAGAGAACGGCCCCGAAAACTTCAAAGGCATCGACATCATGCGCACGGTACGCAGTTTCGATCCCTGCCTGCCGTGCGGCGTGCACATGTATTTAGGCGGCGGAAAGACGCTCGAAACCGTGCACACGCCGATCGCCCCGGCAGGGTAGCGCGGTGTTCGCGGATCGCCGGGCGCTCGACGTCGAAGAACTCACCGCCCGCGTCGAGTCGCTTCTGCGCGCCGCGAACTCACGCGCGGCCGACGAGCTGGTGCAGACGCTGGTCACGTTGTACGGCGAGGGATTGCGCCGGGTTCTCGATGCGCTGGCGGGCGCACCGGGCGGTGCCGATGTGCTCGACCG
>DASSRQ010000251.1:0-13567 GCA_035701665.1 Vulcanimicrobiaceae bacterium
GCAGCTCGCCGCCGCGAAAGAACGGCGTCAAATCGTCGTGCGCGACGCAACGCACCTCGTCGCGTCGGGCAGAACGCTGCTCGGCATTTTGGACCGGCTCGACGTACGCTGCGTGAAACCGCTGAACGTGATCGCGGTAACCGCCGCATCGATCGGGCCGGACCGGTATTTCGAACCGGCGGCGTTTTCACACGCGCTCGCGCAGGCAACTGCGCTTCCGGTTTTCGACGTCTATGCGCAAACGCAGGTTCGCGCCGCATGAAGATCGCGCAGATCGCGGACGCGGTAACGGCCGGCGCGCTCGATACGGCGTGGCTGTATCGAACGCTCGAACCGGCAAGCGCGTTCGGGCGCCGTGCCTTCGAATCGATCGAACCGTTCCGGCCGGGAGAAGAAACAGCAGCCGCGGCGCGCTCCGAACATCTGGCAAAGCTTGCAGACGCATACACACCGGAACGCCTGGAAGCGATGCGCGAAGCGCTGCGAATCTCACCGGACCCGCTTCCCGCAATTGCGCGCGCCTCCATGGGCGAGACGCTGGACGATCCGAACTTGCTCGAACTGCTGCGGTTTCTCGACGCGGCAAAGCGCGTCGAGTTCGTGCCGTTCGGCGAGGGCGCCGCGCGCGTGATGCGCGAACTCGAACCGGGCCGTGCGGGGAAGTTCGGATTTTATCTCTCCGACAGTTTGAGTTCGGCGCTCGCGAAAGCGCGCGAGCACGCCGATCTGTCGCAAGCGGCGTACGATAGCGCGCGCGGCCGTCTCGCGCAGCGCGTCGGCGCACAGCTCGATCGCGACGATGCAGGTTCGGGCGAGTTTATCGTCATGCGCGCCGGCGTTTCGGCGCTGCCCGAAGGCGTGCGCGTCGTGCGCGAAGCGCCGACGTATTTTTTGTGCGAACTCGAGCTCGACGAGGAAACGCTTGCGGCACTCGCGCGCCGCGACGATGCCGCGCAGGCACTCGCGCAAGCCGAGCAGCACGAACGCGAACGTTTGACCGGAACGGTCCGCGCAGCACTCGCGGAGCTCGAAGCCTTGCTCGAAGCAATGAGCAGCGCGGACGTAGACCTCGCGCAGGCGCGGTTCGTGCAAACGTATGCGTGCACGCCCGCGCAGATGACGCAAACGCCGCAAGTACGCTTCGAAAGCGGGACGTATCTGCCGCTTGCGGCACAGCTCGCCGCGCAAGGGCGGCGTTACGAACCGATCTCGGTGGACCTGCACGAAGCGGCCGCGATCACCGGACCGAACATGGGCGGAAAAAGTGCGGCTTTAAGGGCATGCGGATTTATCGCGCTGCTTGCCGCGTTCGGCATTCCGGTCCCGGCGCAGAATGCCGCCTGCGCGATCTTCGACGACATCTCGTGGCTCGGAACCGGCGCGCATGAAGACACCGGCGGGTTGCTGTCGTCGTACGCATCCGAAGTCGTTCGCTTGACCGAGCTGCTCGCACGCCCCGCGCGCCGGCAGTTCTTGCTTCTGGACGAGTTTGCGCGCACGACCACGCCGCACGAAGGCGGTGCGCTGCTCGTTGCGGTGCTGCGCGCGCTCAAAAACCGCGGGCGCCTTGCATTTGCGGCGACGCATCTGGAAGGCGTCGCAACGCACGCCGGCGTCGCGCATTATGCAGTGCGCGGCCTGCGCGAACTGCCCGCCGCCGGCGCCAAACCCGGCGATCTTGCAGCCGCGCTCGACGCGCTCTCGCAGAACATGGACTACTCCATCGTCCCGGTCGACGGCGGTTACTATCACAAGCAGTCCGATGCGCTCGCGCTCGCGCAACTGCTCGGCCTCGATGAAGATATCGTGGCGGACGCGAAGGAGGCTTCATGGACCCCCTGATTATCACCGTCGCACCCGTCGGAGCAGAACTGACGCCCGATCAAACGCCGCATCTTGCCGTCACGCCGAAAGCGCTGGGCGAGGTTGCGCGCAAAGTCGCAGATGCGGGCGCATCGATCGTGCACGTGCACTGCCGCAACGACGACGGCACCAACACGCACGACGTGGCGCGCTTCCGCGCGGCGTACGAAGCGATCCGCGCGAGCAGCGATCTCATCGTGCAGTTCTCGACGGGCGGCGCCATCGGCATGACGCCTGAAGAGCGGGCGAGCGTGCTGCAGTTGCGTCCCGAGATGGCGACGCTGACGTGCGGCTCGGTCAACTTCGGCGACGACATCTTCGAGAACAGCTTTCCGATCATGCGGGGCATTTTGAAGTCGATGCACGAGTTCGGGGTTACACCGGAACTCGAAGTGTTCGACAAGGGCCACCTTTCGAACGCGCGTCGCTTGCAGCGCGAGGGCTTGCTCGAATTCCCGCAGCACGTCGACTTCGTGCTCGGCGTTCCCGGCGGGCTCGATGCTACCGTTCAAAATCTTTGCGAACTGGTGGACGACTTGCCGGAAGGCTGCACCTGGTCGGTCGCCGGCATCGGCCGCATGCAGCTGCCCCTCGCGATGGCGGCGATGGCGATGGGCGGTCACGTTCGCGTGGGTTTAGAGGATAATATCTATTATTCGAAAGGGCGTCTCGCCACGAACGAAGAGCTCGTCGCGCGCGTCGTTCGAATTGCAGGCGAGTTGGGCCGCCCCGTCGCCACACCCGAACAAGCTCGAAAAATTCTCCGGCTCGCAGGCAAGGAGAAGACGGCCCTCCCCGTAAACTAGCGCGGGTTTCCAATGTTCAATTACGTCGTCCGGCGCACTCTACAAGCCATTCCGCTCCTGATCGTGATCTCGTTCATCTTGTTCGTGATCTTGCATTCGGCGCCCGGCGGCGGCTTAGGTCCATACCTTCAAAATCCGCATATCACTGCGGCGGACATCGCGCGTCTCAAACACAATCTCGGCTACGACCGCCCGTTGCCCGAACAGTACGTTCGCTGGCTGGGCCACATCGTGACCGGCGACTTCGGCTACTCGACCAGTAACTCGGAGCCGGTGTTCAACGCGATCACGGAACGTCTGCCCGCGACGCTCGAACTGATGATCAGCTCGTTCATCCTGGCGTTCATCATCGGCGTTTCGGCCGGTCTGTTCTCGGCGGTTCGTCCGTACTCGGTGTGGGACTACGGCATCACGACGTTTGCCTTCTTCGGTCAGTCGATGCCGGTGTTCTGGTTCGCGCTGATGATGCAGCTGGCGTTTGCCGTGCACGGTATTCCGCTTCCCGGAGGCTGGCTGATTCAGCTGCCCTCTGCGGGTATTTCGAGCGGCGACAACTTCGATCTCGGCGATCGCATTCAGCATTTGATCTTACCGTGCATCGTGCTCGCGCTGCTGCAAGTCGCGCTGTACAGCCGCTTCATGCGCAGTTCGATGCTGGAAGTCATCAAGACCGATTACATGCGGACCGCATGGGCGAAGGGCTTGAACTTCCGTACCGTGCTCTTCAAGCACGGCTTGAAAAACGCGCTGATTCCGCTGGTAACGGTGACGGCGCTCACGCTTCCCGGTTTGTTCGGCGGCGCGATTCTGACCGAATCGATCTTTGCGTGGCCCGGCGAAGGACGGCTGTTCCTTCAGGCGCTCGGGCAGCAAGATATCTCCGTCATGATGGGTTATTTGGTGTTCAACGCGTTTTTGGTCGTCTTCGCTAACCTCTTGGCCGACGTGTGCTACGCGTGGCTCGACCCGCGGGTGAAATACGACTAATGGCTGTTGCACAACCGCTGCCCGTCGAAGACGTCGAAGAGACGTTCGAGTACAGCAAAAACACCGTTTGGAAGCGCTTCCGCAAACACAAGCTCGCGATGACGGGCGCCGTGGTGCTGTTGCTGCTGGTATTGATCGCCGTATTAGCGCCGTTCGTTTCCGCCGGCATCGACCCGAACGCCATCGACAACGTCCATTGGCAGGGCAATCCGCTGCCGCCGTGTTTCCAAGATGCCGCGCAGTGCGGCGGCCACGTCCTAGGCTCGGACGAGAACGGCCGCGACATGCTCGCGCGTCTGATCTATGGTGCGCGCATCTCGCTGACCGTCGGCGTTGCGGCCGTGGTCGTGGAACTCATCATCGGCACGATCCTCGGTGCGATGGCGGGCTACTTCAAAAATATTCCGCTTCCGCTGAGGTCGCGTGCTCCGTTGGGAGCCGTTTACACGGCATCGGCAGTATTCGCAATCCTCGGCTTTTACGTGGCTTTCAAACTGCCGCTCCATGCCGATTGGGCGCAAGTCTTGGCCGGCATCGTGCTAGCCATCGCCGGCGCGATCGTCGGCTTTATCATCGGGACGATGCTGCCGTTCGGACCGCCCCGGCGCGTCATGGCGACCGTTCCGATCGACTACCTCATCATGCGCGTCACCGACGTGTTCTTGTCCATCCCGCTGCTGCCGCTGATGCTCACGCTTACCGGTATCGTGGCGGCGATGTCGACGAAAGCCTCTCTCGACTTCAAGACGATCGTCATCATCATCGGCTTGCTCTCGTGGCCGGGCGTTGCGCGTTTGGTCCGCGCGACGTACTTGTCGCTGCGCGAGCGGGAGTACACCGAGGCTGCCCGGGCAGTAGGCAACCGTGACGGCCGCATCATCTTCCGGCACTTGCTGCCGAACGCGATGGCACCGCTGACCGTTCAGGCCACCCTGGACGTCGCAAACGTCATCGTGCTGGAGTCGTCCCTGTCGTTCCTCGGCTTCGGCATTCAGCCGCCGACGGCGTCCTGGGGCAACATGCTCGCCAATGCCGAGAGCAATCTCGAGACGGCGTGGTGGGCGGCGGTGTTCCCGGGCCTGCTCATCCTCATCACCGTACTCGCCATCAACTACATCGGCGACGGCCTGCGCGACGCGCTTGACCCGAACATGCGGTAACTCCCCTTGACCGGGGATGCCCCGAGGCCTTAAACTTCATCCTTGTCCTCATGCGCGAGTGGCGGAATTGGTAGACGCACTAGCTTGAGGTGCTAGCGGGAGCAATCCCGTGCTGGTTCGAGTCCAGTCTTGCGCATATTTTGAAGACAGCTCTCCTTACGGAGGGCTGTTCTTTTGATTTTCGACTCGCTTAATAGCGAAGGGTTGGGCGGCGTGGCGAGACCGCGGGGTCTCTCCGGTGGAGCGCCTGACAGCGCTCGCGCAGGCACGGATGCCGGCGGTGCGAGCGCTGCAGTACGCAGCGGCCGTTTTTTCCAGGGATGGAAAAAACAGCCAGCGGTCCTGCGGAGAGACCCCCGCGGTCTCGCCATGCCGCCCAATCCTGAGCGCTGCGTCACCCAGTCGTCCCTCAGTAAGTTGTATTACTAAACGAGCCAAGGCCTTGAAACTAAGACAAGCCGAAAGCCGTATGTGCTGGCATAAGCCGATGCTCAGGAGCCCGATTTCAACGTGTGGTTAACTCGCTTCGCTATAACCCGGCCCATCATCACCGCCATGGTGTTTATCGCCCTGGCCATTTTTGGCTTCATCTCGTTCTTGCAGCTGGGCCGCAGTTCGAATCCGCCGAACACGACGTTCCCCGTCGTTGTCGTCGCGGCATCGTATCCCGGCGCGTCTCCGCAAGACATGGAGCGCATGGTCATCAAGCCGATCGAAGACCAGATGTCGGGTATCGACAACTTCGATCACATGACGGCAACGGCGCAAGAAGGCACGGCCAGCGTCGCGGTCTTTTTCACGATCGGTAAGGGCAACTACGATCTGGAAGCGGTCGACGTGCAGCGCCGCGTGGACACCGCGCGCATCTACATGCCGAACGACCTGAATCCGCCCGTCGTCATGAAGGCCGGCGACCAGACGCCGCCGCTGCTCGACATCGCGGTCAGTTCGAAGTCGCTCTCGCAGACGCAGATCGCGGATATCATCAACAATCAGGTCGAACCGCAGATCGCGGCCATTCCGAACGTGCAGTCTGTCGACGTGTACGGTGCGGCCGATCGCGAGTTCCACGTCGAAGCGGATCCGAACCGGCTTATCGGCACCAATGCCACGCTTTCCGACATCTATAGCGCGGTTGCGAGCAATAACCTCAACGTCCCGGGCGGTATCTTGACGCAGCCGACGCAAGAAGCGTCGGTAGCAATCCATTCATACGTGAACGGCGTCAACGATCTGCTCGGCATCCCGCTGCCCATACCCGGCGGCGCGAACAAGAATCTGCGCATCGGCGACGTCGCGAACGCGTACGACAGCCACATCGAGATGCGCAGCATCTCGCATTACAACGGCAAGCCGCGCGTCTATATCTCGGTAAATCCGACGCTCGACGCCGATCAAATCAAAGCGACGAAGGTCGCGCGCGAGCAGATGAAGACGATCGAAGCGCGCTTCCCGCAGCTGCAGTTCGTCGAGGAAGACGCCCAAGCCGATATTACGGCCAAAGAACTGTGGGGCGTCGGTCAATCGCTGATCGAAGGCATCATTCTAACGGCAATCGTTATGATGCTCTTCCTGCACGCGTGGCGCAACGCGGTTGTCGTGCTCGTGGCGATTCCGTCGTCGATTCTTTCGACGTTCATTCTGATGAAGCTTTTCGGCTTCCACATCGACGATCTGTCGATGATGGGTCTCTCGCTCATCATCGGTATTTTGGTTGACGACTCGATTGTCGTCTTGGAGAACATCACTCGCCATAGGGATATGGGCCAAGCCCCGATGGATGCGGCGATCAACGGCCGCAGCGAGATCGGCAGCGCAGCCGTCGCGATCACCATGGTCGACGTCGTGGTCTTCCTTCCGATCGCCCTGCTGCCCGGCATCACCGGCGAATTCTTGAAGGAGTACGGCGCGGTCGTCGTTACCGCAACGCTGTTCTCGCTCTTCGTTTCGTTCACGCTGACGCCGCTGCTCGCGGCCAAGTGGAGCATGAAGAAGCGTTCCGAAGGCGACCCGAAGTGGGTGCGCGCGCTCGACAACCGCGTGCTCGACATCGTGCTGCTCGGCGTTTCCGTTCTGCTGTGGGTTGCCGGCACGATGACGACGTGGTTCCTGTTCAACATTGCCGCAGTCTTCATCGTCGCTCTGCTCGTGCTGAACTTCGTCGTGCACCGGTACGAGACGTTCACGCGCTACTACCGCAACACGCTGCTGCCGTTCGCGCTCGAACACGGGAAGTTCGTCGTCTTCGTTTGCTCCTTGCTGTTCATCAATGCGTTTTCGCTGGCGGTTCAAGGCGTAGCAAACCCGCCAATTCACGTTGCACTCGTGTTAGACACCATCATTCTTCTTGTAATGACAGCACTTTAGGTCGCCGCATGGGTAGTGCGCATCGGCAAGCGCAGCAATGGAAACGCAATACGGGGGTTTTCCGCTCTCGGAGCATACGTACCGGTAACCGTAGCGACGTATGTCCTTCCCATCGTAGTGGGACTCGCAATGGCCTGGCTCGGCGGAATCAATTTCGACTTCTTTCCATCGCAGCAAACCGGCGTAATCAATATGACGGTAAGCTATCCATCGGGCACGCCGATTGCTATTACCGACGGTTACGTTACGAATTTGGAAAATGCGCTACTTGGGCTGAAGCGGCCGGACGGACACAAGTGGCTCAAGTCCGTGAGCTCGACCGTAGGCCGCAAGCCGTCCGGTTTCGGTGCGACGACGGGCGGCAACTTCGCGCAACTCACCGCGCAAGTCGACGACAACTACATCAAACAAACCAACCATCTCGTCCCGACGATCCGCAAGATGGGCACGTACGTTCCCGGCGGCGATCTCCAAGTCAATCAAGAGAGCGGCGGAGGCGGCGGCGGATCGGCGATCTTGTTCTCGATTACCGGACCCGACGATCAGATCGGTCCGGCCGCGGAGAAGATCGCGAAGTATTTGCGCACGATTCCGGGGTCTGTGAACACGCAGACGTCTGCCGAGATCGCCGCGCCGCGTTTGAACGTCGACGTCGATCAGGCTCGTGCCGAAGCGCTGGGCGTTTCTCCGGCGGCGGTCGCCAACGTCGCCCGCATTGCGGTCGACGGCGCGGTAGCCACGAAGGTGCGCACGGCAAACGGACTCGTCGACGTGCGCGTGCAGTTTCCGCAAGCCGACCGCAACACGGTCGATCAGTTGAAGAACGTGCGCGTGCGCGCCGGCGACGGAACGCTGCTGCCGATCGGAGACGTCGCAAGCTTTAGCTGGACGAAGGCGCCGACTCGCATCGAACGTTTGAACCGCCAGCGCGTCGTCAACGTGATGAGCGATCTGCTTCCGGGGTACAGCACAGGTCAAGTGCAAGGCCCGCTCGAGAAGAAGATGAAAGAGCCGGGCTTTTTGCCCAGCGGCGTCGCGCCGGTCGCGCAGGGCAACTCGCAGTGGGTCGGCGAGACGATGGTCAACATGGCCGTTGCGCTGCTGCTCTCGTTCATGCTCGTGTACATGCTGATGGTGATCCTCTACGGCTCGTTCTTGGAACCGCTGATCGTCATGTTCTCGGTCCCGCTCGCCATCATTGGAGCATTGTTGTTCCTGGCGATCATGGGCAAGCTGCAGCCGGAGCAAGGGCAGTCGCTCAACATCATCTCGATCTTGGGCATCATCATGCTCTTCGGATTAGTCGCAAAGAACGGCATCCTGCTCGTCGATTATTCGAACACGCTGATCAAGCGCGGGTTGCGCGTGAAAGATGCGGTGCTGCAGGCATCGGCAACCCGTTTCCGCCCGATCGTCATGACGACGGCAGCGATGATCTTCGGTATGCTGCCGCTCTCACTCGGATATGCGGAAGGCGGCGAGTGGCGTCAAGCGATGGGAACCGTGATTATCGGCGGACTGCTCAGCTCGCTCGTTTTGACCCTGTTCCTCGTACCGATGATCTACAACACGTGGATGGGATGGTACGAACGGCGTGCGGACGCGCAGGCCAGGCAGGCCGAGATGAGCGGCGGCAAAGAGTCGGAGGCCTTGCCGGCCGGCTCGCACTAGCAAGCAGGCCGTTCGTCGTTCGCCCCCGCGTGAGTGGGTAAGCAGTCTCCTGGAACCTATTAATCGGAGGAGTTTCAGGAGCAATGCAATTCTTCAAATACGCGGGTGCGTTCGCGGCAGCGGCCGCACTCGCGACGACGGCGGCGGGCGCTGCGAACGTCACGGTCCAGGTCAACGGACAGGTGATGAACTTCGACCAGCCGCCGGTAATGCGCGGAAACCGCGTCTTCGTGCCGATGCGCGCGATCTTCGAACGGCTCGGCGCAACGGTCGTTTACGCAAACAATCAGATCAACGCGACCGGCCGCGGACGTTCGGTGCATCTGACCATCGGATCGACGGCCGCGCTGATCAACGGCAGCAGCTACACGCTCGACGTTGCACCGTTCACGATCGCCGGCCGCACGGAAGTGCCGCTGCGCTTCGTCGCCAACGCGCTCGGTGCGGGCGTGCAGTGGGATCCGAACTCGCAGACCGTCTACATTAACGCGGGCGGCGGCAGCGTGCAAAACTATACACCGCAGCCGTCTTCAAATGCCTCGTTCAATCTCACGTCGGTAACGCCGGCGCGCGGCAGTACCGTCAATACGACGCATCCGTCGCTGCACGCCGCCTTCAGTGAGGCGGTGAACCGCGACTCGCTGCACGTCTCGGTCGACGGCCGCGACGTCACTTCGGACGTTTACGCGAACTCCAATGGTTTCGACGTGACGCCGAACTTCGAACTCGTCCCCGGTTCGCACCGCGTCGCCGTAACGGGTACGACCGCCGCAGGCGCGTCGTTCAGCACGGGTTGGACGTTCTCGACCTCTGCCGGCGCTGCGGCGAACTTTATCAACAGCCTCAGCCCGGCGACAGCATCTCGCGTCGGCGACAACTTCACGCTCAGCGGGCGCACGTTGCCGGGCTCGCAAGTGCACGTCGTCGCCGCGGGCAGCAGCAGCGCACTCGGCGGACTGCTGCAGATCGGCACGGGCACGTTCCAAACCGACACGACGGCGGACGGGAACGGGCGCTTCAGCGTACCGATCACGATCAATGCGGTCTCCGGCGGTAACGTCACGGTTATCGTGACGTCGAAGTCGCCGAGCGGCGCATCTATCGAACGCCGCGTCGTTTACACCACGTAAGCGCCACTAGGAAGGCACGCAAAACGGCGCCGGGAAACCGGCGCCGTTTTCACGAACGCGCTGGCCTTCATGACTCCGGACGACACCGCACCCAGGCGCTTTGCGCTCCCCGGCGCCCGCTTGCGTTACGGTCCCGACAAGACCGTCGACGTTCTGCACATCGATCTCCGTCTCGAGCCCGATCTCGAAAGCGCGACGTTAAACGGCGTCTGCACGACGACGGTCCGCGCATTCGACGAGCCGGTGCAGACGATCGAACTCGACGCCGTCGATCTCGCGATCGAACGCGTCGAGATGGACGGCCGCGAACTGCGCTTTAGCGCGACCGGCAAAAAACTGCGCATCGAGTTCGGAGATCCCATCGCGCCGGAAGCCGAGGCGACGTTCTCGGTGCGGTATAGCGCGCATCGCCCGCGTCACGGGCTCTTTTTCGTCGAGCCGTCGGCCGATTATCCGGATCGCGTCCGGCATCTGTGGACGCAGAGTCAAGACGAGAACGCCAGGTATTGGTTTCCGTGCCTGGACTATCCGCACGAGAAACAGACGACGTCCGCTACCGTCGTCGTCGATAAAGGATTGTTTGCGCTCGCAAACGGCGCGCTGGTCGAACGGCGTGACGAAGGCGCGAAGACGGTGTTCCGGTACGAACAGAACGTCCCGCACTCCACGTATCTGATGACGCTGGTCGTCGGCCCGTTCGTCGAACGCGCGCAGGGGAACGAGGTGTTCTACTACGTTCTGCCGGGCCGCGAAGACGATGGCGAACGCGCATTCGGCAAGACGCCCAACATGATCGGCGTCTTCGAAGAGCGTCTGCAGAACAAGTATCCGTACGCGCGCTATTCGCAGATTGCCGTCAGCGAGTTCATCTTCGGCGGTATGGAAAATACGTCGGCGACGACGCAGACGGATCGCACGCTGCACGATGCGCGCGCGCATTTGGATTTTTCCAGCGATCCGCTCGTTTCGCACGAGCTGGCGCATCAATGGTTCGGCGATCTGCTGACCTGCCGCGATTGGTCGCAGGCGTGGCTGAACGAAGGCTTCGCGACGTTTTTCGAAACGGTGTACCGCGAAGCGGATCTCGGCTACGACGAGTACCTGTACGACATCTTCGGCTGCGTCGAACGCTATCTGCACGAAGACGCGGCGCGCTACCGCCGTCCGATCGTCCACAACTGTTTCCGCGATCCTATCGAACTCTTCGACCGCCATCTCTACGAAAAAGGCGGAGCGGTGCTGCACATGCTGCGCGGCGAACTGGGCGAGCAGCGTTTTTGGCGTTCGCTGCGCCGGTACGTTGCCGACAATGCCGGACGCAACGTCGAGACGATCGATCTCGTTCGCGCTATCGAGGCGGCGACGGGGCGGAACATGCGCGGATTCTTCGACCAATGGGTCTTCCGCGGCGGTCACCCGCAGTTGAAGATCGCTTTTGCGTACGACGGCGAGCGTAAAGCCGCGACGGTTACGATCGATCAGCAGCAGAAGGTCGATGAAGAGAACCCGGCGTTCGCGTTCGGTGTCGATGTACAAGTCGACGGACGCCGCATGCGCGTGCAGGTCGAGCGCGAGCACGAGACCGTGACGATTCCGCTCGAGAGCGCTCCCGAATGTTTCATCTTCGACCCCGGCGCGTTCGTGCTGGGCGACGTAACGTTTGCGCTCGGCGCAGCATTTGCCGCGGCGGTCCTGCGTTCGGATGCGGACCCCGTCGCAAAGATCCGCGCGGCTCGCGAGCTTGCCAAGGAGGGCAGTTTCGCGGCGCGCGATGCCCTGAAAGCGGCGCTGAGCGGCGAAGGCTTCTGGGGCGTGCAAAGCGAGATCGCGCACGCTATCGGTGAGACGCGCGCACCGTGGGCTCGCGCTCTGCTTTTAGAAAACGCCGCGCATCCGCATCCGAAAGTGCGGCGTGCGGTGGTTGCCGCACTGGGCCACTTCCGCGACGAACAGGCGGCGAGCGCGCTTTTAGCGCCGGCGCAAAAAGACGATTCGTACTTCGTGCAGTCGGCCGCGCTGCACGCGCTCGGCAAAACGCGCGATGCTCGCGCGTTCGACGTCTTGTCGGCTGCGATCAAGCAGCGGACGTGGAACGGCGTCATCGAGGGCGGCGCTGCTGCCGGATTAGGAGAGCTCGCGGATTCGCGCGCGCTCCCGCTGTTGATCGAAGCGGCGAAACCCGGCGGCGACGAAGGTCTGCGGCGCAATGCGCTCGCAGCCATCGCCCATCACGCGCAAACCGTCGAAGCCGACCGGACGGCGGCGGTGCACGCACTTCTCGAGTATGTCGGCGATCCGATGTTCATGGTCGCGCGCGCGGCGATCCATGCAGCCGAAATCGTGGGCGACGCGCGCGTCCTTTCCGATCTCGATCGCGTTGCGGGCAGCGCGTTCGACGGCCGCATCCGCCGCGATGCCGCCGAAGCTGCGATTCGCGTTCGCGAAGCACAGAGAGTCCCGGCCCAAGTCAACGGTTTGCGAACGGATATAGATGCGCTACGTGAAGAACAGCGGCGGTTACAAGAGAAGATCGAGGCGCTCTCTCGTACGACGTAGGCGCGCGGCGCTGGTGCTGTCCGTCGCTGCGATAGCCCTCGCGCTGTTCGTCCTGTTTCGACCGCACGGAGCTAAAGCGCCGGCGCCTCTTCCCGTCGTGCGCGCAACCGCGGCGCCGCCGATTGCAGCCGTCGCTGCGCCGAAGCACACGCAGCCGTGGAGTCCGGGCGACCGGACCGAAGTGCGTTCGCAGATTGAGAATGCGCTCGACGGCGCGATCTCCGGCGCCGGCGCCGTCAGTTTGATAGCAATCGCGCACGACGGCACGATCCTGTACTCGAATGCCGCCGATCGCGCCGTGACGCCCGCTTCCGTGCAGAAATTGATCGTCGCGGATGCCGCGCTGAGCGAACTGGGACCGCAGTACCGTTTCGATACGCTTTTCGCGTCCTCGCAATCGCCCGGCAACAATGCGATCGACGGCGACCTTTGGCTCGTGACGTCCGGCGATCCGTCGCTGCAAAGTAAGGATCTGCGCGCAGGCATCGCCGCACTGCGCGGCGCCGGGGTTTCGAGCGTGCAGGGCTCGCTCGTCGTCGATCCGAGCGCGCTCGCCGGTGAGGAGATCAATCCGCTCTGGAACGCCGACGACGCCAACGAAGACTTCATGGCGGCAACGAGCGGCGCATCGATCGATGAAGACACCGTCGAGTTTCGCGTGCAGGGAACGCAGTACGGGGAACCCGCCGGCGTGCATCTCGTGCCGTCGACGGCGCCCGTCACTTACGACGGTACCGTCACAACCGGCGGCGGCGACGACGTTACGGTCGGTGGAACCAACGAACCCAACACGTTTCATCTAAGCGGCAGCATTCCGCCGGGAGCGCTCGAGCGGTTTTGGGTTCCGGTCCACGGGATTCCGCAGTATCTCGCCTCGGTAACCTCGGGACTGCTGCGCAAGAACGGCATCGGCGTCGCGCATGCGCCGCGCACCGGAACCGTTCCGCTGGATGCGGTCGTGCTTTGGAACCATCGCTCCGCGCCGCTTCAGCAGCTCGTCAAACACATGCTCTTCGAATCGGATAAT
>DASSRQ010000252.1:0-2208 GCA_035701665.1 Vulcanimicrobiaceae bacterium
GTAACGCCGTCCATCAAATCCGCGCGCATGTGCTCGATATGCTCGCAGCAACCACCCGTCTTCTTGCAGCGCTGACCGCTCCGACGGAACGCACGCCGGCAGGCGAAGCGTACGTGCGCGCGAGGGTGCGCTCTACCCTGGAAATGCACGCGGAAGATCTTCGCGAGCATCTGCGCGTCCTCGGTTCGGGTGCGCTTTCACAAGCCGCAACGCAGACGTTCGAACGCCGCATACCGCCGGCCGCGACCATAGGCGATCTCTTTTCGCGATTGAGTTTAGTGAATGCCGCCGCGCTCATGTTGGAAACGAATGCGCGAGCGATCGGCTTTTCTTCGACGGCCGCGCTTGCTGCGCGTCATCGCGAAGAGATCGAAACGTTGCTTGCGCAGCTGCGGGAGTTGTTGCCGAAAGCCGCTTAGGCGAGCGAGCGCCGACGGCGTGTCAGTACGAAAACACTGATAATAAAGCATTTTCGGCGCTTAATACTACCGACTTCGGGAAAGCTACGAGCGATGTCCGTAGCACAACACGCCTGGTTCTTCGAAACCGACACCGCACGGGATGCCCTGGAGGGGCGCCACCTGCTCGAGCGCTACTTGTCCAACCATTGCGAAAACTGCGACCTCTTTGCTGCGAACCTCGTCTTCGGAGAGCTGATCTCCAACGTGATCAAGCACGCGCCGGGCGGCGGCGTGCGCGTATGGCTCGAACCCGAAGGACCGCGTTTCGCGTTGTGCATCAAGGACGACGGCAAAGGCTTCAGTAAAGCGCCTTCGTTCGAACTCCCCGCCGACCCGGGATCGGAGTCCGGCCGCGGACTCTATCTGGTGAAGAAGTTGACGTGCAACTTCGAGTACAAACGCGACGACGGCTTCATGGTTCGCGCGGTGCTTCCGGTAACGCGCAGATCGTAAGAGGGGCGGCGAGCTGCCTGTGGCATTAGCACAGGCATGAACGTACGCTCGATTGCTCTGTGCCTGGGCGCCGTAATCGCGCTCACCGCGGCCCGGCCGGTCGCGCCGGAAGACCTCTACAAGATCGCGATGGTGTCGAACCCGCAGATCTCGCCCGACGGCAAACGCGTCGCGTTCGTCGTAACGCGGGCAAACGGCCCGAAAGATTCGTACGATACCGACATCTATCTCGTATCGACCGCGGGCGGGCCGGCAATCCGCATCGCAAAGACCGGGCGCGACTCACAGCCTGCATGGTCGCCCGATAGCCGCACGCTGGCCTTCGTACGCGCTCCCGAAAAGCACGGCGCACACGCGCAGATCTTTTCATACACGCTCTCGAGCGGTGCCGTACGGCAACTGAGCCACGTGCCGGCCGGCGCCGGGGGCCCCGTCTATTCGCACGGCGGCACGCGTATTGCGTTCACATCCACGACGGTCGATCCGCCTGCCGCGGCGCGGATCGATTTCGCGGCTGCGGGATTCAAACCGAAGGCTGCACAGAAAAAGAGCGACGTCCGGATCATTCACGATCTGTCGTTCGAAGGCAACGGTGCCGGCTATACGTACGACCGGCACGATCATCTTTGGGTGATGAACGCCGACGGCTCGCACGCGCATGCTTTGACGCGCGGACATTGGAGCGAAGACGGTCCCGCATGGTCGCCGGACGATAAAACGATCGCCTTCAATTCGCTGCGCTACGATACTGTGTACGGCGGTCCGAACGATATTTACACCATTCCGGCAGCGGGCGGCGCCATGCATAAGATCGCGTCTGCAGCGATCTCGAACGGCTTATTGGGATACGATCGCTCCGGCCGCTTGTGGACGCTGCGTTCCGGCGTAAAGGACCCGGCAGCATTTCCGGCGTTGGTCGTCAGCGGTGCGAACGGTGCGAACGCGCGCACGGTGATCGCTCCAAAAACAGTCGACCTCGGCGATACCGTCCTTGCGGATATGGGTGAACCGGGCGGTCTTTGCGGCCCGTGGTTTGCTCCCGGCGACCGGTTTGCAATCGCGGACGAAAATCTGCCCGGCTTCAGCGCGATCGTCAAAGTCGATCCGTCTACGGGCGCCTTGACCCAGCTGACGCAGAACGGCGAAGCGGCCGAATGCACGATGAATTCGAGCGGAACGCTGGTCGCCTATACGCGCACCGACTTTACGCATCCGCGCGAAGTGTACGTTCTCGATCTCGCGAGCGGCAAGAGCACGCGACTGACCCACTTCAACGATGCCTAACTCTCGCGCG
>DASSRQ010000253.1:0-4066 GCA_035701665.1 Vulcanimicrobiaceae bacterium
CTGCGGTCGTCGGCTTGTTTATCGTAATCGAAGATATTCTGGGGAAAGCTGCGGCGAGCCGCGGAATCGGCATTGCGGTCGACGTGAGCGTCGCGCTGCTGCTCGGATTTTCTTTTAACGCGTTGCATCGCTACGTCGAAGGCGCTATCGAGCGCGCGCTTATCCGTTCAAAACACGACGCCGCAAACGCGCTGCGCCGGCTTGCAGAAGAAGTGCCGTTTATGGAGAGTTCGGACGCGTTGCTGGCTAGAACCGTAGACGAAACACGCGCGGTGTTGGGCGCTGCCGCCGTGTTGGTGTACGAACGGATCGACGGGGTTTACCGGCTGAGCGCGATGAGCGGCACAGGAAATGCGCCGGATACGATTTCGATCGACGACATCGCATTCGTGCGGCTGCGCAAGACGCGCGGCCCGCTCGAACTGGCCGACGCCGTCGGTTCGTTGGGAAGCGACGGCGCGATTTTCCCGTTCTTGATTCGCGCGGCGTTAACGGGAGCGCTGGTCTGCCGGCGACGCGCGAGCGGTGAAGCATTCGCACCGGATGAAATGGCGCTGCTCGCCGGCGTTGCGCACGAAGTCGGAGCCGAGATCAGCGCGATCCGCGCACGGCATCAAGCCGAAGTTCTCGATGCCGTGCTGGGCGGTACGATGACGATCTCCGACGCCCGTGCGCGCCTATAGCCGTTAGAACTGAATCACGCGAGTATCGTTGTCCGCATTGCAGTTTTGCGAAGGCGAGCCGCCGGGCGGATTCGTCATCCGCAAGCGCAGATGCAGGCGCGTCGTGCCGTCACCCGCTTCGGTGGAGCGGTCGAAGGTCCACGAAAACGTATACGACTGGCCGGGCTTGAGCGGCGGTATACCGATATTGTCCAGCTTCTCGCGATCGCGGTAGACGTCGACGAACTGCAGAACGTTGGACGCCTGTCTCGCGCGCCCCGTGTTCGTCACGACGCCGCTGATGGAGTAATGGTTGATGCCGCCGTCGGTCGTGACGTTCTTCACGGCAGCCGACGTCAACGCGGGGTCTGCGCCCGCGCACGGTGTCGCGGCAAGTGCCGCGGGCGTGCAGGCAAGGACGAGCGCAGCGGCGAGAAACGGTTTGAGCATTGGGAAAAGTACCTCCGGTTGGGCGGTACCCAGCCGGGCGGCGGCTTCAAACAGCGCGGCGCCAGGATGGGACCTTCCGCCGGGGTAATGTGCGCACCGGAGAACCGCGGAGAGGTGGCAGAGCGGTTTAATGCGGCGGTCTTGAAAACCGCTGAACCTTTGCGGGTTCCGTGGGTTCAAATCCCACCCTCTCCTTAGATTTTTAGATTTTTACGATGAACCCGGATATCGAGCCGTACGAGCACGGAATGCTCGACGTTTCCGACGGCAATTCCATCTATTGGGAGTGCTGGGGCAATCCCGCCGGCATACCCGTCGTCTTACTGCACGGCGGACCGGGATCGGGATGCACGCCCGGATCGCGCAGCTTTTTCGATGCGCGAAAGCACCGCGCCGTTTTGTTCGATCAGCGCGGATGCGGACGCAGCCGTCCGCTTTTGAACGAGCGCTCGCAATTGACATCGAATACGACGCACCATCTCATCGATGACATCGAGGCGCTGCGCGAACATCTCGGCATCGAGCGATGGGCGGTGCTCGGTCTTTCGTGGGGATCGACGCTAGCGCTCGCATACGCGCAGGCGCATCCGGCGCGCGTCACTGCGATCGTGCTCGCCTGCGTTACAACAACCTCGCGCGCTGAAGTGGATTGGGTTACCGAGGGTGTCGGAAGTCTTTTTCCGCAGCAGTGGGAGCGTTTTGCGGCGCACGTACCGGATCGTCTAAAGCACGAGCGGATCGTCGATGCGTACGCCGAGCTGCTGTTCGACTCCGATCCAGCCGTATGCGAAGCCGCTGCAGCCGAATGGTGCGCGTGGGAAGACGCGCACGTCTCGCTTACGCCGGGGCACGTGCCGAACCGCCGGTTTGAAGACCCGGAGTTCCGCTTGCGCTTCGCGCGGTTCGTTACGCATTATTGGCGCAACAGCGCATTTCTGGGCGAGGAGCAGCTCTTGCGGAACGCGCCGTCGCTGGCCGGCATTCCCGGCGCGCTCATTCACGGACGTTTCGACGTCAGCAGTCCGCTCTCGATCGCGTGGCGATTGCAGAAAGCGTGGCCCGGCAGCACGCTGCACGTTGCAGACGACGGCGGACACGGCGGCGGATCGCTGCCGCAGCTCGTGGTGCGTGCGCTCGACAAGCTACTGCCGGCCGACGATACCCTTCAGTGATTCGAGCAGTTTCGCGCTGTCGTACCCGATGCCGTCTTTGAAGACGGTAACGACCTTCTCCACGTCAGAAATGTTCTTCGACGGATCGCCGTCGATGAGCACAAGATCTGCGGCTTTGCCCGGCACGATGCTGCCGGTTTTCTTTTCGATGCCCAGGCCGATGGCGCCGTTGAGCGTCGCAACTTTAATCGCTTCGAGCGGCGTCAGCCCGCCTTCGACCAGCAGTTCCATATCGCGCTGATCGCCAAGGCCTGCAATGGTCGAACCGTAGCCCGTGGGATCCGGTCCTTGTGTCAGCAGCCCGCCCGCGCGAAAGAAGGCGATTTCGAATTTACGTGTGACGTCGAACACTTTGTGCGAGAGTTCGATCGCTTCCGCGGAACGTTTTTCAGCGGCCGCGCGCGACTTTTGCACGTCCGTTACCGTTTCGGGATCTTCCAGGTCCCAATAGCGCTGTTCGACCGCGAGCGGCTGCGGATTCGCGCCTTCGAAGTTCGCAAGGGTCGAGCTGATCTCGATGTGTTTGCGTACGAGCAGTTTCAGCAGCGTTTGCAACTGCGGCCCATTTACGTCGAGTGCGGCAAGCGATTTGCGAACGGCAAGCGAGTCGCTCGGGCATTCGCCTTCTTTCCTTCCGGGCGTAAACTCGGTGTCCACGAAAAGACCGTGCTCCAAACTGTCGACGCCCATGTTTGCCGCCGCCGTCAACCCGATCGAGCACAGATGGCCCAGCACTTTTAGATGGCGCGCGTGCGCGGCGGCAACGACGGCACGCGCGATTGCCGGCGGCATATTGGTGTACATTTTGAACGACGTCATGCCGCGGTCGGCCCAGAAGTTGACGGTCGCACGCGCTTCCGCCGGCGTGTGCAGCGGATACATCTGGACGAAGAACGGCTCCCAGCCCGTGAGATAGGGGCTCGTGACGTCCATGTGCGGCCCGGCCATCTCGCCTTTTTCGATCGACATCTTGATGTGCAGATCGGTATACGGCTCGATGCTGCCGGTCGTGCGGATCGTCGTAACGCCCGCTGCCAGATACAAGCGCGGAAAGCTGAACGGCATCTCACGGACGATGAAGAGCGGGCCGCCCGAGTCATAGTAGAGATGGTCGTGCGTGCCGACGATGCCCGGCATGAGCGACTTCCCCGTGCCGTCGATAACGGCCGCACCGCTTGCGACGTGCATCGCGCCGCTCGGCCCGACCATCGCGATCTTGCCGTTCGCGATCAGCACCGTCTGATTCTCGCGCGCCGGCGCACCCGTGCCGTCGATGACGCGAACGTGTTCGATGGCGATCTGCTTCTGCGAATAGGCGATAACTTGCGAGACGTTCGGCCCGCTCAGTTTATCGGGAACTTGCAGCCCGTCGTCGGCTTTCACGACACCGGCGAGCAGCGCACCGGCAAGCGCCGCGCTCACGACGCCGGTAAAAATCCGCATCTTCATGCACAGGCCTTTCGCCGGGGAGTGACGGAAGTCTCGCCCATGAACAAGTCGCTCTTTTCCCGGGCCGCCCTGGCCCTTGCGCTCGTCGGCGCACTGCTCGCCGGCTCGGCCCGTCCGGCCGATGCGTTTCTCGACAAGACTCGGTTCCTGGCGCATTTAGGCGTGGCGTATTTTGCGTTCCACCATTGGGTGCTCAAGCCGTACGAACAGGGCTCGTTTGCATCCGGTGCACCGCACCGCACGGTGTCGATCGTGAAGGCCGGCGCGGCGCTGCTGTTTGCCTATCACGAAGCGAAAGTCTCCGAGCGGATCGCTCAGAAAAGCAAAGACCCG
>DASSRQ010000254.1:0-3946 GCA_035701665.1 Vulcanimicrobiaceae bacterium
ACTGTACGACGCGCCGTTTGCGGTAGTAACGTCTGCGTTCGGCGTGAACGTGGCGTTCGCGATTGCCGATGCCGCAACGCCCGTTGCGGTCGCGCTGATTGCGGCCGGCGAGATATTGGCGCCGTTATACGCGAGCGTAACGCTCGTGTTGGAATCGCTGATGCTCGTCGTCGAGAGCGACGTGCTGCCCGACGTGTCGGTATCGGCGATCGTGATCGGGTTGGTGTACGTGCCCATGATCGTGGCGCCGGTGCTGTCTTTGGCGATGACGCTGACGGGAATCGTTACGCTCGATCCGCCGACGACGCCGAGCGGCGTGGATCCGAGCAGCACCGAGATGCTGGCGACGGTGCCGTTGAGCGCGACCGGGGCGGTCGTCGTTGTGCCGCTCGCGGCGTTTACTTGGACTTGACCTTTAGCGATCGTATTGCCGTTGCCGTCGTATGCGGCGACCGTAAAGATGTCGGTTCCGTCGATGGCGGCAACGGTTTCGGTGCACAGCAAAACGTTACCGCTCAGCGCGCATCCCGGGGCGCCTACAGCCGTGCGGAACGAGACCGGAATGGAACCCGTCGCGGGTTTGCCGTTGAAGTTGCTGAGTGTGAACGAGACGGATTGCGTCCCGGACGGTGCTTGAAAATTGCGATTGCGCGCTTGTGGTGACGATCCCGTTTGCGGAACCGAGATAACGAACTGCGCGTTCGTGCGCACGGGGACCGCGTTGTTGGACGCACACCCCGCACCCGACGCAAGACTAATAAGAGCTAATCCGGCTAGCGGACGCCGTAAGAACATCGAAACTCCCTTTTGGTATGTTGGACTACACAATAGCGCGCGCGCAAACATAATCAATTTGCACGTTCTTAGTGTGTATCGGCGCAGATTGCGCGGAGCTTACTCGCTATTTTTATTGATGATTTACGTCATGTTTGAAGACTGCTCTGCGGATTTGGCGAGCAGATCTGCGAGTTCTGTCTTCGCGAGCGGCATCGCATACAGGAAGCCTTGGCCGATCTCGCAGCCGTGCGAGCGAAGCCACGCGGCTTGCGCTTCGGTTTCGATGCCTTCGCCCACACTCTTGACGCCGAACTGCCGGGAAAGCGCGAGAAAGAGCTCGGCCAGCGCGACGTCTTTGCTGTCGTGCGGAAGACCTTGGATGAACGATTTGTCCAATTTCAGCACGTCGACCGGTAAGCGTTTGAGATAGTTTAACGACGAGTACCCGGTGCCGAAGTCGTCGACTGCAACGAGCAACCCCAAGCGGCGCACGCGCGTCAGCGAGTCGATTGCGTGTTCTACCTTGTGCATTACTTCGGATTCGGTCACTTCGATGCCCAGGCGACCGCGCAAGTTGGGATTCGAAAACAGCAGTTGTTCGAGGTTGGCGATGAAGGCGGCGTTCTCCAGCACTTGTGACGGAACGTTGAAGAAGCAGCGGAAGTCGGGCGGCAGCTGCATGCCCGCCACGTCGCGTGCGACATGCTGCATTACCCAGAGTGTAAGTTCGCTCAGGAGATTTGCGCGGCGCATCGCAGGCAGGAACGTGTTCGGCGCGAGAATACCGCGCTGCGGATGGTTCCAGCGCACCAGCGCTTCGGCACCGGTGATCGCTCCCGAATTCAGTGCGAACGTCGGCTGGTATTCGAGAAAAAGCGCGTTCGTATTCAGCGCTTCAATCAACTCCGCGCGTTCGACGATGCGCTCATCGTGGGCTGCCTGAAGGTCAGGCCCGAACACCGTCATCGCATCGCCTCCGCGGCTTTTGGCGTTGTCGAGCGCAACGGCCGCTTGCGAGAGCATCGCGTCGAACTCTCTGGGCGAACCGTCGGCAACCGCGACTCCCACCGATGCCGTGACCGGGAGCATGCCTTTGAATAACTGTTCGTACGCGGCAAGCGCTTCCGGGAGAACATGCGAGTCCGCGTTGGTATCGCGCAAGAGCACGGCAAATTCGTCGCCGCTGATGCGCGCGACCGCGTTGTTGGCATCAACACCGATAAGCGAGCCCGCCGTTTCCATCAGCACGTTGTCGCCGGCAGCTTGGCCGAGGCGGAAGTTGACTTCGGCGAACCGGTCGAGATTGATCAGCATAATCGCGCGCAGCGTTCCGCGCGCGGCGGCGTCGCGGCCCAGGCGCCGAAACAGGGTGCGGTTGTATGCGCCCGTCAAAGAGTCGCGTTCGCTGTGATATTCGATGCGTTCCAGATGGAGCGTTTCGGAGTAGCGGCGGCTGATGATCGACGAGAGCACTTCGATGAAAGCGGCGTCGCTCTCGCCGAGGCGTTCGCCATCCAAATTGTCGGGCGTGCCGAACACTAAAAAGTGCGTCTGCGTGCCGACCTGGATCGTGGTGCCGATGGCCGAGCGCCAAGCGGTCGTACGCGCCAGATTGCCGGGCATCTCGGACGGCGTTTGCCACATCAGCGTTTTTCCCGATGCAAGCAGCGCCGCGTGAATGCCGTCGCCCGCGGGACGCGAGGCGCCTTCGCGATAGACCGATGCGGCTTGACGATGGACGCTCGGATCGCCGTACCGCGACACCGCATTGATGTGGAACGTTCCGTTTTCGAGTTGGCTGGTGAAGCCGAAGACGTTGTTGCGCGGGCGGATGTTGGCGGCGGCGAGATCGAGCACGAGCTGCAGATGATCGCGTTCGTCTTGCCAATCGCTCGTCGCGATGAGCCATATTGCGCGCAGCCGTTCGCCGGCATCGCGCGATCGCAGTGCCATCAAGTCCGAGACCGATGCATACATGCGAAACGTCGTGACGAGCGTTTGTGACATGACGAACGACGAAGTGGCCAACGTTAGCAGTTTGCCGACGTCCCACGCGATCGAAAACAAATGCTGCGAGACCGAGTTCAACGCCGCTTCGAGCATCGAGGTCAGCAGCGCAACGAGCACCCATAACGGCAGCCCGTACAGTTGGCGGCGGCAGGCGACGAGTGACGTTACGAGCGACGCCGCGCTGAGCGCGACGAGGAATTGCATCGCATGCGAGAGCGGCGGCTCCATGACGCCGTTGACGGCGAGTATCGGAAGGCGATCGCGGAACAACAGCAGCGCAGCTACGATGAGTGCGGAGAAGATGACCACGCCCGCGATGACGCTTGTAACGACTCCGGGCGCCTGCTGTTTGCGAACTTCTGCCGGACGAACGCGATACAATACGAGACCGGCGGCGATGAGGATGGCGAACAGCGAATGCCAGATGATGTAGAGTGTGCCGGCAATCTGCTGATCGGCCAGTGTGTTACGTCCCGGGTCGAGTAAATGGAGATACGCGGCGATGTAGGCGAGCGCCAACAGTCCGCTGCAGCCGTACGCGGCGCCTATCCATCCGAACAGCGCGCGTCCATTGACGTACAACCGCGCGAAGAGAAAGCACGCCGTGAGGAGATCGAAGATCGACCACGCCGTCGCGATCGCTACAAACGGAAACGTGGGGACGACGTATCGCGCATCTTGCGGCATCGAGAGGACGATGGCCGTCGCGACGCAGAGCAGCGCGCACAAAACCAGCGCGGCGGCTTGCTCGCCGCGGGGCGCGCCGGAGTCGGTATACACCTCATGCCGTCTTCCGACCATTCTCCCGGTCACTTTTCCCCATCAGCCGAGCCGTTGTCTCACCGGGCGGATGGTTGCTGCCGCCGAAAACCCTTGCCGGGAGCTACAGCCAGCCGCGGCTGCGTGCTAGGCGCGCCGCTTCGATTCGGTTGGACACGCCCAGTTTGCCGATAGCCTCGGACAGATAATTGCGAACGGTGCCTTCTGAGAGTGAGAGGCGTTGGCCGATGTCCGCGGCGGATGCGCCTTCGCCCGCGAGGCGCAACACGGCGCGTTCGCGATCGGTGAGCGGATCGGGTTCCGACCACGACTCAAGCGCGAGCTGCGGATCGATGGCGCGTTCGCCGGCTGCGACGCGGCGGATGCCGTCGGCAAGTTG
>DASSRQ010000255.1:0-4634 GCA_035701665.1 Vulcanimicrobiaceae bacterium
GAGTACGGCTGCCGCGGCGGCTCCCGCGGCTAACCCTCTAAGGATCTGTGATTGTAAAGACTGCATTGTATCCTCGCTTGTTCCCACTCTGAGAAAGTCTGTCGAGGAGGTAACGCAGCCGAAGCGGCCGTTGTTAACTAAGTGCTTGCTTGCCGCGTCAGGCGAACGCGTCCTGGCCCGTGATTGCTTGGCCGAGAATGAGCGTATGCACCTCGCTGGTGCCTTCATACGTCAGGACCGACTCCAAGTTGTTCATGTGCCGGATGACCGGATACTCCAGCGTTACGCCGCTCGCTCCCATGATCGTGCGGGCTTCGCGCGCGATCGCGAGCGCCTCGCGAACGTTATTCAACTTTCCGAAGCTGACGTGCGCCGGATGCGCGCGGCCTTCGTCTTTCATGCGGCCGACGTGCAGCGCGAGCAGCGTGCCCTTGCCGATCTCGAGCAGCATGTTCACGAGTTTCTCTTGCGTCAATTGAAACGCGGCGATAGGTTTTCCGAATTGCACGCGCGTCTTCGAATAGTCCAGCGCCGCCTCGTAACATGCGCGCGCTGCGCCCATCGATCCCCAAATGATGCCGTACCGCGCTTCGTTCAAACACGCAAGCGGTCCGCGCAATCCGCGCACGTCCGGAAACGCCGTTTCGTCCGGAACGCGGCAATTTTCCAGCACCAACTCGGACGTCACCGACGCGCGCAGCGAGATCTTCCGCTCGATCGGATGCGCGGAGAATCCCTTGCTGTCGGTCGGTACCGCGAAGCCGCGAATACCTTCGTCGGTCTGCGCCCACACGATTGCAACGTCGGCGATGCCGCCGTTGGTGATCCACATCTTCGTGCCGTTGATAATCCAGTCGCCGCCGTCACGCCGCGCGAATGTGCGCATACCGGCGGGATTGCTTCCGAAATCCGGTTCCGTCAAGCCGAAACAGCCCAGCGCTTCGCCCGCCGCCATGCGCGGAAGCCACAACTGCTTCTGCTCTTCACTCGCCCAGCGGTGCAGCGCATACATTGCGAGCGAGCCTTGCACGGATGCAAAACTGCGAATGCCGGAGTCGCCGGCTTCGAGTTCCAAACATGCCAAACCGTATGCCACGGCACTCACGCCCGGACAGCCGTAGCCCTGGAGATGCATGCCCAGCAGACCGAGTTTCCCGAGTTCGCGCCCGAGCTCGCGCGGTAAGATGCCCTCTTCGAACCATTGCGCGATATTCGGTAGGACGCGGTCGCGCACGAACGCGCGAACCGTGTCGCGAATCATTCGCTCTTCTTCGCTCAAGAGCGCATCGAGGTCGAGAAAATCGAGCGGACGCGGAGGCGCCGCTTTTGCCGTGAGGCTGGTCATGATCGTGATTACCGTTTGAGAATTCGGGTTATTTTGTCGAACAGCGCTTCGATAGACCGTTCGTTCGCATCTTCCAGCCGCCGCCACAGCAGCCGGCCTTCGGTATCGCTCAGCGTTGCTTCGATGCGATGTTCGAGCGTCGTTTTCTTTCCGTCTCCGGTAAGATAAAATCCGTGCGTACCGTCAAACCCTTCGTTCTGAACGCGCCAAACGATGCGTTCTTCGGGGACGACGTCTTCTAAAATTGCGTGGAAACCGTTATGCCACTCTTCAGTCTTGCCTGGTACGAGCGGCCCGGGAGATCGCATAAACGGCTGCGCCGGGAACGGCCAGACGATGTCGTTAGATGTGCCCATATCGACGAGCAGCTGGTAGATGCGCCTGCGCGTACCCGAAAATGTACGCTCGCGAGAGTCGGTGAGCGGAATCGGCATGCGCTACAAACTTCGCCGGGCTACCAGGCGTATCCATGCCGCAAGTTGGGTAGAGTGTATCGATGGCCTTAGGGGAGACGGCCGCCGGGAACGCTCCGCAACCTACCGTTGCGGGCGATTTACTGCGCTTGCCGGCCGATTTCGTAGAGTACCAGACGATTGCGGATGCGCTTCCCCAGTTCGTCTGGGTCTCGCGCCCGGACGGCAAAATCGAGTACTTTAACCGCCGCTGGATAGACTATACCGGCGTGACGGTCGCCGATCTCGAGTTGAATCCGAACGGCCAGCAGAACGCCGTGCACCCTGAAGATCTCGACGAGACCTGGGAGCGGTGGCGCCGCGCACTTGCGACGGGCGAGCCGTTCGAGATCGAGTACCGGTTGCGCCGGGCCTCCGACAGCACGTACCGCTGGTTCGTTGCACGCGCCGTTCCGGTGCGCAACGGCGACGGACGCATCTCCGGCTGGATCGGCAGCGCAACCGATATCGACGACCAGCGCCGCGCGAGCGACAACTTACGCTTCGTCATCGAGGCGACGTCGGGCCTCGCCGGCCATCTGAGCGTCGCGGCGGTGTGCGAGAAACTGGCGGAGCTCGCCATTCACCGCGTGGCGGATTGGTGCTTCGTCGTGCTTGCCGGCCAACGCGGGGCGTACCGCGTCGAATCGATCGCACACCGGGATCCGATGCTCGTCCGGTACATCGAACAGTTTCGCGATATGTATCCCGTCCGCGGCGGCAGCACGACCGACATAGCGGTTCGTAAGAACGTCTCGATTCTTACGCCCGTGATCACTGATGAAGACGTGGCGGCAGCCGCCGAAGACGAACGCCACTTAGCGTTGATGCGTAAACTGCACATGCATTCCGCGATGACCGTCCCGCTCGCGGGCGACTCCGGCCATGTGTACGGTGCGATCGTTTTGATCTCGGCGGAGTCGGCGCGCCGTTTCACGCAGGACGATCTGGACGTTGCCGAGCGCGTTGCAAAACGTGCGGGCACCGCCATTGAAACCGCCCACGAGTTCCAGCAAGAACGCTCGCGCTCGCAGCGCTTGCGGTTTATCGCGCGCGCCAGCGAGATCGTCTTCGAAACGCTCGATCTGCAATCCGGATTCGAGCGTCTTTGCGAGTTCATCGTTACCGAGATGGCGGATCTCGCGTACATCATGCGCTTCGAGGACGAGGGCGCGCTGCGCACCGTCGCGGCCGCGCATCGCGATCCGTCGAAGCGCGCGTTCGCGGAGCATCTGTGCGGCGAACGCACGCTCAAACCGCCCGCGGAAGAAAACGCGATCCGCATGCTCTCGCAGCATCGCACGGTCGTCCACGAAACGGTCGACCTGGACGAGATCTTGCCGCACATGTGGGAGTATCTCGCGCCGGACGTTCGCGCACTGGCTCCGCATTCGGCGATCACCGTTCCGCTGTTCGCACGCGGCGAGACGTACGGCGCGCTCGTTGCGTATTGGTGCGAGACGCCGAGTCATTACGACGGCGACGATATTCCGATCTTCGAAGATCTCGGCCGGCGCACGTCCATCGCCATCGAACATGCCTCGGCTTTCGAGCGCGAACGCCGGATCTCGGTCTCGCTGCAGCAGGCGCTGCTTCCGACCGATAGTGCGATCCCCCAGCGGCCGGGCGTCGAGTTTGCGTACGAATACCGGCCGAGTTCGACCGAAGCCGAAGTCGGCGGTGATTGGTTCGATGCGTTCAGCCGCAGCGACGGTTCGATCGCCGTGTGCGTCGGCGACGTAACGGGCCGCGGTTTGGAAGCGGCCGGCCTTATGGGCAAGCTGCGGCAATCCATCGGAATCGCGGCGATGTACGAAACGGATCCCGCGCGCATTCTCGACACCGTGGACGCGCATCTGCGTTCGCGCCGCGCGCAAGCGCTTGCGACCGCGTTCGTGGGCATCATCGATCCCGAATACAAGTCGATCCGCTACTCGAGCGCCGGTCATCCGCCGCCGGTGCTGCGCCGCGGCAACAAAGTCGTCGAGCTGCGCACGACCGGCCTGCCGCTGGGGCTGCGCGATCTCTCGCCGGGCGATACGCAGGAGCAGCTGCTGGAGAGCGGCGATCTGCTCGTGCTTTACACCGACGGCCTGCTCGAGGGCACGCGCGATCTGGTGTTCGGCGAACGGCGCCTTCGCGAAGTAGCGCTTTCGGAAGCGGTGCTGTGCGTGCGCAATCCCGCGCGGCTTTTGTGCGACGCCTGTCTGCCGCGCGACGCGCTGGACGATACGGCCGTCCTCACGGTCCGGTTCGGCAAACGCAAACAGTGGCAGTTCGACGCGGAAAATGCGCAAGCGGCAAACGACGCGCGCAAAGAGTTCGTGGCGTATTTACGCGCGCAGGACGCGTCCGATAACGCGGTGCACGCTGCCGAGTTGGTCTTCGGCGAGATGGTGGGCAACGTAGTTCGCCACGCACCGGGTCCGATCGACGTCCAACTCGATACGACCGGGCCTGAACCCGTGCTGCACGTGATCGATCGCGGCGTCGGTTTCATACGCGACCCCGCGCTGCCCATCAATCCGCTGAGCGAATCCGGGAGAGGACTGTACATCATCTCCCGGCTCACCAAGGGTCTCCGCGTCGAGCGCATTCCCGGCTATGGGAATCACATCGCCGCGACGCTGTCGCTCTAGGCGCTACGCGCCCGGGCCGGATCGCTCGGCGAGTTTGCCCAGATTTTGGATGACCAGAATCGCGATGATAGTAATAATCACCGCGTAGACGAGCTCGGCCCAAACGCCGCTGCTGGACTTGAGAAATAGGCCGATGAGGTCGGTGATGAATTTATTCCAAGCGCCTGCGGCGATGAGACCAAAGGCAACAGTGGCCAG
>DASSRQ010000256.1:0-6025 GCA_035701665.1 Vulcanimicrobiaceae bacterium
CCGCTTCGCACGTTTGTCAAAGGGTTTTTCGGCGGTTTCAAAACCGCGTTCACGGAACCCGAGTATCACGAACGCGACGTCATCGCAACGCTGGTTTCGTTCGCTGAAAAAGCGCGGCGCGAGGGTTTGCTCGCGCTCGAAAATGAAGCCGCCGCACTCGAAGACGAGTTCATGCGCAAAGGCATTCAACTCGTCATCGACGGGCGCGACACCGACGTCATTCGCAAAGTGCTGGAGACCGAAGTCAGCTACGTGCAGGAAGCGGGCACCAAAGCCGAAGCGGTGTTTACGAATCTCGGCGGCTACTCGCCCACGCTCGGCATTATCGGTACGGTGCTCGGCCTAATCGGTATGCTGCGCAGTCTTTCTGCCGTCTCGGGCACCGGCAACATCGCCGGCACGATCGGCGTTTCCACCGCGCAGGCGTTCGTCGCAACGTTTTTCGGCATCTTGTTTGCCAATCTGCTTTGGCTGCCCATCGCGACGAAGATCAAAGAACGCTCGGGCCAGCTGCTGCTGCTGCGCGAGATCATGATCGAAGGCATTCTCTCGATTCAGGCCGGCGATAATCCGCGTCTGTTGGAGGAACGTCTGCACGCATTCCTCGATCCGCGCGAGCGCGAAACAGAGATCGAGGAAGGCGGAGCGGTCGCCGATGCCCCAGCCTATTAAAACAGCGGCGCGCGCGGCCGAGAGCCGCTTCCGCAAACGCGCCGAGGAACAGAAAGTCGAGACGGCCGGCATGATGCGCTGGCTGTTAACCTACGCCGACATGATTACGCTCATGTTGGCGCTGTTCATTATTCTGTTCGCAATGTCGTCGATCAGCCGCGTGAAGTTTCAAGCGTTCGCCAAAGACGTCTCGGCCGGATTCGACAACGACTGGGCGGTCAATCAGCCGCCCAACGGCGGAACGAACCACGATCAGAGCTTCGATTCGAGCTCGCGCATCCCGGCGATCCAGAAACAGCTGCAGGCCTACATCGCGCAAAACCATCTGCAGAACCAAGTGCAGGTTCGCTTGGACAAGCGCGGCTTGGTCATAACTTTACTTTCCGACAAAGCATACTACGATTCGGGAAGCGCGGACCTGCGGCCGCAGACTAAGAAAATCCTGGATGAAGTCGATGTCTTCCTAAGGAAGAACGATAATCTGATCCGCGTCGAAGGCAACACGGATAACGTGCCTATCGCCACGGACCGGTATCCCAGTAATTGGGAGCTTTCTACTGCACGAGCGGTGAACGTCGTGAGATATTTGGTCGAGAACGACAAACTCTCACCCGATCGCATCTCTGCAGCCGGATACGGACAGTACAGACCACGGACGGACAACAGCTCGCCCGATGCACGGCAAGCCAACAGGCGAACCGACATCGTGCTGCTCAACGCTAACCTCTCACGAGCCGAAAAGGGGCAGTAGTCCGCCGTCATGTCCAGTCTTTCACAAGAAGAAATCGACGCCCTAATAAATCAACTCTCGACCGAAACCACGGCGCGCGAAGAAGCCGCGCTCGAAGGCAAGAAGGTCAAGTCGTTCGATTTCCGCTTCAACAAGCGTCTCGACAAGTTCTCGAACAATCAGCTCGGCACGCTGCGCACCCTGCACGAGAACTTCACCCGTCTGCTCAACAACTCGCTTTCGGTCTATCTGCGCACGCGCGTGGAAGCGTCGATCGTGTCCATCGAGCAGATCAGCTACGGTGACTTCATCGCTTCGATCGGCATTCCGTCGATTCTGTCGATCTTCTCGATGGATCCGCTGCCGGGCAGCGGCATCGTGCAAGTCGACTTGAATCTGGTCTTCTCGATCATCGATCGCCTGCTCGGCGGCCCGGGCTGGTTCCCGCAGAAGCTCCGCGACCTGACGGACATCGAACGCACGCTGATGCAGCGCTTTATGGCGCGCATGCTCAACAGCTATCGCGAGTCGTGGAACTATCTGCTGACGCTCTCGCTGAAGATCGAGGCGCTGGATTCGAACCCGCAGTTCATCCCGCGTATCATTCCGCTCGACCAGATCGTCGCGTACGTTTCTATGGAGCTCAAAGTCGGCGATATGGCCGGCGTCATGAACTTCTGCCTGCCGTACCTGGTCATGCAGTCGATCAGCACGCAGCTGACCGACTTCCAATGGTCGCCGACCGTCATCGCGGGCCGCGGCATGACCGAAGAAGATATTCAACAGCTGGGACGCAACGTGGAGAAAGCGCCCGTCGACGTGCAGGTCGAACTCGGAAAGACGAGCGTTTCGCTGCGCGACTTGGTTGCGCTGCAGCCGGGCGATCTCGTACTGTTCGACAAGCCGACGGATGCGCCGCTCGTGGCGCGCGTCAACGACCGCGACAAATTTCACGTCTATCCCGGCGTTCACAAAGACCGCATCTCCGTGCAGGTTGCGGACGTAATCACGGGTGAGGAGCACTAGACCGATGGCCGATATCGAACAACTTACCGACTCGATGCTGCAGGCTGCAGCGACCGTACTCGGACGTCTGGTCGAACAAGAGGTTGCAGCAACCGCTGCAACGCGTACCGAGCGCGAATCGTCGATCAAGATCGACACCGATACGCTCGTCACGCTTGCCGATATCCCGGGTCTTGGCATCAAAGTGGTCGTGCGCTTCCAAAGCACGGACATCGCCAAAGTCGTGAGCTTGATGCTCGGCGGAATGGACGATGCCGACATGGGCGCGATGCAGCTCTCGATCGTCTCGGAGACGGTCTCGCAGATTGCCGCGTCGATGGCCGAGGCGCTCGCCAAAGATATGGGCGTCTCGCCCGAAGGCGTGCGTGCGGAACTGTGCGCCGATGCGACCAATCTGCCGGCACCGCCGTTCGCGTCGTTCGCCGGAGCGATTCAGGTGGGCGCGGAGGTTGCGCCCGAGATCACCGTGGACTTCGACGGAATCGCCCTCGCAAAGATCGCGGGCGGAACCGAACAACCCGCGGCGGCACCGGCACCTGTGCCGGCAGCAAAGCCGGCAAAACCCGCGCGTCCCGAAGTGCCTGCGCCGGCCGCGCAGCCCGTGGCGTTCGCCGCAATGGCTCCGACGCCGCGCTCGTCGCACGGCGGCAACAATCTCGATCTCGTCCACGACGTGCCGCTGCAGATCAGCGCCGTCCTCGGCCGCACCGCGCTGACGCTGCGGGACGTGGTGACGCTGCAGTCGGGAAGCGTGTTCGAACTCGACAAGCTTTCGACGGATCCGATCGATCTGTACGTCAACAACATTCTCATCGCGCGCGGAGAGGTCGTCGTCGTCGACGACAAGTTCGCCGTGAAGATCAGCGAACTCAACCCGACCGTAGAGTAACCCCCGCGTGTTTATCGCACAGTATCTTTTTGCGCTGCTCGTCGTAGCGCTGATGCTCGGGGGCTTGTATTTCGTCGTACGAGCTCTTGGCCGCGGACGGCTCGTCACGTCGATGGGCAAGCGGCTCGTGACCGTCGTCGAATCGACGTCGCTCGCACCGAACACGACGGTGCACGTCGTCAAAGCCGGCGGACGCTACTATCTCATCGGCGGCGGCAGCGGCCACCTCAACACGCTTGCGGAGCTGCCGGCGGAAGAAGTGGAGCCGTGGCTCGACGAGCAGCGCTCGCTCTTCGCACAGCAGACGCAGAATCTGAGCGGCGTTCTCAAACTGCTGGGCCGCAAACCGCAGTGAAAGAAGCGCTCAAACGGCACCGGCCGTTCTTTCTCTTTTCCGCGGTCGCAATCGCGATTTTGTGGGGCATTCCGGCACTCGCGCAGGCAGCCGCTCCGGCCGGCCCGACGGTTCCGATCCCCCAGTTGAACATCGGCGTCGGCCAGGCGCACAGTCCGCGCGACGTTGCGACCTCGCTGCAGATTCTGCTGCTGCTTACCATCCTTTCGCTCGCGCCGACGCTGCTCGTACTCGTCACGTCATTCACGCGCGTGGTCGTCGTGCTCTCGTTCGTGCGTACGGCGCTCGGAACGCAGCAAGTGCCGCCGAACCAAGTACTGATCGGCCTCTCGCTGTTCTTGACGTTTTTCATTATGGCGCCGGTCGTCAAGGACGTGAATCAAAACGCGCTGCAGCCGTATTTAAAAAACAGCATCAGTCAGAGCGTCGCGCTCGACCGCGCGGCAAAGCCGCTGCGCGCCTTCATGTTCAAGCAGACGCGCGACAAAGACTTGCAGCTGTTCTACTCGCTTTCGAACGAGCCGCGGCCGAACTCGCAGGACGACGTCCCGACGTACATCCTGATCCCGGCGTTCGTGATCTCGGAACTGAAAACGGCGTTCGAGATCGGCTTTGCCATCTACGTGCCGTTCATCGTCATCGATATGGTCGTCGCCAGCATCTTGCTCTCGATGGGCATGATGATGATTCCCCCGGTGATCATCTCGCTGCCGTTTAAGATTCTGATTTTCTTGCTGGTCGACGGCTGGAATTTGACGGTCAACGCCATCTTCCAGAGCTATAAGTAATGGGTTTCGGCGACGCCATCGCGCTCGGCCGCGACGCCATCTTCGTGTGCTTCATGGTTGCGGCGCCCGTGCTGCTCGTCTCGATGGTCGTGGGCCTCGTTATCTCCATCTTCCAGGCTACCACGCAGATCCAGGAACCGACGCTGACGTTCATTCCGAAGATCGTCGCCTCGGCCCTGACGCTGTTGTTCTTCGGCCCGTTCATGCTCGCGCTTCTGACGGATTTCACCGCCCGCGTCTTTACGCACGTAAAAGACTTTATTAAATGACCGAGCTGTTCCACATCAGCCAGGGACAGTTCGAAACGTTCCTGCTCATTGTGGTTCGCGTCTCGTCGATGCTGTTCGTGTTTCCGGTGTTTTCGTCGCAGCAGATTCCGGTGCTCGCGCGAATTGGGCTCGCGTTTCTGTTCGGCTTCATTTTGATGCATACGGTTCCGGCGATTGCGCCGCTCGGCGACATCGGCGCGCTGCTTGCAGCGGTCGTCAGCCAAGTCGTCCTGGGCATCTTAGTCGGGTTCGTCGCGTACCTGGTCTTCATGGGCATCCAGTTCGCCGGTGAGATTCTGGATATCCAGATCGGGTTTGCCGTCGCGAACGTCATCAATCCGACGACGCAGCAGCAAGTGACCGTCATCGGCGAGTTGCAGCTCACGCTGGCGACGCTGGTTTTTTTGATGTCGGATTCGCATCTGGTGATGCTGCAGGGCATCGGCGGTTCGTTTCACCTGCTGCCGCTGCCTTACATCAACCTCAATCCCGCGATTTTAGGCAACGTCATGGGCTTCGTTCAAGACTCGTTCCTGATCGTCGTGAAGATTGCGGCGCCGCCCGCCGTCGCGCTTTTTCTCGTCAACCTCGCGCTGGGGTTGATGGCGCGCGTTGCGCCGCAGATGAACGTGTTCGTCGTCGGTTTTCCGCTGCAGGTCGGCGTCGGTCTGCTGATGATGGCCGTCAGCTTGCCGCTGCTCGGCTACGTCGGTCCGCCGCTGTTCCACAGTTCCGCAGACCAGATGGATACGCTGATGCGGGGTCTACACCCGTAAAAGAAAAGGCGCGCGGTATGCCCGCGCGCCTTTTCTTTTTCCGGCTGCCGGTTTTAGAAGTACGTGAACTGGCCGATCTTATCTGCGGTAAACTCGGTGAAGTAGAGTTTGCCGTCCGGGCCGATCGCAAGCCACGCCGGGCCCGCCGATGCCGTCTTCGTTTGATACTCTTTGAACGTTTGCGAGTTCACGGTGAAGACGCCGATGGCGCTGTTCGTAGGATCCGCGATCGCGAGGTTCCCGAAAAGGTCCATCGTCAGGCCGGTCGCCGAGTTCGCGCCGGTGAGCGCAAACTCGGTGTACTGATGCTGCGTGGTCATACGGCCGAGCTTCGCGCCGCCCGCAATATTTTCAGTGAACCACATCGCGCCGTCGGGACCTTCGACAATGGAGGTCGGATGCGAACCGGCCGCTACCGGGAACTCGGCGATGGTGTCGTTCGAGGGATCGAGCACGCCGATCTTCGCCACGTTCGTCTCGGTGAACCACATCTTGTTGTCCGGGCCGATCGCGATGCCGT
>DASSRQ010000257.1:0-5731 GCA_035701665.1 Vulcanimicrobiaceae bacterium
TCATCGCTCGTCCTATTATCCCGCGGCGGAGGGGTCCCTACGACCGGCGGCGTGCATGCAATTCTCTATAGCCGGTAAGGTGGCGTAACGGGAAGAGCTGCGGGTCCGCGCCGAAAGCGGACGCATGATTCGTGTAAAAACGGCGGCACTTTCCGCCGCTCTGCTGTTCTTTACGGTTCCAGGTGCCGCGCCGATGGCAGCCGGAAATCCGCTGCTCACGCCGAGTACGCTCCCCTTCGGCGCGCCGCCGTTCGATAAGATTACCGACGCGGATTACTTGCCCGCACTGCAAACCGGTATGCAGCAGCAGCTGCGCGAGATCGACGCCATTGCGGCGAATCCGGCAAAGCCGACTTTTCAGAATACGATCGTTGCGTTGGAGCGTTCGGGGCAGACGCTCAAACGCGCGCAGCTGGCATTTTCCGCCGTATCGCAAGCAAACACGGATCCCGAACTGCAGCACGATCAGCAAGTCTTGGCGCCGCTTTTCGCCGCGCACGAAGACGCCATTTATTTGAACGCGCGCCTATTCGCGCGCATCGCGGCGCTCTACCGTGAACGAGCGCAGTTGAGCCTCGATCCGGAGTCGCGTCAACTGTTGAAAGTTACGTACGACGACTTCGTGCATTCCGGCGCGCGACTGAACGCAAGCGGCAAGGCGCAGCTGCGCGAGGTAAACAAACAGATAGCCGTCCTGCGCGCGACGTTCGTCCGCAAACTGCTTGCCGGAACTGCGGCAGGCGCGCTCGTCGTCGACGACAAGGCGAAACTTGCCGGGCTTTCCGATGCCGCCATTACGTCTGCAGCGCAGGCTGCGGCTGCCCATGGACAATCGGGTAAGTATTTGATCGCGCTGCAGAACACCACGCAGCAGCCGGCATTGCAGTCGCTTCAAGATCGCAGCGTCCGCCAACAGCTCTTCGAGCATTCGTGGAACCGCACCGAACGCGGCGATGCGAACGACACGCGGGCGACGATCGCCGAAATGGCGCAACTGCGCGCGAAGAAAGCGCACCTGCTGGGATTCGCAAACTACGCGCAGTATGCGCTCGTCGACGAGATGGCCAAGACGCCCGCCGCCGTTCGCGCGTTTCTTTCCGGCATGGTTCCGGCATCCCGCGCACGCATTGCAGCCGATAAAGCGTTGCTGCAGGCCCAAGCGGCAAAGGACGGGGTGACCGACGTGCAGCCCTACGATTGGCAGTATTACGCCGAGCAAGTCCGCAAAGCGAAATACGCGCTCGACGATTCCCAAGTCCGTCCGTACTTCGAACTGAACGGCGTGCTGCAGAACGGCCTCTTTTATGCGGCCAACCAGCTCTACGGCATCACGTTCAAAGAACGCCACGATATCCCGGTGTATCAGCCTGACGTCCGCGTTTTCCAGGTGTACGACAAAGACGGTTCGCCGCTCGCGTTGATGTATTTCGATTTCTTCAAGCGCGACAACAAACAGGGCGGTGCATGGATGTCCACGTTCGTCGAGCAGTCGAAGCTGCTCGGCACAAAGCCCGTCGTCTATAACGTCGAAAATATTCCCAAACCGGCGGCCGGCCAGCCCGTTTTGCTCACGTTCGGTGAGGTCTCCGGGATCTTCCACGAGTTCGGGCATGCGCTCAACGGGTTTTTCGCAAATCAGGAATACGCGTCGCTCAGCGGCGCCAATACGGCTCGCGACTTTGTGGAGTATCCTTCGCAGTTCAACGAACATTGGGCGCTGTATCCGAAAGTGTTCAAACACTTCGCGTTCCACTATCAAACCCATCAGCCGATGCCGCAGGAACTCATGAACAAGATCGCTCGCGCCGCGACGTTCGATCAAGGCTACGGCATCGGCGAAGCCGTCGCAGCCGACGAGTTGGACATGGCCTGGCACAGCCTCCCGGCAAGCGCTGCAAAACAGGATGCGGATACGTTTGAAACGTCCGCGCTCAAAGCCGCCGGCGCCGACTTTCCGTCGGTCCCGCCGCGCTACCGCTCGTCCTACTTCGCACACATTTGGGGCAGCGGATACGCCGCAGGCTACTATGCGTATGCGTGGAGCGAGATGCTGGACGATGACACCTACCAATGGTTCCTGAACCACGGCGGCATGACGCGTGCCAATGGGCAGCGATTTCGCGATATGATACTGTCGAAGGGGCACTCCGAAGAGTACGGACCCATGTTCCGCGCGTTCTACGGAAAAGACCCCGACGTCGGCCCGATGCTGCGATTCCGCGGCTTAACCGGGCCGAAGACGCCCTAGACGGGAGGCATTATTTATGGATGACAAACTCTCTCGCAGAGATGTTCTCAAACAGCTCGTCGTGCTTCCGGCGCTCGCTGCCGCTTTAGCTGCGGGCGCGGCGGCACCGTCGCTGGCGGCGGACAATAAAAAACAGTTCCACTATCAAGACAAACCCGGGAAGAACGGACAGAAATGTTCGGGCTGCCGGTTCTTTAGAAAACCGAACGCGTGCAGCATCGTTACCGGCAAGATCAGCCCGAACGGCTGGTGCATCGCTTGGGCTAAAAAATAATGAACGATTTTAGCCCGTATCTCTTCTTTTACGGCCGCTGCGAAGAGGCACTCGAGTTTTATAAATCGGTATTCGGCGGTTCGTTCGAGATTCAGCGTCACGGCGATACACCGATGGGCGAACAGTCGCCCGAAGGCTGGAGCGACAAAGTGATGCACGCCAAGTTCACCGCTCCCGGCATCAAGTTCATGGCATCCGACGGCGGCAGCGAAAAGGCGGTGGATCCGGATTCCGGAAACATCGCGCTTTCAATCGAAACCGGCGACGCCGGCGAGGCGGAACGCGTCTTCGGCGCGCTCGCCGAGGGCGGGACGGTGATGATGCCACTGAGCGCCGTTCCGTGGGGCGGCCGTTTCGGCGTTCTGCACGATCGCTTCGGCACGGAGTGGATGCTTAGCGCACCCTAACCGGTTCGCAGATAAAGCAAGCGGCGCCGCGCCCGTGCGTGCGCCGCTTTTTTCATGCTAGACTGTGGCCATGGAAACGCTGTCGACGTCTTTTTGGCAGCACGACTACGCTGCCGCGCTGGAACGGGCCCGCACCGATCGCAAGTTCGTTCTGCTGGATATCTTCAACCCTGGTTGAGGGGGTTGCCAAGCGCTGGATACCGTGACGTATCCTCAGCCCCCGGTTCGAGAACTGATCGCGGCGCATGCCGTGCCCGTGCAGATAGACAACTCCAACGTTGCAAACAACGCGTTGCTGCACAAGATCCATCACATCTGGACGCCCGATATCCGCATCCTCTACAACGACGGCGCAGAGTTGTACCGTTGGGACGGTTTTCTGCCGCCTTCGGAGTTTATGGCACGGTTACAGTGCGCATTCGGAATGGCATTTTTGCGCACGAAACGTTACGACGATGCCGAACGCTGCTACGTCGACGTGCTGCGCCGCTTCTCGACGAGCTACGCGGCGCCGGAAGCGCAGTATTATCTGGGCGTAACGCGATACCGCCGGGATCCGGATAGCGACGAACTGCTGACGCAATGGGATAATCTGCGTTCGCGGTATCCGATGAGCGAATACCGCATGAAGCAATCGTTCAAAGAGTTGCCGTCGTAGACGCGTAAGGCGGAAGCTTGTAGCGCATCTGCGGGAGGATGTGGGGACGGACGAGTGCGGCAAACCGCGGCATACTGCCGGTCGCAACTCGGATCCGGTAGTAGGATTTATCGCGGTTCAACGTTCCGCGAATGCCGATACGGTCCAGCGCGCTCAGTAAGTTCGATTGGTCGGCCATGGAAAATTGCTGCGTATTCAGGTAGACGGACGATCGCGAACGGCATCCGTCGTCCATAAACCAGATAGCCAGCGCCATAGCGTTGAGATTCAGCTCCAGCGGGATAGCCTTCTTCCCATCCGGATAGAAAGATCGAAATAGTGGCGTCAGTGCCGGAAGGCTGAGCGTCGTAAACCGGTAAGCGACGCGGGCGCCGTTTCCGTTGCGCTCTTTCGGCGGCGTGCCAACGAGATTTCTGAGTTCAGCGTAGAGCCAATCGACATACGCTCGTTGCGAAACGCTATGGTTGATTTCAAGCAGCGCGTTCTGCTTGCAACGCATCGCTCCGTCTCCGAGCAACGTCCCGGTTACGATATCTGACTGGCGCTGGGTGAGCATGCTTCCATACAATCGCAACTGGGTGCCAACAGGGTGGCGCCGCCCCATCGCCTTCGAAAGGCCTCGCTCGCGGCATAACGTACTTCACGGGCGTGAGCGATCTCGATTGGCGGCTGCAACGGAAAGTCGACCAACTCTTCCCGCCGGCCGACCGCGAAGAGGCGCTGCGGCTCATTAGCGACGACTCAAATATCGGCGTCGGGCCGTTGCCGCCGCGAGTGCCAAGCGAAGTCATTCGGATCCGGGCAGCCGCGCTCAAGATATCCGGGGGCTCGATCGAGCGTCTACGAAAATACGTAAGTTACGACTTCAGAGACCTTCTCGTTTGGAGCGGATTAGGCGGCGGAACGCTCGTCGAGGACTGGCTCGAGCAATGCGACGCGCCATCGAGCAACACCTGAAACGCAAAGAACCCGCGGGATTAACCGCGGGTTCTTTGGACTAATAATCTGGCGTCGACCTACTTTCGAGGGACCCTGCGGTCCGACTATCATCGGCGCTGGCGGGCTTAACTGCCGTGTTCGGGATGGGAACGGGTGGGACCCCGCCGCTATGAACGCCAGAAACTTGATCCCTCCGTCACGCCGAGCCTGAGCTCCAGGCTGTGACGAAGGAAAGCTGCATACAGAAGAACTTTCAGTGCCGACTACATGAAACGTAGATTTATCAAAAATTTCCGGGCGATTAGTACCGGTCAGCTCCATCCCTTGCGGAACTTCCACCTCCGGCCTATCAACGTGGTAGTCTACCACGACCCTTCACACTTACGTGATTGAAATCTCATCTTGGAGTCAGTTTCACGCTTATATGCTTTCAGCGTTTATCTGGTCCGAACATAGCTACCCGGCTATGCCCCTGGCGGGACAACCGGTTCACCAGCGGTTCGTTCAACCCGGTCCTCTCGTACTAGGGTCGACACTCCTCAAATTTCCAACGCCCACGGCGGATAGGGACCGAACTGTCTCACGACGTTCTGAACCCAGATCGCGTACCGCTTTAATGGGCGAACAGCCCAACCCTTGGGACCTACTACAGCCCCAGGATGCGACGATCCGACATCGCGCGTTATTCCACCGTTCCCGGTGGCGCAGACTATATCTTCACCTTTCTCGATGATTCGAGTTAAGGGCCGGCGTGTGATAATGCCGATAAATTTACGCGGCCTAACCGCGCAGCGTGCACTATCTCATCGTTCGATAAACGAACGAATCAGTCGTTACGGGGTCACACGCAGATCGCTCTCGCGTGGACTTCCCACGGTATTGTCCCGCACTCTTCGTGCGTCGGAGTTCACCGTTATAAGCCGGAACTAATATGCTGTTTCCAGCACAACACCCCTGATGTGTTGAGGTGCCAAACCTCCCCGTCGATGTGGACTCTTGGGGGAGATAAGCCTGTTATCCCCAGAGTAGCTTTTATCCGATAAGCGACGGCCCTTCCATTCGGTACCGCCGGATCACTTAGCCCTGCTTTCGCACCTGCTCGACCTGTCCGTCTCGCAGTCAAGCTCCCTTTTGCCTATGCACTCTAAAGGAACGGTTTCTGACCGTTCTGAGGGAACCTTTGGGCGCCTCCGTTACTCTTTAGG
>DASSRQ010000258.1:0-4268 GCA_035701665.1 Vulcanimicrobiaceae bacterium
ACTCAAAGGCGCAGCTGCATGCATGTATCGCCGAAGCGGCGCAAAGCGGTATGGCGGTGCTGCTGGTAAGTGACGATATCGAGGAGTTGCGGCTGTGCGATCGGGTGCTCGTGATGTTGCGTGGGCGAATCGCTCACGAAGCGCCGGCCGGCTGGGCGGATCGCGATCTCATCGGCGCGATGGAGGGCGTTGATTGCGCCTAGCACCCGCGTGGATACGCGAACTCGCTATTCTGCCGGCACTTGTCGCGCTGATAATCGCCGGCGCGTTCGTCAATCCGCATTTTCTAAGCCCGCGCAACGTCGTCGATATTCTTGCCGCTTCGTCGGCTTTGGCGCTCGTCGTCCTGGGCGAAGCGCTCGTTCTGATATCCGGAAAGTTCGATCTCTCGCTCGAATCGACCGTCGGTCTGGCGCCGGCGATCGGCGTCCTGCTCGTCGCATCGGTTGCGGATCGCGGATGGGGCATCATGCTCTCGCCCGCCGTTGCGCTGTTGTGCGTTATCGGATTCGGAGCGCTCGTCGGTGCGCTGAACGCCGCGTTGATCGTGCGGCTGCGCTTGAATGCGTTCATCGTGACCTTAGCGATGCTGATCGTTCTTCGCGGTTTGCTCGTCGGGCTTACGAAGGGGAACACGCTCTTCAGTTTGCCGCCGTCGTTCGCGTTTCTGGGTTCGCAGACGTGGCTTTCCATCCCGGTATGCGTGTGGCTGGCCGCGATCGTTTATATAGCAGCCGCGGTCATGCTCGGGTATCACCGTTGGGGACGATCGCTGTATGCCATCGGCGGCAACATCGAGGCCGCGCGAGCAGCGGGAATACGTGTCGACACCATTCGCTGGAGCGCGTTTATTCTGGCGGGCATTCTCGCATCCGTCGCCGGGCTTATCTTGGCCGGACGCCTGGGAGCGGTGAGCGCAAATCAAGGCAACGGCATGATCTTCACGGTATTCGCGGCGGCCGTGATCGGCGGCATCAGTTTGGACGGCGGACGCGGCAGCGTGCTCGGTGCGCTCGGCGGCGTGCTGCTCCTGGGCGTATTGGAGAACGTGCTCACGCTCGCGCAAGTGCAGACGTTTTGGGTGCAGGCGATCTACGGTGTGATCATTCTGCTGTCACTGGTGTTCGCGCGCGTCGCCACGGGTGAGGAATGATGGAACGCATCATGCTGCACACGCGTCTTGCCGAAGGCATGGAAGAGGCGTACGAGCAAACCCACCGTGCAATTCCCGCCGCACTCGATGCGCTACTTCGAAGCAGCGGTGTGCACGCCTGGCGCATCTATCGCGAGGGCCGCGATCTCTTTCACTACGTGGAAGTCGACGATTATGCCGCGTTCTTGCGCGCGACGGCGGACCATCCGGTCAACGTCGCTTGGCAGCATCGCATGGCGGCGTTTTTAGAAGTCGTGCACGATTATCACAGCGCGCAAAGCAATCAGCTGCAAAAGGTTTGGGAGTTGCCGTGAACTTCGCGCTCCCGCGGCTGGGGTTCGGCGGCGCTCCGCTCGGCGGGCTGTATGCGCCGGTTTCGCAGCAACAGGCGCACGACACGCTGCAGGCAGCGTGGGACTGCGGACTGCGCTATTTCGATACGGCGCCGCTGTACGGATACGGCGTTTCGGAGCAGCGGCTCGGCGAGTTCTTGCGCGGATTTCCGCGCGAGGAGTTTATCGTTTCGACGAAAGCGGGACGTTCGCTCGTTCCGCGCACGAACGGCAACGATGCGAGCGGAAGTCTCGGGCAGTTTCACGCAGACTCGCCGTACACTGCGGCGTTCGACTTCAGCGCGGACGCCATAAGGAACGGCGTCGAACAAAGTTTGCTGCGCCTGAAAGTCGAGACGATCGATATCGTCTACCTTCACGACCCGGACGATCATCTCGATCGAGCGATTTCGTGCGCTTTCCCGGCGCTGCTTAAGCTTCGCGAAGAAGGCCTCGTTCGGGCCATCGGCGCCGGAACGAATCGAACGGAACCGCTCGTACGGTTGATCGAAGCGTGCGATCTCGACGTCGTCATGCTGGCGGGCCGCTACACGCTGTTGGACGCGAGTGCGGCAGATCGCGTGCTGCCGCTGTGCAAACAGCGCGGCGTGCGCGTCGTCGCCGGAGGCGTCTTCAACAGCGGTATCCTCGCGCAAGAATCGCTCGACTCGAGCGCAACGTACGACTATCAGCGCGCCGGCAGCGATCTCGTAAACCGCGCGCGGCGCGTTTCGGAGATTGCAGGAAGATTCGGCGTCGGCTTGCGGACGGCAGCCATTGCGTTCGCACTTCGTCAGCCTGCTATCGACAGCGTCGTCCTCGGTATGCGCAGCGCGGCAGAAGTGCGCGACAACATTCTCGCAGCAAATACAAGCGTGCCCGAAGCGCTTTGGGAAGCGCTGGCGAGTGAGTCGCTCCTGCCGCAATGATCGTTGACGCGCACCATCACCTGTGGGATCCCTCGCGCCGCGCATATCCGTGGATGACGGAAGAAGTCGCGTCGATCGCGCGGCCGTTCACCGAAGCCGACCTGCGCGAACGTCTGCCGCACGGCGTCTCACAGACCATTGTCGTGCAAGCGGTTTCGTCGCTCGAGGAGACGATCGAATTGCTTGACGCTGCGCACGAGAGTACGCTTCTCGCCGGAGTCGTCGGCTGGATCGATTTGCAGTCGCCGGACGCCGCGGGACAAGTGGCGCAGCTGCGCGGCGCACGCGGCGGCGATCGGCTCGCCGGCATTCGCCATCAAGTTCACGACGAGGAAGACCCGCGTTGGCTGCTGCGTCCGCAGGTGCTGCACGGATTGCGCGCCGTTTCGGATGCACGGCTCGTCTTCGACCTGCTCGTGCGTTCGCGCGAATTGCCGGCCGCATGCGAAGTTGCCGCTCAGCTGCCGGATTTGCAGCTCGTCGTCGATCACGGCGCGAAGCCGGCCATCGCTGCGCGCGAGTGGTCGCCATGGGCCGGGCAGCTGAAAAGCCTCGCACAGTATTCGAATGTCAGCTGCAAACTGTCGGGTCTCGTTACGGAAGCGAACTGGAACACGTGGACGGAGGACGAGATCGTTCCGTATGCCCGGCACATCCTGGACGTCTTCGGCCCGGACCGGGTGATGTTCGGTTCGGATTGGCCGGTCTGTCTGCTTGCAGCTTCGTACGAGCGTGTGCTTGAGCTGACGAAGCGGGTTCTGCAGACGCTGCCCGCTGAAAAGCGGCGAGCCGTCCTAGCGGAAAATGCCGCGCGGATTTACCGGCTGCCTCGCACTGCGTAACGTCGGATGAATTCGTAGCGCCGGCGAGGATCGTGCCGCTCCGAACGAACGGCCGCGCAAGAGGCACCGTGCTGACTTACGGCTGTCCGCCTGCTATGAATCGAATTTTCGTGCCAGAACATCCTACGTATCTCGTCCTGACATTTACGTGGGAGGTACCCCATCATGAATGGTCCCTTCGATCGTCGTTTTCGTCTGGGGGCTTTAGCTCTTGCATTCGGCCTTATCGCTACCGCGTGCAGCGGCGGCGGCAAATCTTCCGGCACCGGTGTGCTGCCCGGCAGCGGTACGCAGGCGGCGCATACACTTGGAGCGATTCGCAGCGCCGGGGCGCGCATCGCGGACAGCGAGGCGAAGGCCGCATCCGGCGGCCGGCGCGCGATGGATTTTACGCAGCCGTCTAACACGACGACCGCCGACCCGCCGGTCCCGCATCCCGCCGAAACGCCTTGCGTGGTAACGCTTTTCACGAACTACATCGGCGGCTTTCCGGTAAGTCCGAACGGCGGCCAATTCGCATACGCGCCGCCTGCGGCGTGCCCGGGACCTTGGGCGAAAGTCGTTCTGAGCGCCGACTTCAGCGTCGACGCCGGCCGCGAGTTCGATCGTACGGGTTCGATCTGGATCGCCGGCACCAACGTCTACTTCGGGACGACGGCAGAACCGTCGCACAATACCGGACCGGCGTGGCACGTCGAGCGAGACCTTACCGATCTCACCGCGATTCTCCAAGCTCCGTCGACCGGCGAACTCGTGCTCGGCAATATCGTCAACAGCACGTACACCAGCAACATTCATGTGAACGCGCTGATCGCGTTCTATCCGGCAAACGCAACGTATCCGGCGCCTGCGACGCCCGACAACGTCTATCCGCTTTCGGGCGGACCGCTGGGCGACAATCAATACATCAGCACGCAGGATCAGCCGCTAACCGGCACCTTCACGCTTCCGCGCAACGTCAGCGCTGCATACTTGGACGTGTTTCTGCAATCGCAGATCAACGACGAGTTTT
>DASSRQ010000259.1:0-3787 GCA_035701665.1 Vulcanimicrobiaceae bacterium
CTGGCGCTGACCGCCCGAGAACTCGTGCGGGTACCGGTTTGCGTGATACGGCTGCAAGCCGACCAGGCTCAGCAGCTCCTGCACGCGATCCTGCGCGGCTTTGCCATTCGCAATGTGGTGAATCGCAAGCGGTTCGGCAACGATGTCGCCAACCGTCATACGCGGATTGAGCGATGCAAACGGGTCCTGGAAGATGATCTGCATTTGACTGCGCAGGCGGCGAATCTCGCTGCGCGAGCAATTCAGAATGTTCTTTCCGTCAAACCATACTTCGCCGTTCGTCGACGGCAGCAGGCTCAGAATGACGCGTCCGATCGTCGTTTTACCGGAACCGGATTCGCCCACCAGTCCGAGTGTTTCGCCTTCCCGGATCGCTAAGTCGACGCCGTCGACCGCTTTAACGTCGCCGACGTGCTTAGACAGCAGGCCCGCGTGGATCGGAAAGTACTTGTAGAGATCTTTGACCTCGATGAGATTCTTTGTTTGGACTGCGGTCGAGGTCATCGAGTTACACCTTCGGGCGCGCGAACGATGGGAGCGGTCTCAACATCGACCGTGCGTTGATCTTTGGCGCGCTCGTCGTACAGGAAGCATCGCGCGACGTGGCCGCCGCCGAAGTCGTACACCGGCACGGGCTCGTCGCAAATCGGCATGCGGTACTTGCAGCGCTTGGCAAACGCGCATCCCGGCGGTAAACGCAGCAAGTTCGGCGGCTGCCCCGGAATCGGTTCGAGACGCGCGCGTTCGCGCACGTCCAGACGCGGCAGCGATGCGAGCAATCCTTGCGTGTACGGCATCTTCGGATTGTCGAAGATCTGCTCGGCGGTTCCGTACTCCACCATGTTGCCGCCGTACATCACGAGTACGTTTTTACAAACTTCTGCAACGATGCCCAGATCGTGCGTGATCATGATGATCGCCGCGCCGGTGTCTTGCTGCATCTCGTTCATCAGTTCGAGAATCTGCGCCTGAATGGTAACGTCGAGCGCGGTGGTCGGCTCGTCGGCAATCAGCAGTTCCGGATCGCACGAAAGCGCCATCGCGATCATCACGCGCTGACGCATACCGCCGGAGAATTGGTGCGGATATTCGTTGATGCGCTTCTCGGGAACCGGAATGCGCACTTTCTTGAACATCTCGATCGTTTTTTCGATCGCTTCTTTTCTGCTGTATCCCAAGTGCAGCTCGACCATCTCGGCGATCTGCTCGCCGACGGTGAGCACCGGGTTGAGCGAGGTCATCGGATCCTGAAAGATCATCGCGATGCGCTTGCCGCGGATGGAGCGCATCTCGGCTTCGCTCTTCTTCAGCAGATCTTCGCCGTTGAAGAGCACTTGGCTCGACGGATCGACCATGCCGGGCCGTTGAATCAGCCGCATGATCGAGAGGGCGTTTACCGATTTTCCCGATCCCGACTCGCCGACGATTCCGAGCGTCGAGCCTGCCTCCAGGGAATAGGACAGCCCGTTTACTGCAGTGACCGGGCCGTCTTCGGTGCGAAAAGTGGTGCGGAGGTTCTTGACTTCAAGCAGCGGCATGCGCGCGCGTTAGATGCCCGTCAGTGCGAGAATCGTGCCGAAGACCACAAAGCCCGTGGCGGCAACGCCGGTCCACCACTTGAGCTGTTGTTCGGCGCCCGGGCGTCCATAAGCGGACTGTACCTGGCCGCCCAGCGTTCCGGACAGACCTTCTTGTTTGGTGGTCTGCACCGCCAGAAGCCCGACGAGCAGGATCGTGCTCAGAATAAAGAGACCCGCGAACGTGTGAGTCGCCCAACCCGCGTGAATCTGGAGCCAATTGAGGTGCTGCGGCACCGGCGTCGCGACGGGCTGCGGAGGCAGAATCGTCACAGACGGCTGGGCCAGCGGCGCTTTGGCGCCGGCTTTGAGTGCGGCCGCGGTCGGGGCTGCGATTTTCGCGGCAGCAAGCAGAAGAGCGGTCAACGGGTTCTCCTAAGGGGTGGGACTCAGGGGCATAAACTGGAGCATTCTACCACGGTTACACGGGAGCGACAAGAATGCTTCGTACCCGGGCGGCCACATGCTCGCCCGTTAAGCCGAACAGCGAGCGCTGCTTGGCTTGGGAGTCGTGCTGAACCAGCACGTTGCCCGGTACACCCAGGCGCTCGACCGTCAGTCCGAGGCCGTGGTCGGCGACAAACTCCAGAACGGCCGACCCGAAACCGCCCTGCAGCGAGTGCTCTTCGAGGGTTATGACGCGTGAATGGCGGCTCGCGAGCTCCATGAGCAGCGCCTCGTCCAAGGGTTTGACGAATCGCATGTTCACGACCGTCGGCAGTTCCTGGCCGTCGGCGCGAAGCGCTTCGTAGGCGTCCAGAGCGATGTCCACCGTGTTGCCGTAGCCCAAAATTGCGACGCCCGAACCCTTGCGCAAAACCTCGGCGCGGCCATGAACGATCGGCGCGACGGCATCGGTATGCACGCCCGACGTCGAGCCGCGCGGATAGCGAATCGCGGCCGGCGACCCAAGCGAGAGCGCGTGTTCGAGCATCGGCAGCAGCTCCGCCTCGCATCGCGGCGCCATCACGGTGATGTTCGGCAGCGTGCGCATATACGCGATGTCGTACAGTCCCATGTGCGTCGGACCGTCGTCGCCGACGAAGCCCGCGCGATCCATGCAGAAGACGACGGGCAGATTCTGAATGCAGACGTCGTGCACGATCTGATCGTACGCACGCTGCAAGAAGGTCGAGTAGATCGCGCAAACCGGCTTCATGCCGCTGGTCGCGGCGCCGGCAGCAAAGCACACCGCGTGCGCTTCGGCTATGCCGACATCGAAGTACCGCTGCGGAAACGCCTTGCCGAACTTCGCCAACCCGGTACCGTCGGGCATCGCTGCGGTGATGCCGATTACGCGCGAATCGCGCTCTGCGACGCGCACCATGGCCTCACCGAACGCTTGCGAGAACGTCTGCGGCGCGTCCGGTTTTTTGATGATCGCGCCGTCGGTTTTGTTGAACGCACCCAAGCCGTGAAACGTGCGCGCGTCCTTCTCGGCCGGTGCGTAGCCTTTTCCTTTAACTGTACGCACGTGCACGAGCACCGCGCGCGGAATGCTTTTTGCAGTAGCGAGCGCATCGCACAGCGCGTCGTAGTTGTGGCCGTCGACGGGACCGATGTAGCGGAACCCGAGTTCTTCGAAGATCACCGCGGCTTTTTCCGCCGGCGCAACGAACCGCATCGCGCCCATTTCGGCGGACTCTATTGCTTTTTTGGCCAGCCCGCCGAGCGGAACGTGATCGAGCACGGCTTTACCGGTGTTGCGCAAATTCAGCGCAAACGGTTTGCTGCGAAGCACCGAGAGATACGAGGCGATCGATCCGACGTTCGGCGCGATCGACATCTCGTTGTCGTTCAGAATGACGATAAAGTTCGAACGCATCTGGCCGGCGTTGTTGATCGCTTCGTACGCTAACCCGCCGGTCAGCGCTCCGTCGCCCAGTACCGCGACGATCGTTTCTTTGCCGCCGTGCAAGTCGCGCGCTTGCGCCATTCCCAGCGCGGCCGAAACGCTCGTGCTTGCATGGCCGGCACCGAAGCAGTCGTACTCGGATTCGCTGCGCATCGCAAACCCGGAGATGCCGCCGCCCTTGCGAATCGTATCGAACCGATCGCGCCGCCCGGTCAGCAGTTTGTGGACGTAGACCTGATGGCTGACGTCCCACACGATCCGGTCGACGGGAAGGTTCAGACAGCGGTGGAGCGCGAGGGTTAACTCGACAACGCCCAAGTTCGGCGCCAAATGGCCGCCGTTTTGCGCGCAGACG
>DASSRQ010000260.1:0-11733 GCA_035701665.1 Vulcanimicrobiaceae bacterium
GGCGCCCAGCGGCCCTGATACTGAACCCATACCGCCCCCGGCACGTCGCAAATTTGCGGTGGCAGGCTGACGCCGTAGTCCTGTAAGAACGCAACCAAGGTGCTGCTCCAGCCGCTGGCGACGGTCGCCGCGCCGAAGGCATATTCGAGAATCAAATCCCAGCCGATGATCCACGCGACGAGTTCGCCGAGCGTTGCGTAGGCGTACGTGTAGGCGCTGCCGGCAATCGGGACCATCGACGCAAACTCCGCGTAGCAAACCGCGACGCAGAGACTCACTAAGCCCGAAAGCCCGTACGTGAGGACGACGGCCGGCCCGGCGGCATGCGCGCCGGTGCCGATTGTCGGAAAGATTCCGCCGAGCATCGTGCCCAGACCGATCGCGACGAGCGCGGGCCAGCCGAGCGCGCGGCGTAAGGTGAGATTGCCCTCGGCGGCCTGTTCGCGATCGATGGGCTGACGCGCGATCAGCTGCCGCAGCAAACTCACCTGCTAACGCTTATTTCGGGCAGACGGAGTGGATCGCGGCTTCCGCTTGCGGATCGCCTTTCGCCATGCTCTTGGGACGGACGTAGATCGCCATGTACTTCGAACCCGCGATCTCGGTCACGGTCGCTTCCATGATCTTCGGCTGCTTTTTGCCGTTGACGTCGCTCGTCGCTTCGCCGGAGAACGCTTGCGCAGGCTGCGAACCGCCGCACAGCTTGATGTCCTGGGCTTTGGCGAAGTTCATCGCACCCGCGCTGGGCGAACTTTTCTCCGCATCTTGAATCGTCATGTTCTTGTCGCCGCGGATCAGCATAACGACTTGTCCGTTGTTCATCCACATCTGGAACCGGCCCATGATGCCGGGCGTGGAGTTCCAGTCTTGCGGCGCTTTGAATGCCGTCTGATCGCCCGGGCTTCCGCACGATGCAAGAAGCACAGAAGCGAACGCGACGGTAAGAAATCGTCTGTTCATCGGGGTGATATTGGCCGTTCGTAGCCCGCAATCTTTGCCCAGCGATCGACAATCTGTCCGACATACGCAATCGTCTCGGGATACGGCGGTACGCCATGATGTTCGTCGACCGCGCCCGGGCCGGCGTTATACGCGGCAAGCGCTTCGACGAAGGGCACCGGATAACGGTCGTAACGGCGCACGTACGCCGATAACAAATCCGCCGCGCCCGCGATCGACTGCGAGGGATCGAATGGATCGATCCCTTCGGCTTGCGCCGTCTCCGGCTCGAACTGCGCGATGCCGATTGCACCCGCAGCCGAAAGTGCGCGCGGATCGTAAGCCGACTCTTGCAAGATCGTTGCAGCGAGAAACTCCGGAGGGAGATTCCGTTCGCGCGCCGCACGCACGGTGGTGCCGGCGAGCAGCAGGGCATCGATCGGGCCGATCTGCGGATTCGTGTGCAAGATCGCGCGCGCGATAGCCAGCGATGTATCGGCAACGGGCGGCCCGTCGCGCAACAATCGCATCCCTTGGATGGTAGCTGCGTAACGGATGGGATGCCAGCTTAAGGCATCGTTAAATACAACGGGTAAGTAGACCGTGGTACTGTTGGGCCGGACGGACGACTGTCCGCACGACGCAACGCACAGTAAGAGGAAACTAAAGAGTAATGCCTGTCGCCGCAGCGCTAATCGTCCTCATCGTGGGAGACTTCGGTTCGACGTTCTTCTACCACGTGCCGCAGCATCTGTGGTTCACCCTGCATCTGCGCACCCATCACGATCGCCGCCGCCCATACCTGGACCACGCCGTCCTCTCGGCCAACCCCGCCGTCCTGCTCGACGGCCTGCTGGGAGCCGTTCCGTATCTGCTGGTCGCCGCACTGGTCTGGCGATTGTCCTGGCCGGGCGCCCTTGCGGGGCTGCTGCTGGGCCAGCTGCACGTCTGGTGGCGCCATACGACCGAGCTCGGCTGGAAGACGCCCCGCTGGGCCGAGGCCCTGCTGCGCCCCCTGGGCGTCGTGCTGCCCGAGGACCACGATGGCCACCACCGAAACCCGGATATCGAGTTCGGCGACATCTTCCGGTTTTACGACGCTCCCGCCCGGGCACTCTTGGCCTACCTGGCTCCTACAAGCCGCCGGGCGAAAAACGCAAGTCTGAGGCGTCTCAAGCGCGCCGACGCGACGAGGTAACCATTGTCTAAACGTGCGCTTTTTCTAATCTCCGACACCGGGGGCGGCCACCGCTCGGCGGCCAACGCCATCACGGCGGCCCTGGACGAGATTCAAGATCCGTCTTCGTTCGAGCACCGGATCGACGACGTTGCCGCGCACTGCTCGTTCCCGCTCACGCAGCTCGGCTGGGGCTACTCCACCGCGCTGCGCTATGCGCCGCCGGTGTACGGCGCGCTGTACTATGCGACCAACGGCCGCCGCCGCTACAAAGCGCTGGTTCGCTTCTGCGAGCCGCTCTACCGCGAGCGGCTGCGCGACCTGTTTTTGAACTACCGTCCCGACGTGATCGTCTCGGTGCATCCGCTGCTGAATCATGCCGCGCTGCGCGCGCGGTCCGACGCGAAGATGGAACACATTCCGATCGTCACCGTCATCACGGACTTGGGCAAAGTGCACGAGTCGTGGCTGATGCCGCAGGCGGATGCCGTCGTCGTTCCCGCGCGTGAAGTCTACGAACGCGCGCTCTCGCGCGGCGTGCAGCCTTCGCGCTTGCGCATGCTGGGCCAGCCGATCTCGCCGAAGTTCGACGACGTCGTCGGAAGTAAGGAAGAACTGCGCGATCAGCTCGGGCTGCCCCAAGGCGTCTTTGTGACCTCGCTGATGGCGGGCGGCGAAGGCGGCGGCAAACTGCTGCCCACGACGCTCGCGCTTGCGAAGCGCAAACTGCCGATGCATCTGGTCGTCGTGTGCGGCCGCAATGAAACGCTCAAAGCGAAGCTCGAAGAGATGGCGCCATCGCTGCCGACGCCGATGACCGTTATGGGCTTTACGAACAAGATTCCCGAGTTGATGAAGACTTCGGATCTGCTCGTAACGAAAGCCGGCCCCGGCACGCTTGCGGAAGCGAACGCGGCGCAGCTGCCCGTCGTCGTGTACGACTACGTCCCCGGACAAGAACGCGGCAATGTGGACTTCGTGCGGCACAACGGCATCGGCGAAGTTGCGATCAACAGCGCTGCGGAAGTCGTGCGCGCGGTGGAGCGGCTCGTGAAAAATCAGGCGCTCGTTGCGAAGATGCGGCACAATCAGGAACTCGTTGCGCCCAAGCGCAGTTCGCGACGCATTGCGGCCCTAATTGCATCGATGGCGAATACCGGCACGATTCCGGCGGACGACGAGTACGTGCCGATGCCCCGCGCGGTTTCGCTGTAAGGTCGGCCGCGGCGTCAGTCCATTTTGGACGAGCCGGCCGAGCCGGTAAAATCAAACGTTCGAGTTTCGACGTTTCCTTTATCATCGCGCAGCGTGACAGTTTGCTTTTGCGGTGAGAGACCTAGCGCATCCATTACTCGAGATGCTATGCGCAGCAACGGCATAAACAAGTGCAACATACGCCACCGCTTCACGGCTTACGAGCGGCGCTCCACCAATTTGCCGGATAGCCACACCAGAAAACCGCGTGGAGAGATTTTCGGCGAGAATGCTACCAGTTTGTTCATAACGCCCGGGATCACGATGCGTTTCCCGCGCATCATGCCGGCGATTCCGGCGCGCGCAACACTTGCGGCGTCCGCTTTAGGCGCTAAGAACAACCGGGTTGTGTGCACCTTTGCGCGGTCTGCAAACCCGGTTTCGGTGGCGCCCGGGCAAAGCACCGTAACGGAAACGCCGGTACCGCGCACTTCTTCTGCGAGCGCTTCCGAAAACGAGATCACGTACGCTTTGGTCGCGTAATACACCGCCATATTCGGACCGGGAAGAAACCCGGCTGTCGAGGCGACGTTCATGATGCGTCCACTTCCGCTCGCGAGCATGCCCGGAAGATAGAGCCGCGTCAGTTCCGTAAGCGCAACGACGTTGAGGTTTACTTCCGAAGAAATCGTCTCTTCGGATAGCTGCGCGAATTTGCCGTTGTTGGCAAAGCCCGCATTGTTGACGAGCACGTCGCATTCGGGCACGCGCTCGAAGATTGTCTGCGATGCGCCGGGGAGGGAAAGATCGAGCGCGATAACGTCAGCATTTATGCCGAACTTCGCGCGGATGGTGGATGCGTTGGCTTCGAGCTTCGTTTCCGAACGCGCGATCAAGACGAGATCGTAACCGGCCTGCGCGAGCAGCTGGGCAAACTCCCAACCCAGGCCGCCGGACGCGCCGGTGACGATCGCTTTAGCGGCCACTGTGCGTCGTCAGTCCGCCGCGGAGCGCCATCGTCGCGGCGCCGACGTAGCCGGCATCGTTGCCAAGCTCGGCGATCACCAGGCGCGTCGTGCCGCGCGGAACCATCACGGTCAATTCGTCCATACGCGGACGCACCGAGTCAAGCAGAAAGTCTCCCGCGGTGCTGACGCCGCCGCCGAGTGCGATCACCTCGGGATTCGTAAATGCGATCACGTTTGCAAGTCCCAGCGCGAGATCGGCGGACCAGCGTTTCCATGCGGCAAGCGCATGCGCGTCGCCGGCTTGCGCGGCGCGGCGGATCAACTTCGATCCCATCTTTTCCGGTTTCGGCAGCAGCGTGCTCTTCGGAAACGACGGCGCGACTTCGAGTGCGTGGCGCATCAGTCCGGTGCCGGATGCCTGCGCTTCCAGGCAGCCGATCTTCCCGCAGCCGCAGATGAATCCGTCCGACGGACGGATCTGGTGATGTCCGATCTCGCCGGCCCCGGCGCGGTTGCCGATGAGCAGCTCGCCGTCGGCGACGATGCCGCCGCCGATTCCGGTGCCCAGCGTGAGCAGCGCGAAGTTCTTCGTGCCTTTTCCGGTACCGAAGGTGTACTCGCCGAGCGTTGCGCAGCGGGCATCGTTCGCAACGAAGATCGGCACGTCGAATGCGGCGCGCAAGCGCTCGCCAAGCGGCACGTTGTCCCAAAGAAAATTGGGAGAGTAGATCACGGAGCCGCTGGCCGGATCGATGTTGCCCGGCGAACCGATGCCGATGGGCGCCTTCTTCGAGCGCGAATCCTTACGCACGCCGGAGATCACGCCCGCAACGGCTTGCACCACGGCATCGAACGTGCGGTCGACGATATCCATCTCCTCGCGCGCGAGCACCTTGCCGTCTTCTTGAACCAGTGCAGCGGTCGTGTGCGTACCGCCCAAATCGACGCCGATAGCGTATCGCATGCGGGCTCTTTCCGCGGCTGCGCCGAAGACCCTAGTTGACATGGAAACCATCGATCTCATCAACCTGCGCGAGTTCACTCGCGAAACCGGCCAGCCCACGCATCCCGAACTGCTCGACACGCGTCCTATCGAACGCGTTAAAAAAATCGAGATCGATGAAGAGCACATCACGATCACGTACAATCAGACGATCACGCGCTACTATAACGCAAACGAAGTCGTTCAGCGCGAATGGGAGTACAAATACAACGACGACGCCGACATGGTCAACGCCATCGCGCGCGTCATCGAACTCTCCCGCAAGCACCATAAAGATATGCCCGAGAACGTTGCGTGCCCGCCGGGCTGCGCCGAATGCTGCAGCGGATACGAGCCGTTCGTAAGCCGCAGCGACGTCGATCGCATCGCCGAGTACTTGAAGATGACCTCGCGCGAAGTGATGGACGAATACGTCGTCAAGCGTAAATCGGCGGACGGCCATTACGTCGGCTGGCTGCGTAAAGTGACCGACGATATCGCCGACCAATGCGTGTTCTTAAAAGAGGCCAAACCCGGCCGGTATTACTGCGGTATTTACGAAGGGCGTCCGGGCGATTGCCGCGAGTTTACGCCCATCGGCTGCCAGGATGTAAATGAAGATCTTCCGCGCCGCGCAACGCTGAAGATCGGTCCGCCTTTCCAGCCGCGCCGCCGCAAAGGTACGCGCCGCCGCTAACTTCAAAGAGCGGGGAATGCTCGCTCGATACATTTCGTTCGTTATAGCTGCGACGGTGCTGCTCGGCGCGGCACCGCGGCCTTCGGATACCCTGCACTGGCGCAACATCGGCCCGTTCCGCGGCGGCCGCACCGCCTCCATCACCGGCGTTGCCGGACATCCCGGTGTCTTCTACATGGCACCGACGGACGGCGGCGTGTGGAAATCTACCGATTACGGCCGCACCTGGAATCCCGTTTTCGACGGCCAGGATACCGGTTCGATCGGCGCGCTTGCGGTCTCGCAGTCGGATCCGCGCATCGTTTACGCTGCATCGGGTGAAGGCTTGCGCCGTCCCGATCTCTCGGTCGGCGACGGCATCTACAAGTCGTCCGACGGCGGCGCGACGTGGACGCATCTCGGCCTTCGCGACGCGCAGCAGATCAACGGTCTCGCCGTCGATCCGCGCGATCCGAATCGCGTGTTTGCCGCTGCGATGGGACACCCATACGGCGCAAACGCGCAGCGCGGATTGTACCGCAGCACCGACGGCGGCGCGACGTGGACGAAGGTGCTCGGGCCGAACGACGGCGACACGGGCGCCGCGACCGTCGTCATCGATCCGAACCATCCCGACACGGTGTACGCAAACTTGTGGGCCGCGCGCAATCCGCCGTGGCGCTTGAGCGACTCGCTGCAGATCTATCAAAACGGCGGCGTGTACAAATCGATCGACGGCGGCACCACGTGGACCAAACTGCACGGCGGACTCCCGGCAGCGATGGGGCGCGTGGGCATCTCGGTTTCGAAAGCCGATTCGAACGTGGTGTATGCGTGGGTGAATGAGGCCGAGAAATGCGGCATCTACCGCACCGACGACGCCGGCGCGACGTGGCACGTACAAAATACGGAAGACCGCATCTGCGGACGCGGAGGCGACTTCGCGGGTATCGGAGCCGATCCGCAAGACGTCAACACGGTGTACGTTACCAACACGACGACGTACCGCTCGACCAACGGCGGCAAAACATTTACCGGAATCAAAGGCGCACCGGGCGGCGACGACTACCATCAAGTGTGGATCGATCCGTCGAATCACGACGTGATCGCTCTCGCCGTAGACCAAGGTGCGACGATCTCGGTCAATCACGGGCAAACGTGGAGCAGCTGGTACAACCAGCCGACGGCGCAGTTTTATCACGTTGTGACGGACAACCGTTTCCCGTATTGGGTGATGGGCGGACAGCAGGAAAGCGGCAGCGCGGAAGTTGCCAGCCGCAGCGACGACGGTTCGATCTGGCTTCGGTATTGGCATCCGGCCGGCGCCGAAGAGTACGCATACGTTGCGCCCGATCCGCTGCACCCGTATTTGATCTATGGCGCAGGCGCGGGCCACGTTACGCGTTACGACGAGCGCACCTCGCAGACGGCAACCGTATCGCCGGCATTCGGCGGACGGTTCAAGGTCGGCGATTTGCGCTACAACCGCACGAACCCGCTCGTTTTCAGCACGGTCGACAAGCACGCGCTCTATTTCGGATCGAGTGTCGTGTTCGAAACGCGCGACGGCGGCGTGCATTGGAGACGCATCAGCGCCGACCTGACACGCGTGCATCCGGGCGTTCCGGCGAACATCGGCAACTTCAAGAAATCGCCGCTCGCCGCCGAAGAGCGCGGCGTCGTTTACAGCATCGCGCCGTCGTATACCGACAGCCGCGTCGTGTGGGCCGGCACCGACGACGGTTTGGTGTGGGTGACGCGCGACGGCGGTGCACGTTGGAGCAACGTGACGCCCCCGGGAATGACGGCGTGGAGCAAAGTCACGCAGATCGACTCGTCACACTTCGATCGCGGCAGCGCGTACGTTTCGGTCAGCCGCTTCCGCTTGGACGACCTTCATCCGTATATCTATAAAACGCACGACTTCGGCGCGCATTGGACGCGCATCACGAACGGCTTGCCCGCCGATTCGCCGGCGAACACCGTGCGCGAAGACACCGTCCGCCGCGGCTTGCTGTTTGCGGGAACGGAGCGCACCGTATACGTTTCGTTTAACGACGGCGGCTCGTGGGAGTCGCTGCAGCGGGATCTTCCGTCGACGTCCATTCGCGATCTCGTCGTGCACGGCAACGATATTGTCGTAGGCACGCACGGCCGTTCGTTCTGGATCTTGGACGACATCTCGCCGCTGCGTCAGTATCGCGGGCTTGCAAGTACGCCGAGTTTGGTCAAACCCGCAAGCGCGTACCGCTTACGCCGCGACACGTGGAGCGATACGCCGCTGCCGCCTGAGGAACCGGCCGGCGAGAATCCGCCAACCGGTGCAATTCTCGACTATTACCTGCCGCGCGAGGCACGCAGCGTGCAGATCGACGTTCTGGACGCGAGCGGTTCGCTCGTACGCCGGTATCGCAACACCGACGCAGCGCCGCCGATCGATCCGGAGATTACGGTGCCGACCTATTGGGTCGGGCTGCCCAAATCGCCGTCCGCCGCCGCCGGCATGCACCGCTTTGTGTGGGACGGCCGCTACGCGAAACCGCTGGCAGTTGGATACGACTATCCCATCTCGGCAATTCCGCACGACACGCCGCTCGTGCCCGAAGGCATCCTGGCGCTCCCCGGGCAGTACACGGTTCGTTTGACGGTCGACGGCAAAACGGTTTCCCAGCCGCTGCACTTGCTGATGGATCCGCGCGTCGCCGTTTCGACTGCAACGCTGCGTTCGCAGTACCAACTCGCGAGCCGGATTGTCGGCTTGATGAACAGAACCTACGCCAAAGCGAAGACGAACCGCCGGTACGCCGGCTTCAATGCCCGTTTAGGCGCGCTGCTCGACACGGTCGAAAGCGCCGATACGGCACCTACGCCGGCGATGCAAGCGGCCGTTTCCGCCATCGAAGGGCAGATCCATTAAACTGACATCGAAAGGACGTTATGTTTAAACGAGTAGCCTCCGCATTTCTTGTTTGTTCCATTCTCACTGCGGCCGCGGCGTATGCCAAACCGCAGACGATCACCGTCAAAATCCGCGCCGAAAATAAGAGCGGCGAAACCGGAACCGCGCAGCTGATGCAGCTGCCGAACGGCGTTCAAGTCAAGATCGCTTTGGCGGGCGCACCGGCCGAAGCGCAGCCCACGCACATTCACGAAGGCTCGTGCCAAAAGCTCAATCCGGCGCCGAAAGTGATGCTCAATTCGGTTACCGGCGGCACGTCGACGACGTTCGTAAAAGGCGCTAAGCTCAGCGATTGGACCGGCGGCAAATACGCCATAAACGTGCACAAGAGCACGTCGGACCTGAAGACCTACGTCGCTTGCGGAGCGATTAAGTAGCGTGATCTCACGTTTCGGCGAACCACCCGAAGGCGATCTGCCGGAAGACATCGCCGAAATCTACGCTAAGAACCGCGAAAAGATTGGGTTCGTTCCCAACGTCTTTCGTGCGTACGCCAAAAGGCCCGAACACTTTCGGGCCTTTATGGCGTACCACGACGTCTTGATGAAGGGCGAATCGAATCTTTCGCGCGCGGAACGAGAAGCGATCGTCGTGGCGGTTTCTTCCGAGAACCGCTGTCAGTACTGCATGGTCGCGCACGGCGCCGCGCTGCGAATTCTCGGCAAAGACGCGCGCCTGGCCGAGCAGATCGCAAACAATTGGCGCACCGCCGATCTCTCGCCGCGTTGGCGAGCCATGCTTTCGTTCGCATCCCGCGTCAACGAACCGGGATTCGCTGCAAGCGAAAAAGAGATCGACGAGCTGCACATGAGCGGCTTTTCCGATGGAGATATCTGGGACATCGGCGCTATTGCGGCATTCTTCGGGTTCTCGAACCGCATGGCCGGGCTGATGGACATGCGGCCCAACGAAGAATTTTACGCAATGGGCCGCGAGTACGGCGGCCAGGAGAACAAGTCACCGTAACCGGCGCTCGAGCGTTCACGAAGCATGGACGCCGAATTCAGCGAGATCAACGTCACCCCGTTCACCGACGTGCTGCTGGTTTTGCTCGTTATCTTCATGATTCTGGCAGCGCTCGTCATCCCGCCCGGGTTTGAAAAACAGCTTCCGAACTGCAATTGCAATCACGCGAAAGCGACCCGTGCGAAGCCGCCGCTCGATATCGTCGTTACGCGGCAAGGCGCCATCTTTGTGGGAAGCGCGCGCACGACCGAGACCGGCATCTACGGCATGCTGGCCACGGCGGCTGCAAAAAACACAAAGATCAAACTCCGCGTTCTAGCCGATGCGCGTGCACGCTACGGATTGGTTATTCGCGTTCTCGATGCCGCTAAGGCGGCGAACGTCAACGACGTAACGTTCGTTACGCAGTAACTATCGTGTAAGCAGCGAGATCGTAACGCCCGCCGTTTTCTTCGCGCGATACCGTGCGATCAGAATGTTGGCAACCATGCCGATCCACGCGATAAATCCGAAGATAGCACCGCGGGCGGCCAGACTGTCGCGGTCTTGCAGTAACGCAGCTACGACAACCGCAACCGCCAACTGAAACGCCGCGAACGCGTACCAACTGAGGCGCGCTTCGAGCAGGTCCCCGGGCGGCGTCTCATCCTCATCGCCGCGGTACAGCGTTGCAAGTAACCGGATACCGATGTGGTGCAGATGGCCGTTGACCATCTGTCCCGCCCAGCCGGCTAACAGCGCAAAGATAAACGCGTTCTGCCACGGTTTGCCGAGCAGCATGCCTGCGCCGAGCGCCAGCGCGACGAGCAGCCACAGGATGCTCGCCGCGATGAAGGCTTGCGGCGGCCGGTGCCGGTTCTTCGCGCGAGCCAGCATATCGAACACGTCGAATGCGTAGGCCAGAGCGCCGATGGCGAAGAGCACGCCGCCAATCCAGACCCAGCCGGCTGCGAGCAAGATCGTGCCGAGCAGGCCGAGCGATCCAACAGCGATGTGAATGAACCGGAAGCGCGTTCCGCCCGAGCGTGCGATCGGTTTGAGCGTGCGCATCGAAACGCCGAAGATGAGCAGGCTCAGCCAGCCGAAGATGCCGAGAAACGCGTGCGCATGCGCCGGCGCCGGATCGAGCGTCCAGGCCATGTAGATGCCGATGATGCCCGTCGCAAGCAGAAACAGAAACGTAAAGCCGAACGCGCGCGAGACTGCACGCTCGATGCGTTCGCCGCGCATGCCGCGCCCGATGGTTCCGAATGCGGTGCCGAGGTATGCAAGCAATCCGGCAAACAGGATCGATGCTGCCGGTCCGAGCAGCGGCGGCGCGTTCAAAAACGAGTACACGAAGAGTGCGACGCCCGCGGCAAACACGGCGATGCAGACGCGCGAAAACAGCTGACCGCCGAACCACTCGACGTCTATAAAGTTCGGAAGCGCATGCAGCAGAATGGCAAGCGCGGCGACGGTGATCCACGCAAGCGCCACGGTGTGAATCCAGGCGAACTGCGCGAACGGCGTATCGAAGTTGCCGCTGCCGGCGGCCCAAAAAATGAGCAGCCACGAAACGCCATGGGCGAGCTGCGAGAAGACTAGTGCAAACGGAGGGATCCAGGGGCGGGATGTTTGTTGCGTCACTATGCCCTTCGATGCCTCAGGGTCCTTCGATACCTCAGGATGACAGTTCGGCGAAGCGGGAAAGGTCCACGTTACCGCCGCTGACGATAACGCCGATACGGCCGCCGCGAATCTTCCCGGTCATAAGCGCAGCCAGACCCGCCGCGCCGCTCGGCTCCATGACGATCTTCATGCGCTCGAACGCGAACCGCATCGCATCGCGCAGTTCGTCGTCGCTGACGGTGACGATCTCGGCGCGCTCGT
>DASSRQ010000261.1:0-10640 GCA_035701665.1 Vulcanimicrobiaceae bacterium
AGATCGTGCAAATTGACGACCGTCGTTTGCGTGCGGAAATGACCGATGTCGCGCGCTTTCTGCGAGTATCCACGCCGATGCGGCAGACGGCGCTGCCACGGCGTTTGACCGCCTTCGAAGGCCGGCCCCTTGCCGCCGCCCGATCGAACGGTTTGGCCCTTTCCGCCTTCGCCGCCGGTTTTCACCATGCCCGAACCGTGTCCGCGGCCGACGCGCGTGCGCTTCGGCCAGCTGCCCTTAGCGGGCTTGATGCCGCCCAGGGTGAGGGTTCCGGTTCCGGATGCGATTGCCGACGATGAAGCCGCCTTCGAGCTGGACTTTGCGCTAGCGGACTTCTTGGTTGCTTTTTTCTCTGCCATGACTGCTTTCTAAATTAAGCTGCGAAGATATCGGCGACCGATTTGCCGCGGATCGCCGCGACCTGTTCGGCCGTCTTGAGCGAGCGCAGTGCTTCGACCGTCGCGTAGACGACGTTGATCGGATTGTTGGTGCCCAGGCACTTGGTCAGGATGTCGTGGATGCCCGCGAGTTCGAGCACGGCACGCATCGGGCCGCCGGCGATAACGCCGGTACCGGGCGCTGCGGGTTTGAGCAGCACTTTCGCGGCGCCGATTTGATGATTGACCAGATGCGGAATGGTCTTCTCGACCATCGGCACGGTGACCAGATTCTTGCGGGCCTGTTCGACGGCTTTGCGGATCGCTTCCGGAACTTCGCCCGCTTTGCCGATGGCGAAGCCGACTTTGCCTTTGCGATCGCCGACGACGACGAGCGCGCTGAAGCTGAAGCGCTTACCGCCTTTGACGACCTTCGCAACGCGGTTTACGCGGACGACGGTTTCTTCAAAGCCCGAGTTGTCGCGGTCGCGACCACCACCACGGTACTGCATTAAAACTCCAATCCTGCTTCACGTGCTGCGTCGGCCAGCGCTTTGACGCGGCCGTGATACTTGAGTCCGCTGCGATCGAACACGACCGACGTGATGCCGGCTTGTTTGGCTTTAGCCGCGATCGCTTGACCGATCTTCTCGGCTGCCGCGATGTTCGTGTTCGAATCCAGGCCGTCGGCGAGATCTTTCTCGCGCGTCGACGCGGACACGATCGTGTGCCCCTTGGAGTCGTCCACGACCGTTGCGTAGATGTGATGCAGCGTGCGGCGGATCAGCAGGCGCGGACGCTCGGTCGAACCGGCGAGTTTGCGGCGAAGGCGCGCGTGGCGCTTGCGGCGCGTATCGTCTTTCGACTTAGAAAATTTCGAGCTACCCATTTACTTCTTACCTGCCTTACCGGCCTTACCGAGTTTCTTGCGCACGACTTCGCCCGAATAGCGAATGCCTTTGCCTTTGTACGGCTCGGGCGCGCGCAGCTCGCGGATCTCGGCGGCGACTTGACCGACTTGCTGTTTGTCGATGCCGTCGACGTGAATCTTGTTCGTGCCCTCGACCGTGAGCGAGATGCCCTGCGGCGGCGAGAACGATACGGGGTGCGAATAGCCCAGCGTCAAGTTCAGGTTCTCACCCGCCTTGGCGGCACGGTAGCCGACGCCCTGAATCTCGAGGCTCTTGCGAAAGCCTTTGCTCACGCCTTCGATCATGTTGTTGACCAGCGTGCGCGTAAGACCGTGCGCGGAACGATGCACTTTCGCATCGCCTTTGCGTTCGACTTGCACCTGACCGTCGGCAACTTTGACGTCGACGACTTCGAGCAGCCGCTGACGCAGTTCGCCCTTAGGACCTTTGACGCGCACTTCGCCGTCGGCGACGGTTACGTCGACGCCGCTGGGAACCGCGACCGGCAATTTACCAATACGACTCATGCTTGATTACCAGACGTACGCGAGGACTTCGCCCCCGCATCCTTCCTTTTTGGCGCGCTTGCCGGACATGATGCCGCGCGAAGTCGACATGATGACCAGGCCCAGTCCGCCGAGCACGCGCGGGATCTCCGTCTTGTTCGTGTAGACGCGCAGACCCGGGCGCGAGATGCGGCGCAGACCGGTGATGACTTTTTCTTTGTTCGGGCCGTACTTGAGCTTGATACGGATCGTGCCTTGCGGGCCTTCGTCCACGCGCTCGAAGTCGTTGATGAATCCTTCGTCTTTGAGGATTCGCGCAACGGCCTGCTTCATACGCGACGCCGGCACGTCGACCACGTCGTGGCTCGCCGTGTTGGCGTTACGGATGCGCGTAAGCATGTCGGCAATAGGATCGGTGATAACAGCCATTCTTCTCTACCCCTCGCCTACCACGACGCCTTGGTCACGCCGGGAATGTTGCCCTTATGGGCGTTCTCACGGAAGCAAATACGGCACAGGCCGAATTTGCGGTACACGCTGCGCGGCCGGCCGCAAAGCTGGCAGCGGTTGTGCGCGCGCACCGAAAACTTCGGTTTGCGTTTCGATTTTTCGATAAGAGCCGTCTTGGCCATTAGCGTTGTGCTCCCGTCTTCTGCAGCGGCAGACCCATTGCGGTGAGGAATTCCGTGGCTTCTTCGTCGTTCTTGGCCGAGGTCACGATGACGATGTCCATGCCGCGCATCTTCTCGACTTTGTCGAAGTTGATCTCGGGGAACACGATCTGCTCGCGCAGGCCCATGTTGTAGTTGCCGCGTCCGTCAAACGATTTGCGCGGCAGGCCGCGGAAGTCGCGAATACGCGGGAGAACGACGTTGAACAGTTTGTCCAGGAACGTGTACATGCGCTCGCCGCGCAGCGTCACCTTGGCGCCGATATTCATGCCTTCACGCAGTTTGAACGCTGCGATCGACTTCTTGGCCTTCGTCACGACCGGCTTCTGACCGCTGATGGACTGCAGCTCGTTGACCGCGGTGTCGAGCACCTTGGAGTTGGTGATCGCGTCGCCCACGCTCATGTTGATGACCACCTTCTTCAGTTTGGGAATCTGGTGGACGTTCGCGTAGCTAAAGCGGTCCTGCATCTGCTTGCGGACTTCTTTGTCGTACTTTTCTTTTAAGCGGTTAGCCATAGTGCTACGCCCCCTTGGCGCTCAGTCGAGCCGGTTCGCCGCACTTGGCACAGACGCGCTTCGTACCTTCGGCCGTTGCGTGGTGGCGCATACGAGTCGGTGCTTTGCACTTCTCGCAGACGTATTGCAACGCGGAGAGCGGAAGCGGAGCTTCCTTTTCCAGAATGCCGCCGGTTTGCGCAGAACCCATGCTTTGCTGCTGCGTACCCTGCTTGGTGTGTCGTTTGACGATATTGAGGCCTTCGACCGTTGCCATGCCCGCCTTCGGGAAAACGGCTTTGACCGTACCGCGTTTGCCTTTTTCTTTGCCGCGGCGGATCATGACGGTGTCGCCTTTTACGATATTCGCTGCCATATTAACTGCGTGCCTCACTAACGTTCCGGCCCGCATGTCCGACCCGTTTTACTGACGATTCGAGCGTACCAGAAACGCTAATTACAGACGTTACCTGTTGCATAGTGGTTACAGGACCTCGGGAGCGAGCGACGCGATCTTCAGGAAGCCGCGATCGCGCAGTTCGCGCATCACGGGTCCGAAAACGCGCGTGCCGCGCGGATCCAAATTGTCTTTGTCGCCTTTGATGATGACGCAGGCGTTGTCGTCGCACTTCACGACCGAGCCGTCTGCACGGCGGATCGGAGCCGACGTACGGACGATCACGGCCTTCACGACCTGACCTTTTTTAACGGCCGCACCGGGAATCGCGCTCTTGACGGTTCCGACGATGATGTCGCCGACGTGCGCGTACGGGTGACGGCTTCCGCCGCTGACGTGAATGCAGAGCAGTTCGCGCGCGCCGGAGTTGTCCGCAACTTTGAGACGAGTCTCTTGCTGAATCACTTCGCACGCTCCACGACTTGCACTAAGCGCCAGCGCTTGTCCTTAGACATCGGACGGCACTCCATGATGCGGACCGTGTCGCCGATCTTGGCATCGTTGGTTTCGTCGTGCGCTTTGAACTTGACCGACTTGCGCACGATCTTGCCGTACACCGGATGCGGCACGCGCGTCTCGGAGACGACGACGATCGTCTTGTCCATCTTGTCGGACACGACGCGGCCCTGCTTGGTGCGGCGCGCCGTGCGTTTCGTATTAAGCTGCTCCATTTTTTGCCTCGGCGAGACGCTTCTCGGAGATGACGGTTTGAATTTTCGCGTAGGTACGGCGCATCGCGCGGACTTTCGTGAAGTCCGAGAGATGGCCGGTGCGCAGCGCGAAGCGGAGATTGAAGAGTTCTTCTTTCGTCTCTTTGGCTTTATGCTGCAGCTCGGGAATCGTCAGGTTGCGCAGCTCTTTGAAATCGTTGGATTTCATGCCGTGACCTCCTCACGCGTGACGATCTTCGTTCCGATCGGCAGTTTCGAAGCCGCCAGTTCCAGCGCGCGTTTCGCAACGTCCGGCGCAACGCCGGAGAGTTCGAACAGCACGCGGCCCGGGCGCACGACGGCGACCCAGAACTCGGGGTTACCTTTACCGGAACCCATGCGCACTTCGGCGGGCTTCTTCGTCACGGATTTGTCCGGGAAGACTTTGATCCAGACTTTACCGCCGCGCTTGATGTGACGGGTCATCGCAATACGAGCCGCTTCGATCTGACGGTTGGTCATCCAGCACGGTTCGAGTGCCTGCAGGCCGTACTCACCGAACGTGAGCGTACTGCCGCGCAAAGCTTTGCCGGTCATACGTCCGCGGTGGACTCTGCGCCATTTGACGCGTTTAGGTGTAAGCATGTGTTACTCGGTTACCTCACCTTGAGGAGTGTGCTGGGAAGCTTCGGCGCTGTCGGCAACCGGTGCAGACTCGACCGCCGGCGCAGCTGCGGGTGCAGCATCTGCCGGTGCGGCGGCTTCTGCGCCGACCGGTTCGCGGCGCGCAGGACGCGGACCACGGCCGCCGCGGTCGCGGCGATCGCGGAACTGCGGACGATCCGTGCGGCCTTCGCGCTCGCCGCCGCGGATATGATCCGGCAGCACTTCGCCGCGATAGATCCACACTTTGACGCCGATGCGACCGAACGTGGTGAACGCCTCGACGTGCGCGTAATCGATGTCGGCGCGCAGCGTGTGCAGCGGCACCTTACCGTCGGAGTTGCGCTCGGTGCGCGCGATCTCGGCTCCGCCGAGGCGGCCCGAAACCTGCACTTTGATACCGCGCGCGCCCGCCTTGATGGTACGCATGATGGCTTGCTTCATCGCGCGGCGGAAAGCAATACGCTTCTCGAGCTGATCGACGATGTTCTGGGCGACCAGACGCGCATCGAGCTCGGGGTGCTTGATCTCCATCACGTTGACTTGCACGCTCTTGCCGGTCAGCGATTCGAGATTCTTGCGGATCTCTTCGATGCCGACGCCGCGCTTTCCGATGATGATGCCGGGTTTGCCCGTGTTGACGATCACGCGAGCCTGATTGGCGCGGCGCTCGATCTCGATCTTCGAGATGGCGGCCGGACGCATCCAGCGCGTGAAGTACTTGCGGATCTTGACGTCCTCGTGGAGCCAGTCCTTATAGTGCTTTTTCTCGAACCAGCGGCTGTCCCACGTGCGCGTAATGCCCAGGCGCAAGCCGACCGGATGAATTTTTTGACCCATTAGCTCGCTGCCTCAGCTTTCTTACGCGTGGTCGTCTTTTTGGCGCCGGCGGCTTTACGCTTTGCCGGTGCTTTCGTACCGGAAGCTGCGGCTGCAGTCGCAGTCGTGCGGCGCGTCGTTGCGCGCTTCAGACCGATCGATGCACCGCCGCGCACTTTGCGCTTCTTCACCGGGGGCTTCTCGCCGACGGCAACCGTCACGTGCGAGAGGCGCTTGCGCTTGAAGTTCGCGCGGCCTTGCGCGCGAGGATCGAGACGCTTGGTGAAACGGCCGCCCGGGCCGCCGTCGACCGTAACGCGCGTGACGTACAGGTCGTCGGTGTTCATGTCGTGATTGTTGCCGGCGTTGGCAACGGCGCTCTTGAGCAGCTTCTGCATCGGCTCGGCGGCGAACACGCCGGCGAACTCGAGCAGAACCAGCGCTTCGCGAACGCTCTTGCCGCGGATCGCATCCGCAACGCGGCGCAGCTTGCGCGGGCCGACGCGGGCGAACTTCAGATGTGCAACGGCTTCCATTACTTCACCGCCGCCTTGTCGCCGCCGTGACCGCGGAAGTTCCGCGTCGGTGCGAACTCGCCGAGCTTGTGACCGACCATGTTCTCGGTGACGAACACCGGAACGTGGGCCTTGCCGTTGTGCACGCCGATCGTGTGACCGACCATTGCGGGAACGATCGTCGTCGCGCGCGACCACGTCTTGACGACGCGCTTCTCGCGGCGATCGTTCATCGCATCGATCTTCTTCATCAGATGGTCCGCGATGAACGGACCTTTTTTAAGACTTCTTCCCATTACTTGCTACCACGCTTGCGGACGATCATGTTTTGCGTGCGCTTGTTGCGGCGCGTCTTCTTGCCCATCGTCATCTGACCCCAAGGCGTCGTCGGCGGACGTCCCGAGGTGGAACGCGCCTCACCACCGCCGTGCGGATGGTCGACCGGGTTCATGGCGATACCGCGAACGCTCGGGCGTTTGCCGCGATGGCGTTGACGGCCGGCTTTACCGACGATCTCGTTTTCGTGCTCGATGTTTCCGAGCTGACCGATGGTCGCGCGGCACACCACGAGAATGCGGCGCACTTCGCCCGAAGGCATACGCACCTGCGCGTACTCGCCTTCTTTGGCCATCAGCTGCGCGGAGCCGCCGGCGCTGCGCACGAGCTTGCCGCCCTGTCCGGGGCGCAGCTCGATGTTGTGAATGACCGTACCGACCGGAATGTTCTTGATCGGCAAGCAGTTGCCGGTCTTGATGTCGGCGGACGGGCCGGATTCGATGACGTCGCCGACTTTGAGGCCGAGCGGCGCGAGGATATAACGCTTCTCGCCGTCTTTGTAGTTCACGAGCGCGATGCGCGCCGAACGGTTCGGATCGTACTCGAGCGTCGCGATCTTTGCCGGGATGGCATCTTTCGTGCGCTTGAAGTCGATCAGACGGTACTGTCTGCGCGTGCCGCCGCCTTTGTGACGGACGGTGATGTGGCCGTTGTTGTTGCGGCCGGAGTGCTTCTTGCGGACCTCGACGAGCGATTTCTCCGGACCGGCTTTGCTCAGCTCGGAGAAGTCGTGCGTGGTCATGAAGCGCTTACCGGCGCTGGTCGGCTTATACTTTTTAACCGGCATGATTATTGCTCGAAATAGTTGACGCCGCCGAGTTCGATCTTCTGACCCGGCTTGAGAGTGACAACGGCCTTCTTATAGTCCTTCGTGTGGCCTTCGGTTTTGGCGCCCTTGCGAGCGAAGCTCTTACGCTTTCCGCCGACGTTGACCGTGTTGACTTTGAGCACGTTCACTTTGAAGATCTCTTCGATCGCGTGACGGATCTGCGTCTTGGTCGCATCGGGATGCACGACAAAGCTATACTGCTGCGAGAGAGCGTTGGTCATGCTCTTCTCGGTGATGCGCGGCGAAACGATCACGTCATGCGCTTGCATTCGAAGACTCCTTGGCAAAGGTTCCGACGATCTGCGCGTACGCGTCGGCGGTGAACACGATGCGGCTGTAACGCAGCACGTCTTTCACGTCGAGCGCGCCGGTGTGCGTGACGCCGACGGCTTTGAGATTGCGGCCGACGCGGTGCAGCGAATCGCCCACGGCTTCGTCGCGTCCGAACACGACGAGCGTGCTCGGGCCTTTCTTCGCATCCTTTGCGCTGCCGAACAGCAGTTTTGCAAAGTCCGCGGTCTTGGTGAGATTGAAGTTCGCTGCGTCGAGCACCGTCACGGCGTCGCTGCGGAAACGATCCGACAGCGCGGCGACGAATGCGGCGCGGCGTTCTTTCTTATTGAGGTCGGTGACATAGCTGCGCGGACGCGGTCCGAACACGACGCCGCCGTGCGCCCACTGCGGCGAACGGATCGAACCTTGGCGTGCGCGGCCGGTGCCCTTTTGCTTCCACGGCTTGCGTCCGCCGCCGCTGACTTCGTCGCGCTTCTTGGTCGAAGCGGTACCGGCGCGGGGGCTGGCGAGCTCGCGATGCACGGCGCGATAGATCGTGTGCAGTTTGTCGCCGTATTCTTTTCCGAATACGTCGGGCGTCTGTTCTTCGCGAACGACTTTTCCGGTTACGTCGATAACGTTAGGCATTCGCCACCGCCTTCTCGGCCTTGACGCTGAGCTTGACGACGACGAGCGCGTTCTTCGGTCCCGGAACGGGGCCGCGCAGCAGCAGCAGATTGCGTTCTGCATCGGCGCGCACGACTTCCAGATTCTGATGTGTCACGCGATCGACGCCATAGTGACCGGGACGGCGGCTGCCTTTGACTACCCGGCCGGCATTCGTATCGCCGTTCGAAGCGGGCTGACGATGGATCATCGAGCCGTGGCTCGCACCGCCGCCGCTGAAGTTGTGGCGTTTGATACCGCCGGAGAAACCGTGGCCTTTCGAGATGCCGACGACGTCGACGCGATCGCCCGGAGCGAACTCGGCAACCGTGATCGTCTGACCGGCTTCCACGCCGTCGATATCGTCGCGAAACTCGCGGATATGGCGCTTGGGCTCGGCGTCGTTCTTCTTATAATGTCCGGCAAGGGCACGCGAGACGCGCGACTTTTTGACGTCGCCGAAAGATAAAGCAACAGCTTCATAGCCGTGCTTGTCTTTCGTTCTGCGCTCGACCACCGTGCAGGGACCGGCTTCGATCACTGTCACCGGCACATACTTGCCGTCTTCAGTGAACACGCTCGTCATCCCAACCTTGCGGCCAAGGATGTTTTTCATGTGTATCCTCGTCCTGATAGTTGATTGAAGCACACGGACCCTGGCGTACTTCTCTTATTTCTTTCGCGGCGCGGCAAAAAGCCGCAGCCGCTGGGCCACAACCCGGGAATCTTACCGCAACGGCTCGCGCGCGTCAAGGACGTACGGCGGCCAGGGTGAAGTCGGATGCATTCCGCGCTACCTTAATGGAGGGCTCAGCGTATGAAACTTCGCCTTACCGCCCTGGGACTCGGACTGCTGCTTACTTTCAGCGCATCCGCCGGGGCCGCCACGCCCAAGCCGACCCCCGCGATGATGAAACCGGTTCAGGCCCTGCTGCAGGCGCTCAATACGAACAGCACCGCGCCGGCTGCCGGAGCCTTGACCTCTACGGCCGTGATCGTGGACGAATTTGCCCCGTTCCGCTGGAGCGGCCCGTCCGCCGCGTCCTCGTACCTCTCCAGTTTCGGCTCGATGATGAAAGCGGCCAAACTGTCGAACGTGCATGGGACCCTCGGGAAAGTGACGGCGTTCGATCGAGCCGGCAACCGGGCGTACATGGTCATCGCGACCGATGTTGCCGCAACCATGAACGGCAAGCGCTCCGTGGAGCACGGAACGTGGACGTTCACGCTGCTGTCTTCCGGCGGCACCTGGCAGATCGACTCCGTGACCTGGGGTACGGTCTCCGGCCCGTAACGACCCTGGGTTCGAAAAGGAAAAAGCCGCCTGCTTCTGCGGGCGGCTTCTTTTTATCGGCCGGTGCCGAAGCTACATTTTCATGTCGGTTTTGGCATCCGGGTCCGGAACGCCGTTCGGACAGATCGCGCTGCGCTGCGCCGGCGTAATGTAGTAGGCGTGCACGTCGTAGTGCGGGATCGGCATGCCTTCATGGCCTTTGGGGTGGAACTCGATGGCAACATGGTTGATCGTGTGGCCGGGGACCGCACCCAATGCCGGATAGTTGAATCCCGCGTTGAGGGTCTTGAGGGGAACCATGATCTCCGAGAAGATGACATGTTTTCCGTCGGTACCATAGATCGGAGCGTTCATGTCTTTGAGATTGGCCCAATGATCGCCCATCCCGCGGATGCACGGACTCACGAGCATGTACCCCGCGGGGATACCGGCGGGTCGGACCTTGGGCTGGGGTGGGAGTTGCATGCCCGCGGGGGCGGCGGCGGATGCCGCACCGGCCGTCACGGCAAAAGCAAGAAGCGCGAATAGCGAACGTCGGAACATATGAAAAGGCTCCTCAGAAAGCAACCAGCTAGTTGAGGAGCCTTTCGCGATTGCCGGGACGTTCCCCGGTACCGGACGTTACATCAGCGACGTCGCTACGAACGTGTCTCCGCTGTAATAGCCATAGGCACTGACGACCTGGCCGACTGCGACCGGACCGTTCACGGCATAGCCGTTCTGCAGTGCCGGCTGGTCGTTCACCATGATCGGGTTCAGGCCGTTCCCGCCCAGGACCATTAGGAGATTTCCGGTCTTGGCAACGACGAGGCCTTGAACTTGCTGCGGTGCGTATGCGCCGTAGCTGCCGCCGTACGGACTGTAACCGGTGTTCTGGTAATACGGATCGTATCCGACGGTCTGCGATGCGGCACAGTAACTGTTGCCGTATGCATCCGACGTCCAGACGCAGTTGTCGTACGGAGTCGTATACGACGCCTGGCTGCCGCAGTACGTATAACCCGTGTTACCGTACATGTCGCTTACCGGACACACGCCGTTGTTGTTGTAGCCGCCATTGTAGTAGCCGCTGTTGCCGTAGTAGCCGCCCTGATCGCCGTCGTTTTCGTCTCCGTAGTAACCGTTGTAGTTACCGTAGTACGGCGTCGAACCGTAGTACTGGTTCTGCGGCACGTA
>DASSRQ010000262.1:0-4453 GCA_035701665.1 Vulcanimicrobiaceae bacterium
GAGACGATCGAACAAGGCGCGAACGCGCACGGTCTTCGCGTTCAGCCGATTCTGGCCGCGCTTGCGCAGGCGCGCTTATCGGGATTCGTGCCTAACATCGCAACCGAAGATCGCACGCCGCAGCGGCGCGCACCGGGGGCGTTCCGCGGACGCGCACCGATCAAACATGTGGTCCCGATTATGTCGGGCAAGGGCGGCGTCGGAAAGTCGCTCGTCACCGCACTCACGGCGGTCGGCCTTCGCAGGCAGAATCTGCGCGTCGGTATTCTCGATGGCGATATTACCGGTCCGTCGATTCCGAAGCTGTTCGGATTGAACAAACCGCTAATCATCCAAGCGGATCCGGATGCGCCGAAGACGCCGCAAGGCAATCCGCAGCCGCTGATGATTCCGGCCGAAACGCGCAGCGCGATCCAGGTTGTCAGCGCGAATCTGCTCACCGATAAAGAAGATACCGCGATGGTCTGGCGCGGTCCGATCGTTTCCGGCGTAATCCGTCAGTTTTACGAACAAGTCGTTTGGGACGATCTCGACTTCTTATTGATCGATCTGCCGCCGGGAACGTCGGATGCGCCGCTGACGGTGCTGCAGTCGCTTGCGATCGACGGCGTCATACTCGTGACGATGCCGCAGGCGCTCGCGACGATGATCGTACGCAAGGCGGCGAACCTCGTGCATCAACTCAAGAAACCGATCTTGGGCGTCGTGGAGAACATGTCGTACTTCCAAGCGCCGGACACCGGCACGAAGTACGAAATCTTCGGACCGTCGTATGCCGATCGCGTTGCGGAGTTGGCGCAGGCGCCGGTTCTTGCGCGCTTGCCGATCGATCCGCAAAAGGCGCGGTTGGCCGACGAAGGACGTGTCGACGAGATCGACGACCCGGTGTGCGACCAATTAGCGGAAGCGTTGCTTGCGGCCGTGCGGGCGCATCCGAAGCCGAAAGAGACGATTTCGCTGATCTAACGCAGCACTGCGCTACGCCGTCACTTCGACGACTGCCGCTATAGAGGGTTCAGGAATCGGTTGCCCTTCTTCGCGCAGACATTCGACATGAAACACAACGGTGCTGCGAATGAGGGTTTTTATCTCCGCGAGCGAGGAAGCGGCGGCGAAACAGCCGGGCAGATCAGGCACATACGCGCTGAAGCCCGTGCGCGATTTTTCAATTATTGCAACGTAATTAGACATCGTGCCGCCCCTCCTCCAGCCACCCGGTTGCTCTCCGTATCGCTTTCCATGTCCCCGGAGCGGGTTCCTCACTACCGCGCCCCGCTATAGTTACCGCTCGACCTGAATAAGGCGCGGATAGTGCGATACTTTGGGACCACATTTGCCTATCACGACATGCGTGATAGGCGCAAGTGGGTAAACGACGGTCATGGCACAGCGCAAGTGGTCGCAAGACGTAACCGAACACAGCGATGCACTCGATTTGGAGCGCGACGTTTTCAAACAGCGCAGCGCCAAGGCGATAGCGCAATCGCTCAAGCGTTCGGCGGAGCATAGTTCGCGGCGTAAAGCCGAACCGTACCGTTCGGCCATGTCGATGCTGACGTTCTACATCAATCGCGCAGGAAAGAACTTGCCCGAGACGCGCAGGCGCACGTTAGAACGCGCGAAGGACGAGTTGCGCCACCTGTACGGCCGCGATTAGCCGCTGACGCGCACACCGTCGGCATAGACCGCAAGAACGCCGCAATCAATGAACCGCGCTCCGTCAAACGGGTCGCGATCCAACACCACGATATCGGCCGCTAGTCCCGGTGCGATGCGGCCCGTTTGCGTTTCCACGTGACCTAAGCGCGCGACGTTGTGCGTGTACATCGTCACCGCTTGCTGCGCCGTAAGGCGCTCTTGCGGTTCGTGATGCGCGACCGCGGCATGCATGCCTTCGAGCGGCGAGAGGTTGCAAACGGGACTGTCATCGCCGCCGCACAGCACCGCACCGGCGCGCTGGGCGCGCCCGAGCGCGTTCATCGAGCGCATGCGCTGCTCGCCCAAGCGCGTTTCGTACATGTTGCCCGCGCCGCCCCAGAGCAGATCGAACTGCGGCTGCATCGAGAGATGGATGTTCATCCGGGCGCAGGCCTCGATGTGCTCTTGCGTGGCAATCTCGAAGTGTTCGATAAAGTGACGCGTGCCGCGGGCGCTCGCCTTGCCGTTCAGCACACGTTCCCACGTTGCAATGCATTGTTCGATCGCCCGGTCGCCGATGGCGTGGACGCCGGCGGAGATTCCGAGCGCTTCGGCCGTTGAAAAATACACGTAGAGTTCGTCGTCGCTGTACTTCAGCTCGCCGTTGCCGCCGGCCGTCTCGAAAGGCCGGCTAACCGCTGCGGTGCAACTGCCGATCGATCCATCCAGAAAGACGTCGCCGCCGACGTACTTGAGATCGAGTTCGCGCGCCAGGTGCGGATCCGGCTCGCAGATCTTGGGATAGATTTTAACACCCGGGAGCGCATTGAGGGCTTCGATCTCCTGCGCGTACTCCTCGCGGGCAAATCCAACGAGCTGCGCGTGCAGATGTAGATAGCCGCGCTGCAGCGCAAGCTTTGCAGCGCGCGTTTCGGCATCGCGTTTTGCGCGCAGCGGCAGGTGGTTCATGAAGTGCGCCTGCGCGCGCCAGTTGGCCGCCAAAAAGAGTTTGCCGGTGGGCTCGCCGTGTTCGTCGCGTTCGATGCCTTGCAGATCGGGCGGCAGTTGCAGCCATGCAAACGTCTTTCGGTTGACGACGCACGAATGGCCATCGACACGCACGAGCATGGCATATGCATCGGCATGATGGCGCTCCAGCGGCGCTGCGCCGGCGGTCTTTCCATCCGTCCAGAAACTCTCGTCGTATTGACCGGCGAGGACAAACTGCGCGGGCGGAATCTTTGCCACGGCGGCGTCGAGATCGGCGTACGATCGCGTGTCGCCTAAAAAGAACGCGTCGAGAAACAGGCCGACATCGGTCAGATGCACGTGCGCATCTCCGAATGCCGGAAGCACGGTTGCGCCGTCGAGATCGATCGTTTCGATGCCGCTGCCTGCATCGGCGGGATCGGTCGAGGCGATCCGCGCGCCGTCGAGTAACAAGCCGTTCGTTCGGGAATACGAACCCGTAGCCGGGTCCAGCACATAACACCGGGCGTTCTTTAACAGCAGCATCGTTTCGCGGAGTACCATGAAGGCACGCAACATTCTTTTCGGCATCGCGGCCGGCTTTGCAGCCGGTTACGCAGCGTACCGTGCCTACGAAGCCGTGACGATGCCCGCGCCGCAGCCGGACGGTCAGGCAGACGCGAGTCGCTACGGGCGCATCCGCCGCGCGTTGATGCTCTCCGGCATCGCGCGCTCGCTGGCGTCGACAGCGGCCGCCGCCTACGGCCCGCTCGGGGACGCGATGGAAGCGAGCGTGCGCGGGCTGCCCGTATGGCTGCGGGCTCCGGTCTTTGCGCTCGAAGGATCGGTTCTCGAAGGCGGCCTCAATGCGCTGACCGATTACGTCGAAGGCTATGCGCTCGAGCGCCGTTACGGCATGAGCGAACAGCCTCTTGCGTCGTGGATCTCGGATAAATGCAAGGAAGAGGCATTGGGCACCGGCGTTACCGTGCTGCTGACGGCCGGTTTCGCATGGATCGTTCGTCGTTTTCCGCAAGCGTGGGCGATGCTCGCAAGCGCGGGGACGCTGCCGCTGCTCGTCGCTGCGAACGTCGTCGTTCCGGTGTTCGTCATGCCGATGTTCAACAAGTACACGCCGCTCGAAGGCCCGCTTGAAGCGCGTTTGCGCGCGCTTGCGGCGCGGTACGGCGTCGGCAATGCGCAAATCTTGCGCATGGACATGAGCAAGCAGACGAAAAAGGCCAACGCATTCGTTACCGGCATCGGCGGGACGCACCGGATCGTGGTCGGGGACACGCTCCTTGAACATTTTACGGATGATGAGATCGAGTTCGTCGTCGCGCACGAATTGGGCCACTACGTGTCGGGCGATACGTGGCGAATGGTTGCGGCCGGACAAGTGGTTTCGACGATCGTGCTCATGGGTTCGTTCGAAACGATACGCGACCACTCGCCGGAGTCGTCCGCGCGCGCGACGACACTCGCACAAATCGCGTTCTGGTCGACTATTCTGACGCAGATGTTGCGGCCTATGCTTGCGGCGTTCTCGCGTTCGCGCGAATGGGCCGCCGATCACTTCGCGTTGCAGGCGACGGGCGCGCCGGCCGTCGGGGCATCCGCTTTCCGCCGCTTACGCGATCAGAATTTGGCGGAAGACGAGCAGCCGTGGTGGTTCGAGATGCTTTTTGCAACACATCCGTCGCTCCGCAGGCGCATCCGCGAACTCGATCGGGCTACTTTGCGCGGCGTCGCTCGCTGAAGCCGGCGCGCATCTAGCCATTCACGCACTTCGCGCTGCGTCTTGAATGCCTGCGCGCGTTCATCATCGATGCCTGCCGTACCGGCG
>DASSRQ010000263.1:0-7622 GCA_035701665.1 Vulcanimicrobiaceae bacterium
GGACGGCACTTCCGGTCCTAAATAGCGTGCGCGAGGACCCATGTCGCGATGCGTGAGTTTGAACCACGCGCGTGCAAACGCGTCGGCAAATTCTTCGGGGTGCTCGTAGAAGCGTCGCGAGATCTTTTCGTACGCCGGATCGAAGCGGAGTGAGAGATCCGTGGTCAGCATCGCGGGCTTGTGGCGTTTCGACGGATCGTGCGCATCGGGTACGAGCGCTGCGCCGTTCTTTGCAACCCACTGTTTAGCGCCGGCGGGACTGTGCGTCAGTTCCCAATCGTTGCCGAAGAGCGATTCGAAAAAGTTATTGCTCCATTTGGTCGGCGTTGTGGTCCAAGTCACTTCGGGGCCGCCGCCGATCGTATCGCCGCCGTGACCTTTGCCGAACGTGCTCTTCCAACCCAAGCCTTGCAGCGTGACGTCGGCCGCTTCGGGTTCCGCGCCTACGTTGGACGGATCGCCCGCGCCGTGCGTCTTGCCGAAGGTATGGCCGCCTGCGATCAGTGCGACGGTTTCTTCATCGTTCATCGCCATGCGCCGGAACGTTTCGCGGATGTCGATTGCCGCGGCATCGGGATCGGGATTACCATTCGGTCCCTCGGGATTGACGTAGATGAGTCCCATCTGCACGGCCGCAAGCGGATTTTCTAAGATGCGTTCGCCGGCGTAGCGTTCGTCGGCGAGCCACGCGCTTTCGGCGCCCCAATACACCGATTCGTCGGGTTCCCACGCGTCGGGACGGCCGCCGCCGAATCCGAACGTTTTGAATCCCATCTCTTCGAGCGCGACGTTACCCGCCAGAATGATGAGATCGGCCCACGAGATCTGTTTGCCGTATTTTTGTTTGACGGGCCACAGCAGACGGCGCGCTTTATCGAGATTGACGTTGTCGGGCCAGCTGTTGAGCGGCGCAAAACGCTGCAGTCCGCCGGACGCACCGCCGCGTCCATCCGCGATGCGGTACGTGCCCGCGCTGTGCCACGCCATGCGGATCATGAGCGGGCCGTAATTGCCGAAGTCGGCCGGCCACCAGTCTTGCGACTGTGTCATGAGCGCAGCGAGATCGCGCTTGACCGCGGGAAGATCGAGTTTTTCGAACTCTTGCGCATAGTCGAAATCCGCACCCATCGGATCCGATTTTGACGATTCCTGACGCAAGATCGAAAGACGAAGCTGTTCGGGCCACCAATCGCGGCTCGAGCGGCCGGTACGTGATTTGTGAACGGGGCATGCGCTTGCTGACACGGTATGCTCTCCTTACCTATTGTCGCGGTGTCCATAGTTTACAGCTGGTTTAGCTGAAGTTTCCAGAGGCTTGTTTGTAGCCAAGCGCGTGAGTGTTCTGGGACTGCGTGATTTCGTGCACATGCGTTCGGATGGGCGGCTGCTGATCGTCGACGCGCGCGAGGGCGAAGCCGTGTCCTGGACACCGCTCTTGTGCGCAGGCATCTGGTCGTGGTGCACGAGGATGAAGAGCGCGCGCTGGATCTCGATCACGTTTTGAAAACGCTGGAACTGCAGTCGTGGGCATTGGAGAACGGCGAGGCCGGATGGAACGAGGCGCTGATAGAGGAGAGCGCGGACACGTACGGCGAGCTTGTTGTGCTGACGCTAAATCAGCTCGCTTGTAACCGGAGGCAGTACCTGATCGTGCACGGCGCGTGCGCTATTGCGGTGCAGCCGTCGGGCTCGCTTGCAGCACTGCGGGAAGAAGCGCGTCACTACGGTGCGCGGGTGGAAGCGATCTTGGACGTTCGGCACGATCTGCCGATCGGGGTGGCGTACGACGTATCCGGTGTGCGCCTATCACGACGAGATGCGGGAGCGCTGCATGTTAGTGCCGATGCCTGCTCGTTCGAGGTGCCGCTGCAGTTTTCGTATCAACCGGCGGCGGCGAAAACGCCGATGTGAGGGAGGGGCGCTGCGCCGAAGGACACACTCGATCCGGGTGGTTTGCTTAGTGAGGCGTGAGGCGCCTCGTGCCTCGTTAGCGATCTGTGGTGGATCGAGGGTGGCTGGGCGGCGCGTCTAGTGCCTATGGCCGTGCGAACAGCCTTTGCGTTCCCATTTATCTTTGGCTTTTGCATCGGCTTTGGTTTGCCATTGCATGTTGGCCGGCGCGTCGGCACCGCCGCATGCGAGCGGGATGACGTGATCGATCACATAGCCCGGGCGGCCGTGTGGGAACCCGGTCATGCGTTTGAACTCCGCCTTCGCTTCGGCACTGCGATGGATACGGGAGTGGTGGGAGCGGTAACTGTAGTGTCCGCGTGCGAGAGTTGGGCCGGGGGATACAAACGCTAGCGCTAGGATGATTGCGAGGAGGCCTCGACAGTTATTCATACGCGCGCCAGATTTGTTCGGCGATGGAGCGGGCCATCTCGCGGGCGGCTTCGGGGCCGACTACCTGCGCTTCGGAACCGAAACCGAGTGCCCAGCGCACGACTTCGCTGATGTCGCTCACGGTGAACGTGATGGTTGCGGAGCCGTCGCCGTGATGTTGAATCTCTTGCACGCGCTGCCATTCGCGCGAGAGCGCGGATGCGGCAACCGATGACGATAGGCGCACGCTTACGCGATGTTCGCCTTTGCCTTGCAGAAACCCGATGACGTCGTTGTTGAGGTAGCGTTCGGGAATCGGCTGCGGTGAGAACGAGCCGGCGCGCGTGATGGCGCCTTCGATTTTATCGAGGGCGAAATACTTCCAATCGCGGGACTGCGGATCGCGCGCGAGCAGATAATAACGGTTGGAGCGCACGAACACCGCGGCGGGTTCGACGGTGCGCGTCTTTTCCGAATAATCGAAACTTACGCGCGCATTTGCCAGCCATGCGGATTCGAGGTCGTTGTAGACGTCGGCAACGCGCGAGCCTTCGCGCAGTTTCGGCAGAAGAAATTTGAGAAAGCGGCGTTCGCCGTTGTACTTGCCGTTTCCGGAAAGCGTTTCGAGACGCTGTTGCAGCGGTTCGCCGAACGCGCCGATGGCGTCGGCTATGAGCGTGCGGACGGCGCGGCCTTGCGCCTCGATCGCGGTCGGGCGCTGATCGAATTGCACCAGGCGCACTTGGTCGTTTTCGATCTTTTCGCTGAGCGAGAAGCCGGCGGTTTCGCCGATCTTGCGCAGTTCTTGAAAATCGCGCAGCAAACTGCGTTCGGACGTTTCGTACTGTTCGCACAGCCGGCTGACCGTCACGAATTTATTGCGGATGAGCTCCAACAAGATGCGCACCTTACGATCGAGCGAACCACTCGGCTCGCCGGACGGGCGCGGCTTCCCGAAGCGCTTGTCTGGCATGCCTCGGATTTGGCTCATATCGGCTAGGTTTCCGTCGTCCGAAGTACTCATTTTCGGTAACCGCGGCTACGAAAGCGCATGGTGCATCCTCCCTACGGGGAGTGTGGCACGGCCGGTCGCCAAGGGTCCGGCGGGCGCGAGGGCTCGGGGCCGCTTCACCATACCTTAAGGACCCGCGGCCCGGGCGGTGCAACCATAAGAAAAGATGGACGCGCACGACGACCTGGTGGAATACGGCAGCCGGCGCTGGCTGATTGTGACGGGCGTTATGCTCGCGACGCTGCTGCAAGTGCTGGACGCCACGATCGTCAACGTGGCGCTGCCGACGATCCAGGGCAACATGGGGGCCAACTTCGACCAAGCAGCGTGGGTCGTGACCGGCTACATCGTTGCTGCCGTTATTGTCATTCCGCTTACGCCGTGGCTGCAGCAACTGCTGGGCAGACGCAACTACTACGTCGCGGCGATTGTGGGTTTTACCGTTACGTCGGCGTTGTGCGGAACGGCCGTCTCACTCGACCAACTCGTGCTCTATCGCGTGCTGCAAGGACTGTGCGGCGGCGGCCTGATTGCAACCGGCCAAGCGATCATGCGCGACACATTTCCGCCCAAGCAGCTGGGCTTGAGTCAAGCGCTGACGTCGCTCGGAGCCATTGTGGGCCCGTCGATAGGACCGACGCTCGGCGGCGTGCTGACCGATTCGCTGTCGTGGAATTGGATTTTTTACGTCAACGTGATTCCGGGCATTATCTCGGCGATTCTTTGCTTCATGCTGCTGCGCGATCCGCAGCGGCAGGGCCGGCCGTCCGTCGACGGGATCGGCCTTGCGCTCATGGCTATGGGCCTGGGCTGTCTGCAGTACGTGCTGGACGAAGGCGAACGCTACGACTGGTTCGGCGATCGCAACATTTTGCTGACTGCGGTCGTTGCCGTCGTTGCGCTTGCGGCGTTTGCGTACTGGGAACTGCGCGTGGTCAAAAATCCCATCGTCGATTTGCGGATTCTTATGAGGAACCGGACGGTGGCCGCCGGATGTGTGCTCGCGATGCTCTTGGCGTTTTCGCTGTTCGGCGGTGTCATTTTGGCGCCGCAGTTTCAGCAAAGCCTGCTGCGGTTTACCGCAACGCTTTCCGGCCTGTCGATTCTGACGCGCGCGCTCGGCATCATGTTTATGACGTTTGCTACGCTGGCGCTGCTGAACCGGTTCAAAGTGCGTCCGCAAGTGCTGCTCGGCATCGGCTTCATCATCGTCGCGTTAGCGAACGTGCTGACCGCGCGCGTACTGACGACCAGTAGCGAGTTTATGACGTTCGTGTTCCCGCTCGTGCTCGGCGGAGTCGGGTTCGGCATGCTGTTCGTGCCGCTTGCGGTTGCGGTGCTCAGTTCGGTCAAGGGTTTCGAAACGCAGAAGGCCACGTCGCTGCTGAGTTTGTGCCAACAGCTCGGCGGATCGCTATCGACCGCGATTTTGGTGACGCTGCTCGACCGGCGTGGAGCGCTGCACCAGGATGCGTTATCCGCCAGCATCAATCTCGCGCGGCCGCCGGTGCAGCATGCTTTGGCGGCGCATGCGCAGCTGGGAACTCTAGCCGGGCTGGTGCAGCAGCAAGCGCTGGCGATGGCGTTCGGCGATGCGTTTTACATGCTGGGCGCGGTAACGCTGGTGCTCACGCCGCTGGTTTTGCTGCTGCGCACGCCTAAGCAGGCGCGTGCGGGACATGCTGTCGCGAACGCGCATGCCGCGGCGATCGAGTGAGAAGAAGAGTCAACGACGCAAGATGTTCATGCCTGTGTCACGCTTGCTGCAGTCGGTGCCGGTGCGAATTGCAGGCGTGTCAGCCATACGTATGCGGTGCCGGCGCGGTGCGCCAGGGCTGCCAGGGTTGCGACTTCGTCCGGCGCGTAGCGAGCGTGTTCGTTTTTAGGACCGCATACGATGAAGCCGACGAGTTCGGTATGGGCGCTCATCGGCAGCAGCAGCGCGCTGCGCAACGGGTGCTTGGCTTCGTCGCATTCGAAAGGTTCGTGCCAGCGGCGTAGGCGCAGGACGGCGAAATCGTCGCCGGCGAGCAGCGCCGGCGCGCGATCGTCGGGAGGCGACGTTTGTGCGAACGATGCCCCCTCGGCGGTGTAGATCGCGACGTACTCCACGTCCAGGCGGTTGGCGAGCGATTCGTGTGTTTGCACGAGCAGGCGATGCGGATCGGAGATGAGATCCAACTCGTTCGTGAAACGGCGCAGGCCTTCGAGCGCGAGCGCCTGCGCGCGAAACACGACGGCGTTGAGGAAATGTTCGATGCGCTTGTGCAGCGATGTCATAACAATGCCGATCACCAAAGCGAGTGCGAGTTCCACAAACAGCGCGAACTTCGAGTCTTCGAGCCATTTGCCGAAGCCCCAATCCAGCAGAGCCAATACGCCGACCGACAGCGAAGTTAGCACGGCATAAACGAACGCGCGGCTTACCACGAAGCGCACGTCGAACAGCCGGTGCTTCAAGATGGTATAAGCCAGACCGACGGGTGCTATCACGGTAAGGCTCGCCGTGAGGTTTACGACCCATATCGGCAAGTAAAGGCCGAGGAATTGCCCCGCATACCCGAAGATCAGGTTGGGCATGAATGCGACCAAGAACGAAAGCACAACCCATCGCAATCGGTTGCGCGAGTCTCGGCTTTCCGTGAAATACCGCACCGCCAGCATTCCGAAGCCTGCCAAGTACAACGCTACGGAGATGTAGTACTGAATGTCGACAACCGCGCGCGGCGTGTTTCCTCGTGCGGTCAAAAATACCGCGATGATCGCGACGTTCATGACGATAAAGACGCCGAGCAGACACATCAGTGCCCGTTCTGCGACGCCGGCTGCTCTCGACAGCTCCTTATCCGGAAACCGCAGAGCAAATGAGAAGAGCGCGAACGGACCAGCCACTCCAACGATGTCGTTAAGGATCGAGCCGAACGCGAGCACGCCTCCGGACGCGTATTCACCGAATATTGTCCCGGGCTGAAAGAACGGGTACGAGAAAAAGTAGAATGCCCACGTGACCGGGCCGGGGCGTACGAGAACGAGCAGCGAAGCGATGACGACAAATGCCATGGCTGCGAGCACATCGATCTCGTTCGTCACATCGTTGGGAAGCGTCCGGGGCAAAACGTGGGATTGGAGCGTTAGCGTTTTCCCCGACGTCAGCGGCACGGTCTCATTGGTGCCCGGGGGGTAGAGCACGATTAATTGACCGAAGCCCGCCTCTGCAAGGCGCAGTGAAGCGCGTTTAAGGTCGAGGCGATCGCCCACGTGCAACCCGCGGCTCGCGGCAGCCTTGTCGACGGCGCTGACGGTTCCGTAAGTGTCGGTTGAGAATCCTAATACGCCATAGGGGTGAAACGGAAGGAGCAAATCGGGAGCTAGCTGCAAGATGGCCCACCCGCTCAAGAACAGAATTATCGCCACACGCGCTATGTCTCGCCAACTCATTTGCGGTTAGACTCCTTCTCGCGGCATCGTAATGTGCTGCTGCATCGCCTCGACGCTCTGCTGTAATCCAGCGACCGCCGACTGCAGCGACAGTAAGATCGGTACAATGGCCTCGCCCGTAGCAGCGGGTCGCGTGCCGATCGTGTCTAGCGCTCGCGCTGCGGCACGCGCCACGCCTGCCAGCGGTTCACGTTCGTCCGGCGCGAAGGCCGTTGCGTCGCGTTTCGTGCGGCATGCCAGTACGCCGATAAGCCTGCCGCGCGCGCTCATCGGGAAGACCATGCCGTCGGGAAACGCGGTGGGGGCGTCGTGCGTGTCGACCGGCTCGTTCCAGCGGCGCATGGCGACGAGGAGCGGGTCGTCCGCGTCGATTTTTTCGGGAAACGGGCTGGCGCCGCGTGTCAGCGTCGCAGTGTCGTCACCGCACAGATAGATAGCCGCGCCCAATGTGTCGGTGTGGTTGTTTACGATGCGTAGCGCTCTATCGAGCAGTGTATCTGCCGAGGTGAATGCTTCGGCTTCTTGCGCGAAGCGCTGCAGCGCCGATTCGTCCCTGTGACGTTTAGCGAAGAATACGCGATCCACGAACCGGTCCACCCAGCCGTGCAAAAATCTCGCGGAAACGCCGATTGTCATCGCGATGCCGAGTTGGACTGCCCAGGATTCCGCGCCGTGCGTTTCGACAAAGTGACCGGCGAGATATTCGAGCAGCACGAAGACGCCGAGCACCAGCGCGGAGATCAAGCCGAAGACCGCGACGCGGTTGATGACGAAACCGATATCGACGGTGCGCCGCACGAGCAACCCGTAAAAGAGTGAGACCGGAAGCGAGAGCTCCAACAGGCGCGCC
>DASSRQ010000264.1:0-13145 GCA_035701665.1 Vulcanimicrobiaceae bacterium
TGTTCCGGGTCGCGCAGTGGGTTGCCATCGTGCTGCTCTGCGCGGCTTGCATCATCATGTGGTGCGAAATAGCGTTCGGATGGCGGCCCGCCTGGGCCGATCCCGCCATATTCGCAATCAACGCGTTCTTCCTCGCGGTGCTGCTCGTGCAGATCCGTAAGCAGCGCCGGCAGTCGCAATGAACGAAAAGATAACGGCGCCGAACAAAAAGGCCGTAAACTTGGCGGCCGGGGCCGCATGCGCGTTTACGCTGGCGGCTCTTATCGAAATCGTCCCCTCGGTGCTCGAACGCGGACTGATATGGCCGCGCGTTTCCGCCCTTGGTTTAGGCGCCGCTGCGGTCGTGTGGTGGTTCGTTTTTTTCCAATGGAAGCGCAAACTTGAACGATAGATGGAAGCGCGGCGAAGCGTTGCTGCGCAAAGTCGACGGCGATAAAATCGCCGACCATCTAATCGAACGCTACTCGGATCTTGCGCCCGATTTTACAAAATATTTGGTCGAGTTTGCATTCGGCGAGATCTACGCACGCGAGGGCGATCTCAAGCAGCGCGAGTTGGTTGCGATTGCCTCGCTGGCAACGATGGGCGGCTGCGATGCGCAGCTGGAGACCCACGTGCACGGTGCGTTCAACGTGGGTCTCAGCCAAGCGGAAGTGGTGGAAGCGGTGATGACGCTTATCCCGTACATCGGCTTCCCGAAAGCGCTCAATGCGATGAGCGTCGTGAAGCGTGTGGTCGATAAGCGCGCCGGCGCTACTCCATCAACTTCATCATAAAGTACGTGTAGCCGAGCGCGGCGGTCTTCGCGCTTTCTTTCAGATTCGCACCCGCTCCGTGGCCGCCTTCGGTCACTTCATAGTACAGGTACGGCACGCCCATAGCTTGCAGTTTTGCGGCGAATTTGCGCGCGTGCTGCGGTCCGACGCGATCGTCTTTGGTCGTCGTCCAAATGAACGGTTCGGGATAGGCGACACCGCCGCGCAGGTTGTTGTACGGGGAGATCTTCGCAAGAAACGCGCGTTCGGCCGGAACCGTTACGCTGCCGTACTCGCCGACCCACGACGCACCGGCCTGAATCTTCTCGAAGCGCAGCATGTCGAGCAGCGGCACCTCGATCTGCACGGCATTGTACATCTCCGGATGCTGCGTGAACTCCACGCCCATTAGCAGCCCGCCGTTCGATCCGCCGGCAATGCCTAAATGCCGCGGCGTCGTGACTTTGCGGTCGACCAAATCTTTGGCGACAGCGTAGAAATCGTCGTAGATGCGCTGCCGGTGCGTCTTCAATCCGGCTTCGTGCCATGCCGGGCCGAACTCGCCGCCGCCGCGGATATTCGCCAGAACGTAAACACCGCCGCGTTCGAGCCACAGTTTGCCCATGATGCCGTTATACGTCGGCGTCTCCGAGATTTGAAAGCCGCCGTAGGCACTAATGACCGTCGGGTTTGCACCGTTCAGCACCATATTCTTCGGATGAACGATAAAGTACGGAATCTTTGTGCCGTCTTTCGACGTCGCTTCGTGCTGCTCGACGACGTCTTTGCTTGCGTCGAACATCGCGGGGAGCGCTTTGATCTTCTGCGGCGTTCCCGCAGCGGCGCTTCCGGCGTACAGCGTCGTGGGCGTCAAGAAACCGCGCACTTCGAGGAACATATCGTCGGTCTTGATCGACGTATCCGTCACGTCGATAGAGTCGTTGTCGGGAAGCGCTAAGCGGCGAACGCTCCAGCTTGCCGTGCCGGTGGGCGCGTAGACGAATGCGCGCGCGCGCACGTTCTGATAAACCGTGAGGACCAAGTCGTTTTTCGTCGTCGACGTGCCGCCGAGTGATTCTCGCGGGCCGGGATGAAACACGAGCACCGGCTGCGGATGCGCCGGATCGTCCACTGTTTTCGCGAGATCCATCGACACAAGCGAGCCTTGTGCAAACGTCTTGCCGCCGATGGCCCAATCTTGCGCCAGCGTTACGAGCAAGCGCCCATGGACCAATCCGGCGATGCCCGCTTTTTCCGGAATCGCGAGCTGTTTAAGGCCCGACGGCGTCACAAAATAATATTTGCTCGTGAAGAACGTGACGCCGCGGCGAAGCATCACCGCTTTGTTGCCTTGGCCGTCTTCGATGGTGAACGGATCGACCGAGATGTCGCTCTTCTCGCCTTTGAAGACTTCTTGCGCGTCCGCGAGCGCCTGACCGCGTTTCAACCGGCGGACGTCGTATGCGTAACCTGATGCGGTGAGTTCCCCGGGCTCCCACGCGCGTGCGACCAGCAGTGTGTCGCCGTCCTCCCAGGCAACGTTCTGTTTTTCGCGCGAGAGTACAAAGCCGTCTTTTACAAATTGCCCCGCCTTCAAGTCGAACTCGCGCAGCGTCTGCGCATCTTCGCCGCCGTCGGAAAGATGCACCAAACAATCCGTTTCCGCAGGCTCGGCGCAGTCGTAGCCTTCAAAGACCCAGTTCGCATTTTCGCTTTTCGCGAGCGCATCCAGATCGAGCACCGTGCTCCACTGCGGCGATGCGCTGCGGTAACTCTGCGGTGTCGTGCGGCGCCAGATGCCGCGAACGTGCGTCGCATCTTGCCAATAGTTGTAGACGCTGCCTGCCATGAACGTAGGCGTCGGAATGCGCGCAGCCGATTGGTTGATCTTCAACGCCTGCGCATAGAGCGTCGCGTAATGCGGATCGCGCTCGAGGATAGGAAGCGAGCGCGCATTCTGCGCTTTGACCCACGCCATGGAGCGCGCGCCGTCTTTATCCTCGAGCCACTGATACGGATCGCCCGGCGGCGGGGCTTTCGCACGCGTCGTTTGCGCCGCGCCGTTGATGAAAGCATGTGCCGGAAGCGCGGCACTTTGGGTGATGAGCGCGACGAGTGCCGCCGCTGCGATCGTCTTCTTCATGGGCTGTTGTTAGACCAACAGCGGCAGCAGCTCCTCGATGGATGCGGCGGCGGTAAACAATCCGCTGCTCGAGGCCGGAATGAACCCTTCGCGCGCCATGCTTGTAAACAGCGAGAGCAATTCGTCGTAGAAGCCGAACGCGTTCAGTAGCCCGATCGGTTTCTCGTGGATGCCCAGCTGCGCCCAGGTCAAAATCTCGCAGAACTCGTCCATCGTTCCGTAACCGCCCGGCAGAGCGATGAACGCGCTGCTGCGCCGCTCCATCAGCGCTTTGCGCTCGTGCATGCTTTCCACCACATGCAGTTCCGTCAGGCCGTTGTGCGCGACTTCTTCGGTGCTCAGCGCGCGCGGGATGACGCCGACGACCTCGCCGCCGGCCGCCAGGGCTGCATCCGCAAGGACGCCCATCAGCCCGACGCGGCCGCCGCCGTAGACGATGCCGTACCCGGCCGCGACGATGTTGCGCGCGACGTGCGCCGTGAGCTCGGCAAAGCGTTCCGACGCGCCCGTGCGCGCGCCGCAAAAGACCGCGATGTATCTATCGGACATGCGCGCGGCTTTGGCGGGGCCTGTGTCGCGGCCTGCCGAACGCGCGCGGCGTGAAGAATCCCGTGCCCGACGATGGCGTCGTTCGCGTCTTCCGCGAGCGCCGGCGCGCAAGCAGCGTCTGCGTCATTACCGGTTTGCTGCCCCGCGAACTCGACGACACGGCGAAGGCGCTTAAACGCCTGTGCGGTACCGGGGGCACCGCCAAAAACGGCGCGATCGAGATTCAGGGCGACCACCGCGACAAGATCGTCGCGTACTTTCAAGCGCAGGGGCGCCAGGTCAAGAAAGCCGGCGGATGAGGCATCCCGCGCGCGGCATCGTCATTGCGGCGCTGGTATTTGCGGCAATCTATGTCGCGCTCGATCTCAACAAGCTCTATGCCCTGCGTTATGGTGCCGACACCGGCACGTTTTTACAGTTTCTGACGAACGAAGCGCACGGGCGCGGGTCTTGGAACTATGCCGAGATGCGCCCGCACTTGCAGGTGCACGACTCGTGGATGCTGCTCGTGTTCGTTCCGCTGATGGCAATCGCACCGTACGCGCAAACGCTTTTGGTGCTGCAAGTGCTGGCGATCGCCGCAGGCGGCGTCGCGCTGTTTGCGCTTGCGCGATCGTTCGGCGCGAGCGACCGCGCCGCGACGATCGTCGGCATCGCATATCTGATTTCGCCGAGCGCTCAGGGGATCGCTTACGGAAATTTTCTCGAAAACGTTTTCGTGCCCGTGGTTGCGTTTGCGGGCGTGTATTTCGCGCGGCGCCGTTCACTTGCGGGCACCCTTGCGTGCGCGCAGATGCTGTTGGGATTAAAAGAAGATCAGGCGCTCTTTCTTACTTGGTTCGGTGTTGCGTGCGCGGTATGGTGGGACCGCCGCATCGGTATCGCGGTGACGTCGCTTGCCGTGGTCAACGGCCTCGCGTTTGTCGCGTACGAACGTTTGGCGCACGTGGCGCCGTCGATTCCGTCGTATTCGCTGCATGTGGACGATCCGGTAGCAAAGTCACTGTTTTTTATCGCAATCCTCGCGCCGTTTGCATTCGCACCGCTCCGCATGGGTTGGCGGCTGCTGCTCGCGCTGCCGCTCGTTGCCGAGTTGACGTTCAACGGGCCGTGGGCCTATCCGATTGCGCGGATAGGCACGCACTGGACCGCCTCGCTCTTCGCCGCGTGCGCGATTGCGGCCGCGTACGTCGTCGCACGAGTTCCCCGGTTTGCGACGCCGATGCTCGTGTGCGCGATTATCTGCGGACTCTTCTTCAACGATACGGTGCTGAAGATCGGACGCTGGCCGTACGTAGTCGATTGGCAAGCGTATCGCTCCGCCGTAACGCTGCGCGACGGTTCTACCGGCACCCTCATTCCACGCCATGAAGAAGGCATCTATGCGGTCGCCGCAGCTAACCCGGCCGTGCGGTTGTCGCCGTACAAAGGTCCGGAAGCAGGCTACTGCCCGGCATACGACACCAATGCCGCAGCGTTTTTTGCGTCCCTGCGCATCCGTTCGCTTCCGCAGCGCGTTACGTTGTGCGAAGGAGTTCCGGTCAAGCGTTAATGCGAGAAGCCCCCGGCCCAAAGATGTGGGAGACGTACAAGCGTCTGCGCGCAACGCCGCTGCGTGCATTTCCCACGTACCTTGCGGATATTTCGCGAGAATATGGCGACGTCGTCACGTTTCGCGTCCCGTGGCGCCGCTTTTACTTCCTTAACGATCCCGCAGCGATCCGCGACGTTCTCGTAACGCAGCAGCAGCACTTCGTAAAGTCGGAAGGCACGCACGCGATGCGTGAGTTGCTCGGCGAGGGGCTCGTGACGAGCGAAGAGCCGCTGCACCGGAAGATGCGGCGTATCGTGCAGCCGGCCTTTCACAAGTCGCGCGTCGCCGGATATCTGCAGACGATGCACGACTACGCGCAGGCATGGCAGCCGCCGGCGGGCGCGTTCGATATGCATGCCGAGATGATGGAACTGACGCTGCGCATCGCTTCAAAAACGCTGTTCGGCGCAGATGCCGGCGAAGAGGCCGACCGCGTCGGTGCTGCGCTGCATGACGTCGTCGAGATCTTCCCCGACATTCTCGGACCGTTCGGCTGGATCGTCCGGCGCTTGCCGTGGGGGCCGTCGCGCAAGTTCCGTAAAGCGCGCGCGCTGCTGGACGACATCGTGCTTCGGCTGATCGCGCAGCGCCGCGAAAGCGGAGAAGACCGCGGCGACGCACTTTCGATGCTGCTCGCATCGCGCGATGGCGAAACAGGCGAGGCGATGGACGATCGGCAGATTCGGGACGAAGTCATGACGCTGTTCGTCGCCGGGCACGAAACGACGGCGAATGCCCTTGCTTGGGCGTGGTATCTGCTTGCGAAGCATCCGGATGTCGCCCAGAAGTTACGCGCCGAGCTGCAGGCGAGCGACGAACCGCCGTATCTCGACGCATTCATCAACGAAGTTTTGCGTTTCTATCCGCCTGTTTGGATTCTCGGCCGGGATGCTCGGCAAGAAGTGAATGCGGGCGGCTGGCGCATCAAAAAGGGCGCGACGGTGCTTGTAAGTCAGCTCGTGATGCACCATTCCGCGGAGCATTTCCAAGAGCCGGAACGGTTCGATCCCGAACGTTGGCTGGACATGCCGGAGACTGCGCCGTTTGCGTTCTTTCCGTTCGGCGGCGGTGCTCGCAAATGCATCGGCGATCAATTCGCCTGGAGCGAAGCGCGCATCACCCTTGGAACGCTGGTCCGAAAGTACCGGTTTGCATTAGCGGACGAAGGCGTCGCCATCCAGCCGGAGCCGATTATCACGCTGCGCCCGCGCAACCCAATCGTCATGATCGCGCGCTAAAAAAGGAACGCAAACAGGCGGCAAGCAACGCAGTCCCATGCTGCGACCGCTTACACTCGTTTTTGCTTCGCTATTGCCGGCCGCCATCGCGAGTCCGTTTTTCGTACTGCCCGCACCCCTTAAGGCGCAGACGCCCGCAGGGATTTGTGCCGGTAACCGCACGCCGCCGCCGTGGGCGCACAACCGGTTCGCCGATATCAAACTGTCGGATGCGCAGCGTGCGGCCGTTCGCGCAAACGAGCTCAGGTTCGCCGCGCATCAAAGGATGTACATCGAGCCCGCGACGGAGCCGTATCATTTCGTTCTGTCGGTGCGCATAACGGGCGAAGGCGATCGTCCTCCGACGCCGCAGGTCGATCTCACCCGTTTTACCGCGCACCTCATCTCGTCGGAAGGCCGCGATTACGGATCGCACGTGCGCATCTCGGCGAAGGCTCCTCAACCGGTGCAGGCACCAAATCCTTGCGATACGATCGTGCCGTTTCGCGCGGGCTTAACCATCGAAACGAGGGGGTTGCCGCCCGATCTTTATTCGCTGAGCGCGCGTGCTCCCATAGCATCGTTTAAACTGCGTGACGGTACCGAGATCACCGGCGCAAACGCAAGCGTCGACGGGTGGCATTTGTACGTGCCGCGGCCGCCGCGACCGGCGCCGGCACTTCGTATAGGCCAGCAATTTCTCGTGCTTCCCGAAGCATCGTCGCTCTACTATGACGAAGAGGGCCGCGAAATTTTGCGCTCGCAGATCGCAATGCATCCGGCGACGCTGGCACTGATGACGCCGCAGCGCTGGACGTTCAGCGTCGAAGGATTCTCTAGACGAATCGCCATCGAACCGCGCAGCGATTGGACGCAGATATCGGGTTTGCCGCCGCTGGTAAGCGACGCGAACGTCACGAGCTTGAACGAGCGGTACGACGGCAAACGTGTTTGGGGCCGCGGAGGTTTGGCTGCGCTTTGCGCTCCCGGAGCGGCGGGCGCGGAGCTCTCCTTCGGCGCACCGGCAACGGAATCGTTTATCGTTAAACGCGTCTTTCGCGTTTACAAAAGTTCGTACGAATTCGGCATCGGTCCGCAGGTCGGCGCGTGGAGCGGAGGGCGCCAATCGTCATTCGTTGACGAGAGTCCGGTCGTGATTTGGCTCGACGTACCAAAGAACACGAAGTTCGTATCTTCGGGCGGATACTCGCCCGGCGCCGGCACACCCAGCGGTTCCGGCGACGGCGCGTGCGCAGCCTATTTCACGATGTTTTCGGACGCGTGGGATATGGATCGCGCTTACACGTTTTCCGCATCGCCGTATGCGCAGAGTGAAGTCGCGGCCGGTATGACCCGCGAGCAAGTCGCGCGGATTCTCGGCTATCCCGCCGTCTACGGCCCGGTTGAAAAGATCATGGCTTCGAAAGCATGGCGCTACGACAATCTCCCGCCGTTCAGCTACTGGGTGTACTTCGACGACAACGGGCGCGTAACGAAGTTCGGCACAGACGGGCGGCTTCCGTAAACCTTACGGATATAATCCTCGAAGCTTCGTAGCGTCCGCCACGCGGCTGACCGCAACCGCATAAGCGCCGCGGCGCATGTTGACGTGCATTCGCGCCGCAGACTCGTGCGTTTCACGGAATGCGCGCGTGATAATCCGCCGCAGGCGTTCGTTGATCTCGGATTCCTCCCAGAAGTTGTTCTGCAGATCTTGCACCCATTCGAAGTAGCTGACCGTTACGCCGCCGGCATTGGCTAAAATGTCCGGCAGCACCATGATGCCGCGTTCGAATAAAATGCGGTCGGCTTGCGGTGTCGTCGGGCCGTTCGCGGCTTCTGCTACGATCTTTGCCCGGACGCGCGGCGCATTTTTCTCGGTGATCGCATTTTCCAGCGCAGCGGGCACGAGGACGTCGCAGTCGGTTTCGAGCAGCTCGTCGTTTGAGATGGCTTCGGTGTTGTGCAAGCCGCACACGGACCCGGTCTCGTGCTTGTGCGCGATCGCGCGCCGCACGTCGATGCCGCGCGCGTTGTGTATACCGCCGCGCGAGTCGGAAACGGCAACGATTCGGTACCCGCGTTCGGCCATCAGTTCGGCTGCAAAAGCGCCGGCGTTGCCGAACCCTTGAATGGCGACAGCCGCGTCTTCGATTGGTACGCCGATCTCTTGCATTGCTTCGTCGACCGCATACAAACAGCCGCGTGCGGTGGCCTTATCGCGCCCAAGCGAGCCGCCGATGGAAACGGGCTTGCCCGTCACGACGCCCGGCACCGAATAGCCGCACTGCATTGAGTACGTATCCATTATCCACGCCATGATCTGCGGCGTCGTATAAACATCCGGTGCCGGAATATCTTTCTCCGGGCCGATAATGATGGAGATCTCGGTGGTAAAGCGGCGCGTAAGATGTTCCAACTCGCGCTCCGAGAGTGCCTTGGGATCGCAGATCACGCCGCCTTTCGCGCCGCCGAACGGAATGTTGACGAGCGCGCACTTCCACGTCATCCACATCGCCAGCGCTTTCACTTCGTCGAGCGAAACGTTTGGATGAAAGCGAATGCCGCCTTTTGAAGGTCCGCGCGAAAGATTGTGCTGCACGCGGAAGCCTTTGAACATCTTGAATCCGCCGTCGTCCATGCGCGTCGGAACCGTGACCTCGAGAATACGTTTGGGTTCGCGAAGATAACCGTGGATTGCGTCGTTCAATCCGATGAGCGCGGCAACGTCGTCGAGTTGTTCCTGCGCCATCTCCCAGACGTTGGGAGCCGAGCGGACGGCGGAAAGGTCGAGAGCCATGACGCCTCCTCGCGCAGTGAAGCGCGGATGCATTTACCATAACAAAAGTGGCCCTGTTCGCACAGGACCACTTAGGCTAGGACTTCGGGCTCTGCGCTACGCGAGTACGAGTTGCTCGTCTCCCACGCCGGCTTTGCGCACGGCTTCGTGGATCATTTGTTCTTGCAAGTCGCGAACCGCCCAGCGGGCTTGCATCTCGGGCGAGAGCTTGTCGATCGGGTCGAAGTAGACGAACGCTTTGCCCGGTTTGACACTCGGGGCCGCGTACACGGCGATGCCGCTCTCGCGATCGTAATACTCGTAGCTGTGCACGTCGCGCTTGCCGCCGCCGCCCGGTGCATCGCACACGAACGTCGGGCAGTTGAAGCCGGCGGTGCTTCCGCGTACGAACTTCTCGATATCGGTTGCCGTTTGCACTGTCGTGCGCAGCTCTTCGACGCCTTTGACCATGTCGTGCATATAGACGTAGTACGGATGCACGTTCACGTGACCCAGGCGTTTGACGAGCAGCTGCATGCGCTCGGGCGTGTCGTTCACGCCGCGGATCAGCACCGACTGATTGCGGACGAAGATACCGCGTTCGAACAGCATGCCCATGGCTTTTTCGCTGATCCACGTGATCTCTTCGGGCGAGTTGTAGTGCGTGTGCAGCACGACTTCTTTGCCGAGTTTGCGGCCGCGATCGACGACGGCCGTGAGCGCATCGAGCCACTCTTTGTGGGTGATGATCTTCATCGGCATGATGGCCGGGCCTTTGGTGGCAAAGCGCATGCGGCGCACGTGCGGGATGTCCAACAATGCGTTACCGATGAGTTCGATGTTCTTCGGCGGGAGCTGATACGTATCGCCGCCCGAGATCACGATGTCTTCAAGTTCCGGACGCTCCGAGATATATTTGAACGCGTCTTCCCATTGCTTCGGCGTCTTTGCGAGCGCCGCTTTATCGACCGATTCCGTATCGGGCCCGATGGCATACGAACGCGTGCAGAAGCGGCAATACACCGGACACGTGTTCAGCGGCAGAAACAGCGCTTTATCGACGTAGCGGTGCACGAGGCCCGGCACCGGCGAGTCGTCCTGCTCGTGCAGCGAATCCAGCGTCAAGCGCGGATGATCCGGAAGCAGCGTGCTGGCAACCGGAATGAACTGTCGGCGGATCGGATCGTTATACGGATCGTTCCAGTCGATGAGCGAGAGCGCGTACGGCGAAACGCGGACGGCCATCGGTGCGCGGTTGAATCCGGTCTCCGCGTCCTTGATGAACTCGGGCGAGGCAAGACCTTTGATCGTTTCCAGCAGTTCGGCCGGCGTCTTGATCGCGTTTTTCTGTTGCCAGAGATGATCGAGGAAGGTCGCTTCGTCGACGTCTTTATACGCAGGTACGTGGCGCCAGAACTCGCCCTGCTTGAGGTTTTTATACTCCAGCGACTCCGGAGCTACCGGCGGTTTTTTATGGGTGATCTCGATCATGTGCGGCCTCCCGCGTATTTGGTATTGAAGTAGTCGTAAATCGGCGGATTGTCGCGCAGCGTCTGCAGCGCGATCTCCGCGTGGTCTTTGGCATAGCCGTTGCCGACGATCATCGTGATGTCTTTACCGACGCCCTCGGCCCCGAGCGCGGCGGCCGTAAACGACGTCGACATCGAAAAGAAGTACACGGTGCCTTCATCTTTCGTGCACAGAATCGACGCCAGTTCCGTGCCGGGCACATTGACGCAGTTGACGACCAGATCGGCCAGCCCCGGCGCAACCCGCTCGATCGCTGCGGATAGTCCGAGCGTATCGCGCGCGTCGGCCTCGATGAGTTCGTCGACAAGGCCCGCACGCTTGAGCATCTGCGCGCTTTCCGTTTGCACGTTCGGCGCGACGCCGATAACGCGGCCGTCAGGCCCGGCGACCGCGTGCGCCTGCGCACACGAGAGCATGCCGGATTTTCCGTCCGCGCCGATCACCACAACCGTCATGCCGGGTTTGGTCATGCGCTTGATCTGAGCGGGCGCGCCTGCAACGTCGAGCACCGCGAGGGCGACGTCTTCGTGAATGTCGGACGGCAGCTTCGCCCACAGTCCGGATTCAAACAGAATCGCCTTACCTCGAATCCAAACGCGTCCGGTCGCGACGTCGATCTTTGCGATGTGTTCGATATACAGCGGCGTCAGCGTGAGCGATACGAGCGAGGCGATGCGATCGCCCGGCTCCAAACCGATCTTGCCGCGCAGTTTCTCGCCGACTTTGAGCACGCGGCCGATAAACATGCCGCCGCTGCCCGTGACCGGATTGTGCTGTTTTCCGCGCTCGCGCACGTTGGCTGCGATATGATCGCCGATCTTGCGCGCGTCGCCGTTGCACGCATCGCTAATTTGTTTGAACGACGCGGAGTCGATATTCAACGTTTCGACTTCGCACAAGATCTCGTTCTCGAACGCGATCGGCGTGTTGTCGATTTTCCAGGCGGATTGCGGCATCGCGCCGTCCGGGTGGATCACGCGGTGCGTTCCGAGCGGATGATGCTCGCGTTCGAAGGCGATGCTCACTGGACGCAGATGCCTCCCCGTTCGAACGGCGTCGAGAGCACGATCGTCGTTTTCGTGCGCGCCATGCCCGGGACGAGTTTGAGTTTTGAAAGCAGTTCGTCCAAATGCGCGGTCGAGCGCGTCATCACTTTGCAGACGAACGACTCTTCGCCGGCAACGCTATGCACTTCGAGTACCTCCGGCATCTGCGCGAGCGATTGCGTGAAGGTGTCGTAACTTGCATCGGGCGCGGTGTAGCAGCTGACGAAGGCGACCAGCTCCAGGCCCAGCAGCTTGCTGTCGAGCTGCGCGGCGTACCCGCGGACGTAGCCTTTGCTCTCAAGGCGCTTCACCCGGTCGTGCACAGCGGGCGGCTTCAGGCCGACGACAGTCCCCAAGTCGGCAAAGGTCGACCGGGCATTGCGCTGCAGTGCTTCGAGGATGCGGAGGTCCAGCTCGTCCAATTCGCCGGACTCGATGGCGATGTTCGCTCGTTTTTCCATATAACCGAATTATTTTTGGCTAATCGACTATAGCACCAACGCTTTATTCGGGCAAGGGGCGGCGCGGAAGAGGGATTCAGCCGGGGGTTGAACGCCCGGTGCCATGCGCCGGCCTATCGTTCTGCTCTCTCTGCTCGCCGTTTTGGCGGGGTGCGCTTCACCCGGCGGACGGCCGGCAGCTAGGCAAGCGGGCGCCGTCCGGTTTGACCTCGCGGCCGATCCGGCGAATCTGAATCCGCTCTTTTTACATCAAGACTCGGCTTCGGTCGAACAGCAGCTCGCCCGCCTGGCCTTTCTGCCGTTTATCGACCTCGATGGCAAAGGGCGGATGGTTCCCGAGCTGCTCGACCGGATTCCGACGACCGCAAACGGCGGCGTCTCCGCCGACGGCCGCACCATCGTGTATCACCTGCGGCCGGGCGTGCGGTGGAGCGACGGCACGCCGGTAACCTCGCAAGACGTGCTGTTCACGCTCGCGCAGATTATGAATCCGGCGAACCCCGTGCCCTCGCGCGAGGGCTACGATTTGATCGACCGGGCGCGCGCGATCGACGCGCACACCGTCCAGTTTCATTTGCGGCGCGCATGGGCGCCGGCGGTGACAACGTTCTTTTCGTACGGCTTCCGTCCGCAGTTTGTCTTGCCGGCGCACGTGCTGCGAACGCAGGCGCCCCTCGCGCAAGCGCCGTTCAACGCGGCCCCTTCCGTCGGCGACGGCCCGTACACGTTCGTTTCGTGGCGACGGGGCGAGTCGCTGCGCTACAAACCCAATGCGCGCTATTGGCGCGGCGCGCCGCACAACGCGGGACTGGATATCCGCGTGATTACCGATCCGCAGACCAACCTGATCTTGCTCAAATCGGGCGAGCTCGATTGGAATCTCATCGCCCCGCTGCAGCGTGCGAACCTTGCAAACGCGCCGGGCATCTCATTTGTCGACGTCCCGACCGCCGTCGTTGCGGGCGCAGTCATCAATCTCAAACATCCTCCGCTCGACGACGTGCGCGTGCGCCGCGCGATCGCGATGTCCGTCGATCGCGAAGGCATCAGCAAACGTATTACGCTCGGCCA
>DASSRQ010000265.1:0-8789 GCA_035701665.1 Vulcanimicrobiaceae bacterium
ACGACGGCCAAAACGGATGTTCGCTGAAATGCGTGTTCGTAATGTCGGTGATAAAGAACTGGAGCGTGTTGCCGCCCTTGCCGGTGTTTCTGAGCGCATATTCGGTATAGGCGATCGCGCGTTTGCGAACGAGTGCCGGATGCGCTTTTGCGTATCGCACCAGTGCCAGGGCCCGGTTCTGCGCGGGCTGCAGCGGTGTGGATGCAAACTGATTCGCATGCGCGGCTGCGTCGCCGCCGTGGATCGTAAGGATGTCGTGGCGCAGCATGTACTCGCCGATCGGGCCTTGGCAGGCGTGATCGGAGTACAGCGTGAGATCTTCGCCGGGCTGCAGCGTTAGGACGAGATCCGCGCGGCTTGCATCCGCGAAGAACAGGTTGCCTTTGGTCACATAGTGCGCGTACGGCGCGTGCGTGTCGCCGCCCACGGGCGTACCGTCGCGCGCGACGATATGCATCGGTACCGGCTGCCCGGCTGCGTTACGCATCTTGAGATTCGCGAACGTATCGGACGTGGCGTTCAAAATGCGCAGCAGTTGCGGGGTATTCGCGGTAACGGTGAGATGCGCGGGCGCGTCGACGCCGTCGATCGAGAGTTGGGGTGTCGGGAAGAAACCGGCGCATCGATCGAGCGTCGTTTGCGGGCCGCGCATCGGGTAGGCGCTGGGCCACGGCGGCGGGTTGAACGGATCGTACGCTACGGGCTTTACGGTTTCTGCGTAGCGTATGCGCGTGGTCGCCGCGTTTTCGAGATCCGCTCCGCTGGGCGCGTAGTTGTTGTCGACGAACGACGGCATGCGGTAGCGCAGGATTGCCACGTGCTCGTTGTCCGGACCGAACGGCGAGGCCGGCGGCTCCACGATCCACATGCCGGAGAGGCCTTGCGCTACTTCGTCATCCGCGACGCCGTGCGCGTGCGGATGGTAATAGTACGTGCCCGGAATCTGCGTGCGCGGGATCGTGATGTCGTAGTCGCAGGCGCGGCTCGTTACGGATGAAAGAAAAACGTTTTCTTGCGAGGGCGGTCCGGTGAATCCGTGCAGGTGGATGTTGACGTCTTCGTCGGGCATCGCGACGTAGCGTTCGTAGGCGACGTGATTCAGATAGCCCATGAATTTGCGCGGCTTTGGACCCGTCATGGCCATGGGCGCGCAGCTGCTTGCGCGTTGCGGCATTTGCATGTCGTGACCGTGCTTTTTGCGCGGAAGTTCGTTGATCAGTCGCAGAACGAACCGATCGCCGGGACGAACGCGCAAGACGGGCGCGTCTTCGTAGGCGGCATTTTCGTCGCGGAAACAGTAGCGCGGTCCGGAAGCTTCGACTTTTAAAGCGACGTGCGGTAGGCCGTCGTTCGCACGTTTCACTTGCCAAACACGGATCGAGGGCGGCTCTTTAAAGATACCGCTCGAGTCGGGCATGCCGCATGCAGGCGGCGTTGACGGTGGTTTTTCGGGCGTGGCGCTTGCGGGTTGAGTAGAAGGGGAAAACGCAAAAACAGCCAGGCCAAATACGGCGACGCGCCGCGCTAGGACTGCAGACATTCAGACTCCCTCCAAATGCCATTGTAGCCGTTCGGGCTTAAGGAAGGTTAGTGCGAGGTTACGTTTTCGTTCGGTATCACAGCGGCGACGGCGCGGGACACGTCGGTTGGGCGTTCGATCTGCCCGACGGGCGCGCCGCGTGCGGCTCTGTCGAGAACCACAGCGGCCACCTGTTAACGCCGGCCCCGCAGATGGGGTTTTGGCAGCGGCAGACCTACGGGTTTTTGGACGAGTTCGCCAAGCGCGGCTACAACGACGTATGCGTATTCGAGGTGGATGGCGGAGCGTATGTGGACGCGCTGCGGGTTGTAAAATGGATAGAATCGAGCGCGTATCAAGCCATTGCGCGCAACTGCGAAGACGACGTGTACGACGTGCTGCGTACGTTCGGAATTGACGGTCTGGAGGCGCCGTTTTTCAATTGGTTTCCGCGGTTTTGGTTTCGGCGATTGCACGGCCGGAAGATGAGTATCGATGCGTATCGCGCGGAGGCGGGGCTACGCTCGTCGCCGGAGCCGGGGCCGCCGGTCCCGGAGAACCTGACCCCGCTGCGTCCCGATTGGCGCAAACCGTTTCATCAGGAGTTTGCGCTGCTGAATGTGGCCAAGGTTTTTCGGTTTCGGCCTTCGGCTTGAGGGGGCGCCGGGGGTGTTTTAGCGGGAAAAGCTTAGTGTAGCGCGTGGCGCCACACGATACACTAAGGAATGTTCGGTTATTGGGTGTGTGCTGGGGCTCGGTAGTTGGGGGCTTCGACGGGCTCAGCCGTGCTTCGATCGCGTAGCGCGTTTAGCGCGGAGCATCCTGGCCGGATGCCAGGACAGGCTCAGCATGACACGTGCCGAGCGTCCAGCACGAGGCGCAGTAGCGCTCAGCAATACGCGTATTGAAGCAGTCACCCGAGCGAGTGGAGAAGCGTTCGAGCAGCATGCGAAGGCGGTGGATTGACCCGTCCTGGCCGGAGCAGCTGTGGGCTCAGCTGCGTAGGCATGCCTTTGCGTTTTGCGTACTGTTCGCGATCATTGCGGGGACGTATGCCGGGAACGTCGGAATTGGATTTCTCGTGCATGCGAAGGATAGCGGCGCGATCGCACTTCCCGGGCTGCAGCATTCCGTACAGATCATTCGAGATAGGCGCGGGATTCCGCATATTCGCGCGAGCAGCGAAAGCGATCTGTTCTTCGCGCAGGGATTCGCCGAAGCGTCGGACCGGTTTTTTCAAATGGACCTTAGCCGCAGATATGCGGACGGGACGCTTGCGGAGATGTTCGGCGCGAAAGCGCTTCCTATCGACGAACAGCAGCGCGCCGCCGGGTTACGCGCTATTGCGCAGCGGCAATGGCGCGAGGCCGACAAGCAGACTCGTGCCGCGCTTGTAGCCTTCAGCAACGGTGTGAACGAGGCGATTGCGCATCAGCCGTTGCCGGTCGAGTACCGCATGCTGCTCTATACGCCGCAGCGATGGACGCCGCAGGATTCTATCGCAGTCTCGCTCGTTGCAGCGTTGGAACTCGGCGACGACTACCACGACGTCATGACGCGCGATCGCCGGCTGCATCTTTTGGGCTCGCGTTGTTACGATGCGGAGTATCCGCTTTCAGATCCGTACTACGACGTGACGATTGACGGCGAACGATCCACCGCGAAACCGCACGCGGCGTTGCCTGATTGTCCGCGGTACTTGTTTGCGTCGGCGCGCGAGCGGGTGCAGGCGAACCGGCCGCATTTGGGCAGCAATGCTTGGGCCGCAGGTGCGCAGCGCACGCGCGACCATCACGCGCTTATCGCGAACGATCCGCACGTCGATCTAACGATCCCTGGCATTTGGTATCTGGTCGATCTGCAAGCGCCGCGTTTTCATGCGGCGGGTGCGGTCGTGCCAGGGCTGCCGGGGATCACGCTCGGGCATAATGCGCATCTTGCGTGGGCCGTCACCAATGCGCAGGTTGCAACGAACGTATTATACCGTGCTCGTTTGCCGCGCACGGCACGCATCGAAGAACGGTTCAACATTCGCTTCGGCGCTCCGGTCTTCAAGACGTATTACCGCACGAATGACGCATTCCAAGTGCCGGACGACAGCGATGCGAGTCAATCCGTCGTCGTGCGGTGGCCGGTTGCATCGCAGCGGGTTTCGTCGATTGCGTCGAGTCTCGCGCTCGACCGGGCGGACACGCTCGAGCAAGCCGCGCACGCGCTGACGAGATACGGCGGGTCGCCCGAGAACGTGCTGCTTGCGGACGAGCGCGGCCGGATCGCGTACCGGCTTGCGGGTACGATTCCCGACGATCCATCTTGGGGCCGGTACATCCATCCCGCGAGCGATTTGCAAAAACCGATGCGCACTATCGCGTATGCATCGCTTCCACAGCGTTTGCCGGCAGCGAGCGGCGTTCTCGTGAGTGCGAACAACCGGATGTACGGCGACGGATACCGCTACCGGCTTTCGGCGGCATTCGAACCGCCGTACCGGGCGTGGCGCATCGCTTCGCTGCTGCGCGATCGCCGCGAGTTTACGGCGGCTGGGTTTGCAACGATGCAACTGGATGCGTACTCGCCGCTCGATGCGGAGTTTGCGCATGCGGTTGCACGCATCGCGCGGTACGATTCGCAGTTGCGCGGCAGCGTTCGTGAGCGTTCGCTTGCCGGTTGGAACGGCGTGTTTTCGCCCGACTCGCGTGCGGCGGCTTTGGAACATGAAGTGCGCGGCTATCTGCAGCAGAGCGGGCGTTCGCTGCCGTTCTTGCTTGCCGACTTGCGCGCGGCGCCGCACGATTTAGATGAAGACGTAAATGCTGCGCTTTGGCCGGCGCAGCAATCGGCGAAGCCGTGGGGTGAGATCGGACGGGTGGATGTGGAGCATCCGCTCTCGCCGATGTGGTACGGGATGCTGCGCGGTGCGAGTTTTCCTGGCGACGGCGATGAGTTCACGATCCATTTACAAGAGCCGGGGTTTGCGCAAGGGTTCCGCGCGGTCTGGGAAGCGGGCAATTGGGATGCGGGCGGCATCGTGATTCCGAGCGGCGAGTCGGGTGAACCTGGCTCCGCGCATTACGACGACCTGGCTTCACAATGGGTTCGGGGCGGCATCGTGCCGCTGCCGTTCTCTCGAGCGGCCGTCGATCGGCAGGCGCAAGCGACGCTGATTTTGAACCATCTCTGATCGTGCGATTCATAGCTGGGTTGCTTATCGTGTGCGCGCTTGCGTATGCCGCGTTGACGGCGTACGCCGGTTTTCGTGTTGCACGCGGCATTGACGATGCAAAAGCATCGAGCGTGGTTACGCGCGTCGGCGCGCGGCTGATGGGCCGCGATGCGATCGAACGCGTCGCGATCCGTCGCGGCGGCGTGCCGAAATGGATTACCCAATCTCCGGCATTTTGGTGGACACTTCGCGCCTACGAATAACGACCGCGCTGCAGCGCTACGTTGATTACGGTAAACACAAAAGTTCGCCGGTCACCGTAACCGAACGCCTCGGAATTATCGCCCAACCTGCAAACGCTTCCATCGAAGGCCTGCCCGGACCGAAGGCACAGCCGACGACGTGGGCGCGCTTTTTGCATTCGCGCGTGCCCGAACTACGCGCGCAAGGCTGGGACATCGAGATCGATCCGTCGGTGCACGAGTTGGTCTTCGATCTGTCGACCGGCGCGACGCCGTGGACGGCTCGCGTCGAAGAGCAGACCGGCGACTGGTTCGACTTGGACGTCGGCGTCCAGATTGGCGAAGAGCGCGTTCCGCTGCTGCCGCTGATCGTCGACGTGCTGCGCAACTTGCGCGACGGCGAGATTCCGCGCGGCGACGTGACGTATGCGATGTCGGGCGGACGGGCATTCGTGCTGCCGATGGAACGCGTGCGCGCGATGCTGCAGACGCTCGTCGAGCTGCTGGAGGAAGCGAAGCTGAACGCGCTCGGACGCGTGACGCTCAACAAACTCGCGGCGATGGATCTCGCGCAGCAGATGGATCGCATCGAAGGCGAAGGGGAAGGTGCCGCGGCGCTGCGCGCGTTATCGTCGCGCCTATCGTCGTTCGAGCGGGTTCCCGACGTCCCGGTTCCGGATTCGCTGCACGCAACGCTGCGCGGCTATCAGCACGAAGGCTTTCGCTGGTTACGGTTTCTGTACGGCCACGACTGCGGCGGAATCTTGGCGGACGACATGGGGCTCGGCAAGTCTATTCAGGCTATTGCTCATTTGTTGTTGTGTCATGGGGAAGAGGCGGCGGCGGTGCCGTCTCTCCTGGTTGTGCCGACGAGTCTCGTGCCGAATTGGCTTGCTGAGATTCAGCGCTTTGCGCCCTCGCTGCGCGTTTTGACGCTGCACGGCGCGGGGCGGGCCCGGTTACTTGCCGATGTCGAGAATGCCGACGTCGTCATTACCACCTATGCATTGCTTTCGCGCGATGCGTTTTTCCAGGAACGCGAGTGGCACGTTGCGATTCTCGACGAAGCGCAAGCGATCAAAAATCCGCTGGCCAAAGTCTCGCGCACGGCACGCAAGATCAAGGCGCGGCAGCGCATCTGCTTGACCGGTACGCCGATGGAGAACCATCTGGGCGAACTGTGGTCGCTGTTCGACTTCGTGATGCCGCATGCGCTGTACGATCAGCGGACGTTTGCAAAACTCTTCCGCACGCCCATCGAGCAAGAGAAATCCACCGAACGCCGGGATGCGCTCGCGCGACGGATCCGCCCGTTCATGCTGCGCCGCACCAAAGCGGACGTGGCGATGGAACTTCCCGAGAAAACCGAGATCGTCGAACGGGTCGAGCTGCCGCAAGATCAGCGCGACCTGTACGAGTCGGTGCGTTTGGCGGTCAACCAGGAAGTGCGCGCAGAGATTGCGCGGTTGGGTATCGGACGAAGCCGCATCGCGGTGCTCGATGCGCTGCTGAAGTTGCGTCAGGTCTGCTGCGATCCGCGGTTGGTCAAGATTCCCAGTGCGCGGCGCGTGCATTCGAGCGCCAAACTCGAATGGCTTGTCGAGAATCTTTCGCAACTTGCGGAAGAAGGGCGCAAGACGCTCGTGTTCTCGCAGTTCACCAGCATGATCGATCTCATCAAGCCGGAGTTGGAGAAAGCCGGCATCGGGTACGTTGAGCTGGTCGGCTCGACCGTCGACCGCGCAACGCCGGTCCGACGCTTTCAGAACGGCGAAGTGCCGGTCTTTTTGATCAGTCTTCGCGCGGGCGGTACGGGTTTAAATTTAACGGCGGCCGATACCGTGATCCATTACGACCCGTGGTGGAACCCAGCTGTCGAGCGGCAAGCGACGGACCGCGCGCATCGCATCGGTCAAGACAAGCCGATCTTCGTCTACAAACTCGTCGCGGCCGGTACGGTGGAAGAGAAGATCCTCGATTTGCAGGCGCGCAAAGCGGAACTTGCCGGCGCACTCTTCGATGCGGCGGATATCTCGACGATCGATTTGGGGGCCGAAGATATCGACGCGCTGTTCGGCGCCGATACCGGCGGCTAGCGCCTTGTCCCGGCCGTTTCGGTATTGCCGAAACGCATGTTGTGCACGGGAAGTTTACGCGGCTCGGGTCGGGGCGGTCCGCCGTTGGCTACGATCTTTTCCTGAATAAAGGCGTTCCAGCGATCTTGCTTCTCTTCGCTCTCCCACACTTCCACGACGAAGAGGCCGCCGCCATCGCGCTCGCAGGCGACGTGGCAAATAGCGCCGTCCGGAACTTGGGTTATCTGCGAATTGATGCGGTCGTAAACGTCTAAATCGGCTCGATCGGACTCGTAAACATACAAAATGGCCATTACGAACCTCCGTAGCGGATGCTGGGGTTCCTACCGTACTCCGGCAGTCTTGCTGCGTCAAGGAAGCGGGCGCCACGCATGGTCTAAATCGAAAGCTTTAGCTAACAGAACTCTATATTGACAGTCGGGCGGCCGCGGGGCTACAATGGGGCCGGAAGGACGAATCATGCCCAGAACCGCGACTGCGCGCCGCACGGCGCCGGTAACGCCCGCACCGGAAGACCGCCTGAGCGGAACCGCCATCGAAATCTTCGCGCGAATTGCCGCGCTGTGGAAACTGAGTATCGGCGAGCAGCGCACGCTGCTCGGGGGCGTGCCGGAGTCGACGTATTTTAAATATCTCAAGCATCCGCAGTCCGCACGGTTGTCACCCGACATGCTGGAACGGATCTCGCACGTGCTCGGTATCTTCAAGTCGATCAACGTGCTGTTGCCGCGGCACGAGGCCGCCGATGCGTGGATCCGCCGGTCGAACGATGCATCGCTGTTCAAGGGGCGAAGCGCGCTGGAGTACGTGCTCAGCGGGCGGTTCGAAGATCTCGTTGCGGTGCGCCGCTACCTCGATGCCATGCGCGGATGGTAAGCGCGCTCGATTGGAATCCGTCGTTCCGCGTCATCAGTTCCCGGTACCCAACGGTTAGCGTTTACGATCGGATCGCATCTGCGTCGGAGTTTGCCGCGGTGCTCGAGCTCGAGGCGCTGACGAATCCGCGCGTGCGAGAAGAAGCCGGCGATTTCCGCAAGCTTCGTGCGGAAGACGCGCTAACGGGGCCTGGCAGTACACCCGTGATGGCGTCGTTTGCTTATTCCGGACCTTCGCGTTTCTGCGACGGCAGCTACGGCGTGTATTATGCGGCCCACGACGAACTCACCGCAATTGCGGAGTCGCGGTATTGGACCGAGCGGTTTTTGCGCGCGACGAACGAGCCGAGCATCGATGTCGACAAACGCTTGTACACGGCGCGCATTCGCGGAACGTTCGACGATATACGCGAGCGCTCTGCGCGCAACGCGCTGTACGCGAAGGACGATTACTCGCGATCGCAGGCGTATGCGCGGGAACTGTACGAGCGAAACAAGGTGGACGGCATCGTTTACCGCAGCGTGCGGCGAGAAGAAGGCGAGTGCACGTGCGTGTTCCGGCCGCGGAACATCACCGGCGCCCGGATGGCCGCGTACTTGCAGTTCCGGTGGGACGGGGCGTCGATCGTATCGGTGGCGCGCCTCACCGAGATCGCTTAGGGCGAGGGCTGCAGCAAGACGCCGTGCTGCACGGCCGACGCCGTTTGACTGTTCGCGGCGATAACGCCGCGATCGTTGACGGCCTGCGCCGACAAGAGCGTCCATGCCGCTGAATCGCTTGCCGAGAGCAGCGATTGCAGATTTATCGCCATGCCGTTTGCGTACAAGAATGCGCTCGAGTCCATCGGCGGCCGGTTGTTGTACTCGCCGACGATCCACCCGGCGTCGTTCATG
>DASSRQ010000266.1:0-5739 GCA_035701665.1 Vulcanimicrobiaceae bacterium
ACCGGCGCTACCGGTCCCTTTGCCAGAAAGCCGAACGCGCACGCGGCCCAACCGGCAACGAGGTACCCGCCGCCGCCCGTTTGCAGCGCCCGCAGCCACCAGAAGATCGCCAGGGTCACGCACAGGTCGAGCAGCGCGTCCATGATGGCCAGGCGCCCGACGACCGCCTGAAGCAGGCAAGTCGATAGGATGACGCCCGCGTAGATGCCGGCCCGCTCGCCCCGCGCCTTTGCGACCGCGTATCCCGTGATGCCGCCTGCGGCAATTGTCGCAAGCGCCGAGGGCAACCGTAATGCAAACGACGTAACGCCGAAGAGTTTGATGAAGATCGCCGCGATCCAAAAGTACAGCGGCGGCTGGACGAACCAGGGCGCGGCGTTCTGGTGCATCACGATCCAATCGCCGCGCAGGACGATCTCGCGGGCGACCTCGCCGTAGGTGGTCTCGCTGTTGTCCCAGAGCGTGCCGCTCCATAAGCCCGGCAGCGTGAGCAGCGCCGCGGCTGCGGAAGCGAGCATCGCGGCTCGCGCTGGAGGATTACGCATCGGGCAAGTTTTTGGGCGTACCGAGCGCGAAGTCATGCACCATGCACGACCTGGCGCAAGCGGGGCACGACGTCGTTGTATGCGCCTCGCGGGCTAGCGCGCTTGCGATGACGCAGACGCGCGCCGTTGCGGCGCGGCTCGCTCAACTCGGATGGGCCACGACGATCCTGAATATTACGACGACCGGCGACCGCGATCGCGTCCGGTCGTTTGCCGCTATCGGCAGCGAAAGTCTGTTCGTCAAAGAGCTCGAGATTGCGCTGCGCGACGGACGCGCGCACTACGCCGTCCATTCGTGCAAAGATCTCCCGAGCACGCTCGCGGAAGGGATGCTGCTCGCGGCGATCTCGCAGCGCGAGGATCCGCGCGACGCGTTCTGCAGCGAACGTTACGAACGGTTCGAAGACCTGCCCGCCGGCGCGGTCGTCGGTAGCTCCAGCATGCGGCGCCGCGCGCAGCTGATGGCGATGCGGCCCGACCTAACGTATGAAGACATTCGCGGCAACGTGGATACGCGGCTCGAAAAACTGCGCAGCGGAAAGTACGACGCGATCGTGCTCGCGTGCGCGGGATTGCGGCGGCTCAACGTGTCTGCCAAGTATATGGTACCGTTCGAGGTTACGCAGATGGTGCCGGCGGTCGGCCAAGGCGCGCTCGCCGTCGAGACGCTCGAGGGCGCATCGATCGCACAACGCTTGCGCGATGCGGTGAACGACGGACCGACCGAACTGGCCGTCACATGCGAGCGCGCGGCACTTGCCCATCTGCGCGGCGGATGTCAGGCGCCCATCGGCGTGCACGCGTATTTCGAGGGTGGAGAACTGTGCGCGATCGGCGCGATGACCGACGAACCGGGCCGGCCGCTGCGCCGCGCCGGCGTGCGCGCGGCTGTTTCAAACTGCGCCGCCGCCGCCGATCTCGGCGTACGCCTTGCGGAGCAGATGCAATGCGCTTGATCAAACGGCCGCGCCGCCTGCGGCGCACCAGCGGCTTGCGAAACATGGTGCGCGAACATCGCGTATCCGTCGCTCAACTCGTGCAGCCGCTCTTTATCGCGCAAAACGCGAGCGACGCCGGCCCGATCGCGTCGATGCCCGGCATCGATCGTTTCACGGTTGAGAGCGTGGTGCAAGAAGCCGGCGTGCTGGATGCGCTCGGCGTGCACAGCGTGTTGCTGTTCGGCATTCCGGAAACGAAAGATGCGCTCGCGACGTCCAACTACGATCCGGACGGCGTCGTGCAGCGAGCATCGCGTGCGATCAAAGAGGCGTTTCCGCATATGACGGTCATCGCCGACCTGTGCAACTGCGAATATACCGATCACGGACACTGCGGTATTCTCACACCGGCAGGCGACGTCGATAACGACAAAACCGTCGATCTGCTGGTACGCACCGCGAAAACGTATGCGGATGCGGGCGTCGACGTCGTCGCGCCGAGCGATATGATGGACGGGCGAGTCGGCGCGATTCGTGAAGCGCTCGACGAAGTCGGCGCGCAGAACGTTGCGATCTTGAGTTACAGCGCGAAGTACGCCTCGGCGTTTTATGGACCGTTCCGCGAAGCCGCAGGGTCGACGCCCGCATTCGGCGACCGCAGAAGTTATCAAATGGATCCGCCCAACGGACGCGAGGCGCTGCGGCAGATCGCGCTCGACATCGAACAAGGCGCGGATGCGGTGATGGTCAAGCCGGGCATGCCGTATCTGGATATCGTGCGCGCCGCGCGCGACCGGTTCGACGTACCGATTGCGGTGTACAACGTGAGCGGCGAGTACTCTATGATCAAAGCCGCCGCGCAGAATGGCTGGATCGACGAAGAACGCGCCGTCGAAGAGCTGATTGCCGGGTTTTCCCGCGCCGGCGCGGACATCATCATCACCTACTTTGCAAAGGACTACGCGGCTCGATGCTCGGCGTCTTAATTCTCGCCGGCGGAAACGCCACGCGCCTGCCCGGAAAGATGGAACGCGAGTTTCGCGGCGAGCCGCTGATTCTGCGCGCCTTCCGCAACGTGCGATCCGCCGGACGCGTGTACGTCAGTGCGAACCGCGAGTTTCCGCGCGCGATTCAAAAGAAGCTCACGTGTCCGATTTTGCCGGATCGTTTTCCGGGCGCCGGCCCGCTCGAAGCCATGCACACCTGTTTCGGCCAGATGGGCGAAGCGCGGGTGTTCGTCATTAGCGGCGACCTGCCGTTTGCTTCCGCTCAAACTGCCGCCGAACTGCTCGAATCGTGGGGCGACGATATTGACGGCGTCGTTCCGGAAGACGCCAGCGGCGAAGTGCAGCCCCTGTGCGCGATCTACGATCGCGAACGTTTTTTGAAGGCGGCCTCGGAGGCGATCGCCTCGGGGACTTCTTCGGTGAAGTCCGCGATGGTGCGGCTTCGCATCCGGCGCGTTCGTCTGCGTGACGATCGCGTATTGGCAGGCGTTAATACGCCGGAGGACTTGGTTGCGGTTAGAACGTTCGATCTCGGCATTCGCCCGGGCGCGTAACATCATCGCCGGCGGGGTGAACTCGCCGGTACGAGCGTTTCGCGCAGTCGGCGGCTCGCCGGTCTTCATGCAAAGCGGCAGCGGCGCGTATCTGCGCGATATCGACGACCACGAATATATCGATTACGTGTTGTCGTGGGGACCGCTGGTGCTCGGACACGCGCATCCAAGCGTCGTGCGCGCGATCACGCAAGCGGCGCAGCGCGGCAGTTCGTTCGGCGCACCGACGGAAGCCGAGTCGGAATTAGGCGAGCTCGTTCGCAGCATGATGCCCGCAATCGAGCGTATCCGTTTCGTTTCGAGCGGCACCGAAGCAACGATGAGTGCGATCCGCCTTGCGCGCGGCTTTACCGGACGCGAAAAGATCGTGAAGTTTGCCGGCTGTTATCACGGACACGGCGACTCGTTTTTGATCGCCGCGGGCAGCGGCGCGCTGACGAATGGCGTTCCGAACTCTCCGGGTGTTCCGGCCGGCGTCGCCAACGATACGATCGTGCTGCCGTATAACGACGCGCATGCCGTCGCTGCGGCATTCGATGCAAACCCCGGCACGATCGCAGCGATCATCGTCGAACCGTACGCGGGAAATATGGGCTTCATTCCGCCCAAACCCGCCTATCTGCAAACGCTGCGCAATCTGTGCACGCAGCACGGCGCGCTGCTGATCTTCGATGAAGTGATGACGGGCTTCCGCGTCGCGCGCGGCGGCGTGCAAGAACGCGAACGCGTCACGCCCGATCTGACGACGCTGGGCAAAGTCATCGGCGGCGGTTTGCCCGTCGGTGCGTTCGGCGGACGCGCCGACGTGATGTCGCAGCTCTCGCCGGAAGGCCCGGTCTATCAAGCGGGCACCCTTTCGGGAAATCCGCTGGCGATGGCCGCGGGTATTGCAACGCTCAAGACGATCGCGAGCGATGCGACGCTGTACGAGCGGCTCGAAGTGCTCACTCGACTGTTGTGCGAGGGGCTGCACGAAGTCTTCGTCAAGCACGGCGTGCCGCATTACAGCACGCATGCCGGCTCGATGTTCTGTACGTTCTTCAGCGAGTCGCCCGTCACGGATCTGGCGAGCGCCATGACCAGCGACGTAGCCTTCTACGGCAAATTCTTCCACGGCATGCTCGATCGCGGCATTTACTTGGCGCCCGCTCAGTTCGAAGCGGCATTTGTCTCAGCGGCGCACACCACGCGCGAGATCGAGCGGACCATCCAAGCCGCCGACGACACGCTCACTGCGATAAAACCGCTAACCCCGCCGCCCGCCGCAGTCCTAGACTTGGAAGAGTAATGCCCCTGGTCTGCGTCGGCCTCTCCCACCACACCGCGCCTGTTGAAGTCCGCGAACGCCACGCGTTTCCGGCCGGCCGCGTCGAGGCGGCGCTCATCGCGCTGCGCGATTACGAAGCCGTTCACGAAGCGGTGATGCTGCAAACGTGCGGACGCTTAGAGATTTACGCTGCCGTCACCGAGTTCGAGGCCGGCACGGCGCAGATAAAATCGTATCTGCAGCACTTCCGTCACGGCGACGTCGACGATCTCGATTCGTATCTGTACACGCATCTCGGACACGGTGCGGTCGAGCATCTGTTCCGCGTGAGCACGGGTCTCGATTCGATGCTGATCGGCGAGGCGGAGATTTTGGGGCAGGTCAAGGACGCGTATATCGCCGCGCAAAAGGCCGATTCGCTCGGAAAGACGATGCACCGGTTGTTCCGCGAAGCGATGAGCGCCGGCAAAGCCGCGCGTTCGCAAACGAGCATCGGCGACGAATCAACGTCTGTTGCCACCGCTGCTATCGAGATCGCGCGCACGCACTTCGGGACGCTGGAAGATCGCAACGTCGTCATCGTCGGCGCCGGCAAGATGGCGCGCACCGCGGCCAAACGTCTGCGCGCCGAAGGCACGCAAAACCTTATCGTAACGAACCGGTCGCTTTCGAACGCCAAAGACGTCGTCGGCGAAGCCGGCTTCGGCCACTCCGTGGATCTTGCGGGCATGCTCGATGCGCTGCAATCGGCAGACATCGTCGTCGCCGCCACCGGATCGCCGACGTTCGTCATCGGTGCGAACACGATCGAGAGCGCGATGCAGCGCCGCAGCGGACATCCGATGCTCATCGTAGACATCGCGGTTCCGCGCGACGTCGATCCGGAAGCATCGAAGATCCCCGGCGTTACGCTGATCGATATCGACGGGCTGAAAACGCACGTCGACGAGAAGCTCGAAGTGCGCCGCGAGGCGATCCCGCACGTCGAAGAGATCATCGCGGAGTATCTCGAGCGCTTCACGCATTGGTATCAATCGCGCGTTGCGGTTCCGGTTATCGCGTCGCTCACGAAAAAGGCTGAAACGATCCGCGCATCGGAACTCGAACGGCTTTTTGCACGCTGCCCCGATTTGAGCGAACGCGAAAAGATGCTGATCACCGGCACGTCGATGACGATCATCTCGCGTTTGCTGCACACGGCCGTTACCAAGATCCGCGACAAAACGCTGGCCGACCGCTCCGAAGCTTTGCAGCACGTACGTTTGCTCGACGAGTTGTTCGAGCTCAACGTTGGACAGGAGTAACCCGCTCCACGGAAAGCGCGTGCTGGTCACGCGCGCACAAGATCAAAGCGACGCGTTTGCGTCCGCGCTCGAAGCAGCGGGCGCGCTGCCGATCGTCGCGCCCGTCATCGGGTTCGAACCGCCC
>DASSRQ010000267.1:0-2500 GCA_035701665.1 Vulcanimicrobiaceae bacterium
TATGCCGCGTCTGCCCCTGGAATATCCATGGGCCGACGCCGATTTGGAATATGAAACGAGAATGCAAGGCGCACCGATGTCTCACGGCAACTAACTATCGACGACGCGCCGGTCGGGTGCGGCGGTATCTTAGAGCACAAAGCCCCGTCGTCACGGGGCTTTTTATTTTGCTTTATTGTGGTATCGCGCGCTGCTAATCCGCCTTCAAACAGGTCATTGAGAGCTGTACTGCAGCGGCGCCCGAACCATAGGTCTCCGTCATTTTCCGTTCGGTGTCGGAAACTTTATGATGAACGAACGATCCGCCGACGCTGAGCCAAGTTACGGAATCCGGCGAATGTGCGACTTCGTACGATCCGTTTGCGTCGGGACCCATGTGAATGAAGGCCTTGCTGTGCGGGTCGTAACCCGTATAGTGTATGGACGCAACGCTTTGCCGGCCGTTTGAATTAATAACTTCCTCTTCTTCGAGCCAAGCGCCGCCGAGTGCCGGTTTGAAGACCTGATCTTCGCTACCGGACTTGCTGCCGGACTGCCAATCGCAGTGCCACGTTCCGACGAGATACTGCAGCGTAGCCATTTCTTTTTCGTTCACCGGAGCTTGGCCGGCGGAAGCGATAAGCGGCGCTGCCAACAGAGCCGATGCGAACAATGAACCAAAGACGAGCTTGCGAACCAAGATATTCTCCCAAGAAGCGTTAGACGACATGGAAGCAGGCTACCACGCCGAAGGCTCAACGCAATGGACAAAGTGACCGGAATGTCCGGCAAATCCGCGCGTCTTGCCATCCTGCAGGCATTCGCCGATATCATTCTTGAGAGCGGATATGAGAAAGTTCGCGTGCTCGATATCGTTGCGCGTTCGGGTGTCGCGCGCTCCACGTTTTACGAGCACTTTCAAAGCCGCGAAGACGTCCTGCGCGACTCAATGCGCGGACCATTTGAAATCCTCGCCCAACTTGCGGCGCCCTCGTGCGATATCGCCCGCGTCGCGGCCACGGTGAACCATTTCATGGAAAACCGCGCTCTGGCTAAGTCGGTAATGGGAAATCCGGGCACCGAAACGCTCATCGATTTACTTGCCGAATCCATCGAGGCCCAGGCCGGCTCGGCCGTTCCTGTGCTTATTGCGCGCGCCGCCGCGGGTGCTCAGTTGGCGGTCATCTCCTCATGGCTGGACGGAAAAACGGCGTGTGACGCGAACGATGTTGCGCATATGCTTCGAAAAATGAGCCTGGCGCTGTTGATGTAGCCATCGTGCCATGCGTCCGGCGGAAAGGCGAGTCACGCTGCTACGGCGCGGTTCGCTATCGTTATGATGCGTAAGGTGGCTTTGGCGGCGTCCATGTTCTTTTGCGCATGTTCGATTGCATGCGCGCAAACCGCCGAGCCTGCAAAGGCGTTGCTGACGTCTCACGCAACACGCTTCCTCTCGACGCAAAGTGCTCGCGCAACCCTCGCTATTCGAAACGATTCCAATGCACCGATGCGCGTGCTTACCGGCGAGACGATAATTCTTCGCTGGAACGGAAGCAAGTGGGTGGATTCAGGCTATCGCGAACGGGAGCAGATGGTTACCATCATCATCGAGCCGGGGAAAACGTTCCGTCGCGATATTCCCATGCTGCACTGCGACGTGCTGTCCGATCCGTGCACGCAGACTATCAAGGTGACAGCGGGCCTGAGCGTTCCCGGAACTACCGGGCTGCTGACCGTACACTCTAACAGCATACGATATCAACTCATCCCGGATCCGACCGCGACGTATCAAATCGGAAATTTGAACGGCAACCGCCCGATCTTTTTGTCTCAAGGCGTTGGAAGCGACGCCATCTTGCCCGACTCCCTCGTTGTCGAAGCAACGGCCGCTGCTTCCGAACCGCAGCCGGCATTCGCACAACCTCCGCCACTTGCTAACGACTTGGCCGCCGCTTTTCGCGCTTCCGGAGTTTCAGTCGGCGGCGTCGATTATGACGCGACGGACAAGCCGTGGAAGGCGCAAGTGTTTCTCGATCGCGTTGCTTCTCAAAGAGCAAGCGTGGAGTCGGCAATTCAAAGTATCAGGCAAAAATTTGCTTCGCGTATTACGTCGCTAGTGAGTTACATCGTCTTCGATTCGAGGGATGCAGGCAAATTCGATGGTCTAGCTGAGGCCGATGCAAGGCGGCAAGTTATAGACCTCACCCAACTTACCGGATCCGGCATTCAACCGTTTTCGGCCGGCGTGTACGTGCCCGGCCTGTTTACCGTGCCCGATGCGGGTGAAGGCTTTCCGTACGGCGATCCCGGGACGCCCGAAGATGCGCGAAGGCTGATAATTCACGGAACGACACTCAATTCGACACAAGTCCAGCTCGTGCGCGATTTTGTCTTCATCGGTGAGACGCCCGTTCTCGAACAACACGATCCGCTCGTGGACGCGCGCGCCCGCGCGATTGCAGACGTTTCGTCGCTGCCGACATACAAATTCGGCCTCAAGGTGCCTCTAGCTGCAGATCGG
>DASSRQ010000268.1:0-2149 GCA_035701665.1 Vulcanimicrobiaceae bacterium
AGCGCGCAAAGCGATATCTTCGCCGGCGCCTGGTGGCTCATTATTCCGCCGGGCCTCGCCATTCTACTGAGCGTGTGTGCGTTCAACTTTTTAGGCGATTTTTTACGGGAGCGCGTTCGGTGAGAGCGCCTCGGCAGGCTCGGCGGCCCTTCGGCTGCGCGGCGCTCGCTTCGCGAGCAGCGCTGCTCAGGATGACACGGTTTGCTGTCCTGTGCGCAGTTGCTTGTACCGCGCTTATATCGTGCGGAGCAAGAACGGCGGAGACGCGTGACCCGAATATGATCGTCGCCGGCTGGATCGCGGGGCCCGACGGTTTCAACCCGCTAACCGCGGTCGGCAGCGCCGCGCGCATGGCCTACTACCAGCTCTTCTCGCCGATCGTCGATGTCGGCCCGAACCTGCTGCCGCGTTGGAAAACCAGTCTCGCGCAGCGGATCGAGATCGCCGACGGCGGCAAACGGTACGTCCTGCATCTGCGCCGCAACGCGCGCTGGACCGACGGAGAGCCGCTGACCTCGCGCGACGTCGTCTTCTCGCTGCAGCTCGGGCAAAACCCGGCGCTGCTCGAGGGCAATAGCAGCGACTTCGCGCTGATGACGCAGGTTCGCGCGCTCGATCGCTATACCGTGGAGTTGCGCCTTGCAAAACCATCACCGCCGTTTCTGCTGAACGCGCTGGGCGAGGCGCTGCCGCTCCCGGCGCATCTGCTCGCAAAGTATCCGCCGCTCTCAGCGCAAGAAGCCGCCTTCGTCAATACGGACGCGCAGTTCGCGCAGCATCCGGTCAGCGACGGCCCGTACCGCCTGCTGCGTAACGTCTCGCAGTCGTACACGATCTTGGAGCGCAACCCGGCGTATTGGGGACCGCCGGCAAAAACGGCCCGCATTGCGTTCCGCGTCTATCCGCAGCAAGATTCGCTTTATGCCGCCGTCGATGCCGGCGAGATCGACGTTACGGATATTCCGCCGAATCTTTGGCGCATTCATAACCGCCTGCGCGGCGATCACAAGTTCGTCAATTGGCCGTGGAACGTCACGTTTTTGCTGCTGCCGAACTATCACGATCCGGGCATCCCGTTCATGCACGATCCGCACGTCAAACAAGCGCTGATGTATGCCATCAACCGGCAGTTCATCACCGGCGGCATCATGAGCGGACAGGCCGATATTCTGAACGGCCCCGTTCCCGGTTTCTCGCCGCACTACGACAATCGCGTGCAGAAATACGCGTACGACCCGGCGCGAGCGAACGCGATGCTCGATGCGGCCGGATGGCATCTGCAAAACGGTGTGCGCATGAAAGACGGCAAGGCGCTGCGCGTAACCCTCAAAACCGGCGGCGCGACCGATGCGGTCGCAAGTAATATTGCCGAATTGATTCAAGCGAACTTCAAAGCGGTCGGTGTAGACTGCGTGCTCGAAAACGAAGAGATCCAGACGTTCTTCGAAGACTTGCACGCGAGCCGGTTCCAACTCGCGCTGCGCGGCGTCATTCTGCAGCCGTATCCCGACGATTACAAGTGGTACGGTTCGTCGCAAACGCGCGCGCAAGGCGGTTATAACTACGGCTTCTTCTCCGACCCGCAGATCGATCGAGCGATCGAGGATGCGCGAACGGCAACCAGCGTTCGGGCAGCGCAAGCCGGCCTCGATCGTTATCAAGAACTGGCCGCGCGCGAGCTGCCCGTCTTGTATCTCTACTCGAACCGCTTGGGAGCAGTCGTGCCGAGCGGACTCACCGGCTATGATTTGACGCCCTCGGCGCCCGCTGCGCTGCCGATGGGCCTGCAGTTCTGGCAGATGCATCCGGGCGCACCGCAGAAGCGTTCTAAGCCATGATGAGTACCGAAAAGGCAACGTTTGCGGCCGGCTGTTTCTGGGGCGTGGAAGCGGCGTTTCGCCAAGTCCCCGGCGTGCTGGATGCCGTCAGCGGATACATCGGCGGCCACACGGAGCATCCGACGTACAAAGACGTCTGCAGCGATATAACCGGCCACGCGGAAGCGGTCGAAGTAACGTACGATCCCTCGCGCATCTCGTACGACAAGTTGCTCGGCATCTTCTGGCAGATCCACGATCCGACGACCATGAACCGGCAAGGGCCGGACGTCGGGTCGCAGTACCGGTCGGCCATTTTCACGCACGACGCC
>DASSRQ010000269.1:0-2343 GCA_035701665.1 Vulcanimicrobiaceae bacterium
TGCCGTTCTTGTCTAAAAACATGTCGCGACGCGCGCGCAGCGGTGCTTTTTCGCGAAAATCGATGAACCGTTCGCGGCCGCCGCGCATGCGCACGAGCATGAAACCGCCGCCGCCGATATTTCCGCAGCACGGATCGACTACTGCAAGTGCATACGCAACGGCGATCGCGGCATCGACGGCATTGCCGCCGCTGCGCAAGACACTTACGCCGGCCTGCGTTGCATACGTTTGTTCGGTAGCTACCATAGCGTGCGCAGCTTTTGCGGGCGGGCGCGCATCCGGCGTAGCGACGCTGCTTAGCAGCATGAGTGCAGTAGAGAGATAAGCTAAGCGTTTCACGAGCAGAACCCTATCATAACAAGCCGGTGCTACGATCCTGCATGCCAAAGGCACGGTCGTCAGCAAGAAATCGTTTCATGCGGCCGACGAAGTGCGGCACTTTACAAAGGGACGGCTCGAGGTCGTAACGGTTGCCGGGCACACGATCGGTAAAGGAACGTTCGAACCCGGATGGACGTGGTCCACGTCGGTAAAACCGATCGCGCAAACCGATCTGTGCGAAGCCGAACATCTCGGCTGCATCGTCAGCGGCAAGATGCACGTAAAGATGCGCGACGGCACGGAGACGGATTTCGTCGAAGGCGATGCTTTGCATCTGGAGCCGGGGCACGACGCATGGGTTGTCGGTTCCGAGCCATGCGTGATGTACGACTTCGTCGGATTTAAAGAGTACGCGAAGCCTTAGCGGCTTCGTTCGAGGGCGCGGATAAACTCGCCGAATTTATCGTTCGCGCCCTCGCGGCGGCTCCAATCGCGGATCGTGTCGAAGTCGACCGGTCCGCTTTTTGCAACGAGGACGGCGGTTTGCAGATTGCTGCGGTCGTTCCAAAAATAAAAGCCCGCAAGTCTATCGCGAACCGAATCGGTACGCGACAGGACGTGTAGCAACAACTCGCCGCGACGCACTGTCTCCCAAGTTTGAATGATATCGGCACCAATAGCCAGCGGCCCGGGCGGAAAATCGACCGTGAAGGACGATTCCGCATGCGCGTATTGCGAGCCGGATCTTCGGAAGCCTAAACCCGTAAGGGCCTTTTCCGCGCCGTCTCTGTTCCAACCAAAGGTTATTACGAAATCGAGATCGCGCGACCGGTAGCCATCGGTGTAAAAGGTGGCCGCACTGCCGCCGCAGAGTACGCTTTGGACGCCGCACCGATCCAATGCGGTGCAGATTTCGAAGGCAATTTCGACCAGCGTCGACGCGGCCGTGATCACAGTGCCTTGCCTTTTCTGCGCGGGCTGCGCCGGAGCGAGGAAACAGCTTGCTGTATCTCCATCTCGCCTTCGGCCAGTCGCAGCAAGAGCGCGCGCAGCTCCGCGCTTGCGAAGAATCGCGGATTGAGTGTCACACGGCGTTCCTTGCCGAAAGACCGCACGGCCACGATCCCCTCTTCGTCCAACGCATCGACGACGCGCTGCACCGAGAGCAGAGGCGCATCGAGCAGTCTCGCCAGCTCGCGCGCGTACGTCTCGCCCAGAAGCGCAACGCTCAAAAGCACCTCGGTGCGCCGGCGCGAACCGAAAAGCTTAAGCCTTCGGCGTTCCCACATGGTGTGCCGACAACTCTCCGTTAGTCATATGACTACTATATCGTAGTCTATCCGCCTAAGTCCAGCAGGTCGGGCGAGGTCTAGCCGTTGCGTGGCCCGAACCCGCCACCGTTCAATAGAAGAGCAACAATCGAATAAATCAGGAGAACCCGTGCCAGAATCCGTCTCATTAGAGATCGGCGGGCGCACGATGGTCATCGAAACCGGCGAACTAGCCAAGCAGGCCAACGGAGCCGCTCTAGTCCGCTATGGTGACCAAAACGTCGTGCTCTGCGCCGTCACCGCCTCGCAAAAACCCCGCGAAGGCATCGACTTCTTTCCGCTGACCTGCGACTTCGAAGAGAAGATGTACGCGGCCGGCAAAATCCCCGGCGGCTACATCAAGCGCGAAGGCCGCCCGCCCGAGCACGCCGTGCTCAGCTCGCGCCAGATCGACCGCCCCATCCGGCCGCTGTTCCCCGACGGCTTCCGCAACGACGTACAAGTCGTCGCGACCGTGCTGTCGATCGATCCGGAACTCGACGCCGACGTGCTGGGCGTGTGTGCCGCCGGTGCGGCGCTCGCGGTTTCGGACATTCCGTTCGAAAAGACGGTTGCCGCGATTCGCGTCGGACGCGACGAGAACGGCAACTACATCGCCAACCCCACGCTCAAGCAATACGAGCCGGGCGGCATGGACATCGTCATCGCCGGCACGGCCGATGCGGTGATGATGGTCGAAGGCGGCGGCAA
>DASSRQ010000270.1:0-3628 GCA_035701665.1 Vulcanimicrobiaceae bacterium
GGCCGCCCAGTCGACTTCGTGCTGGCGGCGGGTCGGTTCGGTCAGGCGGATGCCGTCGGCCATGTAGATGATGGTCATGACGGCCCGAGGCTCGTTCGAGCGGTTGGCGCCTGTGTGGTGGAAAGTCCAGCCCGAATGGAAACTGACGTCCCCTGGCGCGAACGGCTCCTCCACGTCGCGGAAGCGCCCGGTCTCGAGGGCCTTGCGCAGGCTGCGCTCGCTTTCATCGCCGATCTCCAGGTCCCGGCCGAACGTCATGCGGTGGCTGCCGGCGGCGAAGGCCAGCGGCCCCATCTCGAGCGGCGTCTCCTGCAGCGGCACCCAAGCGGTCACGGTCCGGTCGTCGGATAGCGGCCAATAAAACTGATCGGCGTGCCAGGGCGTGATGCCGCCGCCGGGTTCTTTGTACAACGCCTGGTCGTGGTAGAGTCGCACGCGCTCGACGCCGAGCAGTTGCGCCGCGATCGACGCCAACCGTTTGCCGAAAACGAATTCGCGCGCGCGTTCGTCGGTGCGCCAGAGGTTCGTCACTTGCAGAAACGCGCGGTGGTACGTGTCGCGCTCTTCTATCGGCGCCGTCGTCGTGTTGCGGCGCACAACCTCAGCGGAAATGTGCTCGCGGTAATACGCAAGCACATCGCCGGGGAGGACGTTTTTTAGTTTTACGAAGCCGTCTTTTTCGTAGGCTGATTTGTACGCGGGGTCTATGGTGAGGGGCTTCGACAAGCTCAGCCGTGCTTCGACAGGCTCAGCATGACACGGTGGTGCTTCGCGCAACGTCGAGTCGCCATCCGTGGCTTCCGTTGCATTAGCGCCATCCTGGCGCGTCACAGGTTCAGCATGACACGCGCCGGACTCGCGAATTACTGACCCGTGTTCGCTTGGGGTGCCATGATCAGATGCGTGATGCCCGCTTTCACCGGTGACGTCGTCGTGACGACGGCGGTCATCAACTTCTTGCCTTGCGAATCCGTGATCGACAGCATGCCCGTGCCGTTCTTTTTCAATTTCGTCCATCGTATTGCGATGTTGTTCGCGTGTCCGCGCATCTTCGGCGTAATATCGACTTGTTTGTTCGGCCACTGAATCGTCGTCACCGGCGCGCCGTTCGCCCATACCTCGAACAGCACGTTCGAATCGGCGTAGGTTTGCGCGAAGAACTTCGAACCGGGGCCGCCGGTCTTGTTCTGCTCGGGCGCGGCTGTCGAGTTGGCCTGCGCCATCGTCGTGCCGCCCGGCGCCGGAGTTTGACCCGCGGTGTTACCGCCGTTCGTGCTGCACGCGGTCAGCGCGGCGAGCGCCGCCGCCGCAAGAAAACGGGACATCCAAATACCTTGCATGCTTGGACTCCTTTCCGGTTCGTGCGCCGCCTAAACGAGATGTGGGCCCGGTAGGATTCGAACCTACGCGCAACCAGTTATGAGCCGGCCGCTCTACCGCTGAGCTACGGGCCCGCAAGGGGCGCGGTACAGGTTCCGCTCCGCCTAGCGGCGGGCCTTGAACGCGCTTGCGCCCGGATACCGCGCGGCCGCGCCGAGCTGCTCTTCAATAGCCATTAGACGGTTATATTTGGCCACACGATCGCTGCGCGAAAGCGAGCCCGTCTTGATCTGCCCCGCGCCCGTGGCAACGGCGATATCGCTGATTGTCGTATCTTCCGTTTCGCCCGAACGGTGCGAGATCACCGCGGTGTAGCCCGCCTTGTGCGCCATCTCGACTGCGTCTAGCGTTTCGGTCAGCGATCCGATTTGGTTGACCTTGATCAGAATCGAGTTGGCCATGCCTTCGCGGATGCCGCGTTCGAGGCGCTCGGTATTCGTCACAAAGAGATCGTCGCCGACGAGCTGGCACTTCGAACCGATTGCAGCGGTGAGTTTTGCCCAGCCGTCCCAATCGTCTTCCGCAAGTCCGTCTTCGATCGAAACCACCGGATACTTCGCGATCAGATCGCTGTAGAACGCGACCATGTCGTCGCCGCTGAACGCTTTGTCTTTGGTCAGCGGATAGTATTTGCCGTCTTGGAAAAACTCCGTCGAAGCGGAGTCGAGTGCAATCGCAATATCCGTGCCGGGTTTGTAACCGGCACGGCCGATCGCTTCGACGAGCAGATCCATCGCCTGATCGAGCGTATCCAATCGCGGCGCATAGCCGCCCTCGTCGCCGACCGTCGTCGGTTGATCTTTTTCGTGCAGCAGTTTTCCGAGCGCGTGAAACACTTCGGCGCCGTACCGCACGGCTTCGGCAACGCTCGGCGCGCCGACCGGAACGATCATGCACTCTTGAAACTGCAGCGCACCTTCGGCGTGCTTGCCGCCGTTGATCACGTTCATCATCGGCACCGGCAGCGTCGCCGCCGACGGTCCACCGAGATAGCGGAACAGCGGCACGGAGAAACTGCTCGCAGCTGCGCGCGCAACGGCTAGCGATACGCCCAGAATCGCGTTCGCACCGAGTTTGCTTTTATTTGCAGTCGCGTCGAGTTCGCAAAGCTGCCGGTCGATCTCGCGCTGCGCCGTCGCATCGAGGCCTTCGAGCGAAGGCCCCAACACGTCGTTCACCGCATGCACGGCTTTGAGCACGCCTTTGCCGCCATACCGCGACTTGTCGCCGTCGCGCAGTTCCACCGCTTCGTGCGCGCCGGTCGACGCGCCTGACGGAACCATCGCTTCTTCGACAGCGCCGAAACTCGTCGCCACGCTCACGGCAACCGTTGGGTTACCGCGCGAATCCAAGACCTCACGGGCGTGCACGCCTTCGATTAACGGGCGTCCGCCCGCGCGCAGCGACTCGATCGACATATGCGTTTACTTCTCCTGAATCCAGCGTTCCAGATCGTGGCGGCGCGAAACGAAATCTTTCTCGTCGAAGAAGATCGCCAGTTCGCGTTCGGCGCTCTCGTGCGAGTCGCTGCCGTGCACCAGGTTGCGTCCGATCGTCGATGCGAAGTCGGCGCGGATCGATCCCGGCGCAGCGTTGAGCGGATTGGTCGCACCCATGAGCTGACGGCATCCGGCGATTGCATCTTCGCCTTCGACGGCCAACGCAACGAGCGGACCGCTGGTGATGAAATCGACCAGACCTTGGAAGAACGGTTTGCCTTCATGCTCGCCGTAATGTTTGCGCGCACGCTCGCCGTCGAGCTGCATGAGTTTCATCGCGATCACGACATAGCCGCGGCGCTCGATGCGCGCGATGATTTCGCCGGAAAGCCCGCGGGCAACGGCGTCGGGTTTACACAGAATAAGGGTTCTTTGAACTGCCATAACGGCCGATGGATACGGGCCGCGGGCAAGCGGGGCCTGCACCGCGAAAGCGCGCGCATGCACCGCTTTTCACGACTCGTGCGCGTTGCCGAGACGGGCAGCACGAACGACGACGTCGCCCGGATTTTGGGCGAGCCCGAGGCGCGCGGTCTCGTGCTGACGGCCGGTTTCCAGCACCACGGCGCGGGACGCCGCGGGCGCACGTGGGTAGCGCCTGCAGGCTCGGCGCTGCTGTGCACGATCGCGCCGCCGGATCCGCTGCCGTCGGCGCATCTCTGGATGGTGCCGTTCTGGGCCGCACTTGTGACAAAAGACGCACTGGCCGCGCTGGGCGCAGCGTGTGCGCTGCAGTGGCCGAACGACGT
>DASSRQ010000271.1:0-2303 GCA_035701665.1 Vulcanimicrobiaceae bacterium
TTTCAGCTGCATGCGCGCGATTTGATTCACGGCGTCCGTCTGCGGCAAACCGACGAAGGACGGGACGGTAACCGTGTTCGGGCCCGGCAGCAGAAACTGCTGAACGGAGTGACCGAACCATACGAGCACGCCGACGAACGCGGCGAACACCAGCGGAAAAACCCAATCGCGCGGGATGTAGCGCTCGATAGCTGTCAAACGAGCGCCTCGAGCGCGGCTTCGCTCACTTCCAAATTCGAATATACGTGCTGCGCGTCTTCATGCTCGTCCAGTGCTTCGAGAAACGCGAGCACGGCGGGAAGTTCCGCATCCGACGGCGCCGTTTTCTGCTTCGCGCGCACGCCGAGATAAGCTTCCGAGACTTTCATTCCGGCTTTGGTTAAACTGTCGCGCACCTGCGCAAGGCTCGACGGTTCCGTGTAAATCTCGGTCGGTTCGCCGTACTCGAGATCGACGACGCCGTCGACCAGCGCGGCTTCGGTCATCGCGTCTTCGGAACGGCCGGCCGGATCGACGACGAGAATGCCGACGGGATCGAACATCCACGCGACGCCGCCCGTTTCTCCGAGCGACCCGCCGTGCTTGCTGAACAAAAAGCGCAGTTCGCCCGCCGTGCGGTTGCGGTTATCGGTCGCAGCATCGAGCACCACGGCAACGCCGTGCGGGCCGTACCCTTCGTACCGCAGCTCTTCGATCTCGCGCTCGCCCGCGCCGGTAGCCCGCGCGATCGCCCGCTTGATGTTATCTTGCGGCATGTTGTTCTCACGCGCTTTTTCGACCGCCATCTTCAAGCGGTAGTTCGCCTCGGGGTCCGGCGAACCGGATTTGGCCGCAAGGATGATCTCTTTGCTGAGCTTGGTGAACAAGGCGCCGCGCTGGGCGTCGACTTTGCCCTTGCGCAGCTTGATGTTGTGCCACTTGGAATGACCGGACATACGCGGCGCTTTCGCTCCTTAGGTGCCCTCGTCCGCCCTTACACCCAGTGGTCGCCCAGCCACATCCGTGCGTGCCAGATATTCCACGGAAGCGGCGAACCGGCCAGCACGGGATAGAACCAGACGAACGCGGCGACGGCGGCGAATACGTACAGCCCGACCGCAAGCCGCGCGATGATCTTCGCCTCGCCTTCCTCTTTATGCATCTCCCACAGGCGCTGCAGCACGATGACGTTGCAGAGAATGATGATGGGGATGTCCACGTAAAAGTGGTAAGCGAACGTAATACGCGGCGAGCGCGCCCACGGAATCCACTGGAAAAGGTACGCGAGGACCAGCAGCAGGTAGCCTTTGTTGCGCTCGCGCCACGCCAGGAACGCGACGACCGGTACGGTGACGAGTCCAAGCCACATGATGAGCGGATTCGGCAGCGAGATGATCTCTGAGACGCAGCACGCCGATGCCACTTGCGAGAGCCCGTTCGCACGCGTGTCGTGCCAATAATAAGCGATCGGACGAAGATCCAGCGGCCATTGCCACCACTGCGACTGATACGGGTGCGTGGCTTTGAGCGTGTCGTGATACTCGTACATCGAGTATTGGCGATAGATCAAATCTTTGAACGTGTTCAGCGCACCGGCATTGTTCGGAACGTGACGGATCAAATCGGGGATCCACGCGAGCAGATAGACCGACATGCTCAAGAACACGATCGCCGCAATCGTCACGTCCAGACGGAAGCCGAACGGATTGCCCCATTGTTTGGGACGGCCTTCGCGCCAAAAGCGCTGCAGCCAGACGAAGCCGATGACCGAGAACGAGACGGGATACGCCATCACGCCGTACCATTTGCTCGCCACGAGCGCGCCGAGCAGCACGGTGAAGGCGATCAGCCAGGTCGTCGCGTGCTGTCCTTCTTCTTTCTCGCCGTCGTCGTCGGTGACGGCGCCCGGCGAATACACGGCGCTTCCGGCCGGCGTGGCATACGCCACGGTTCCGTCTTTGCGGTACGTGAACGTCGCCTCATCGTCGCGTACGATCAGATCTTTCGAAACGACCCTCCCGTCGGGCGCAAACATGCCGGACGCGGGCGCGCCTTGCAGCGCGATGGTTCCGTCGGCATAGGAGACGAAGCGGCCCTCCGGCGGCAGCGCGAGCCGCGGCACGATGACCAGCCGCATCACCAAATACCAGCCGCTCGCGAACAAGATCGAAAAGACGATCTCCGACGCGGTGGACGGACCCATCTGCCAATTGACGAGAACGCTTGTGAGTACGCCCAATACCACAGCACCGCCGAGCGAGATCAGCACGCGCGTCATCGGGTTCGGCTCGTTCCGCCGCACGACGGATTGCGAAGCGATCCAA
>DASSRQ010000272.1:0-2499 GCA_035701665.1 Vulcanimicrobiaceae bacterium
GCATGAGCAGCTGCGGAATGCCGATCGCTTTCACCGCGTTGATGTGAAAATCGTGCAGCGCGTAGCCCCGGATTGCCGACGCGTACTGCACCGGCCAGGTCCACTGTCCCGCCGTTGCGGCAACGCCGAGGAGATACCACATTCCGCCGCACACTGCGGCAATGCCCAGCGCGCGCCATTCGCGGCGAACCGCCAGCAAAAGCAGCAGCGGCAGCGCAAACAGCGGCTTGTACAGCAGCGCTCCGCAAGCAAGTCCCACCACAAGTGACGACCGCCGCGCTAATCCCGCAATCGCGCAAACGCACAGGAGCAACCCCATCGGCGCGTTCTGTCCCGTCGCTAGGCCCGCAACGAGCGGCGCCCATGCGAAGGCGGTTACGGCTGTCACGTCTCTCGGCAGATTGTAGATCTTTGCCGCGAGCAGTGCGGCTGCCAGTGCGGCAGCGGCCATCAGCACAAAGTTGATCGCATAGCCGGCAGCCGCCGGAAGATGCGCGAACGGAACGAGCGCCCATGCAGCGCCCGGCAGATACGGAAACGTCGACTGCGCAACGTGATGCGCGCTTTGCCATCTCGCATGCAGCACCGGATCGAGCAGCGCCCGCGTTCCTACCGTCGCGCCTGCCGATTGAAAAGCGCTCCAATCGCCGAAGTTTTGAGCGACGACGAAGCGCACCTGAGCCAGGCACAAGATCGTCAAGCCTGCGCCGTAGAGATAGAGGCGCCGCATGCGGCTACTGCGAGATGACCATGCTCGACGTGCTGGCTATCGACAGCGCCGTATTGGAGACGAACGGAATCGCAAAGTTGAACGGATAGCTGACCGTCACGCAGACCGTGTGCCCCGCCGTATTCGTTCCGGTGCTGCTGCACGCCGCGCTCGGATCGTTCGAGCTGTTCCACTGCGCCGTGACCGTCATCGTATTCGAATCCAGCATCGGAACCTGCGAGAGCACGTACGCCGAGATATCCGTTTGCGAAGCGCTGCAGTGATCGATAGAGGACGTGCAAGAACTCCCGCCCCGCACGATCGCCCAGCGCGACCCTAAGCGCGCCGCGTTCGAGACCGTGTGATAGATGTACAGCACGCGTCCGAACTCCAGAATGCCGAAGACGAGCAGCAGCAGCGCGGTCGCCGCGATAGCGAACTCGACCATGCTGGATCCGCGTTCGAACTTTCTCATAGACCCACCCTCATTAGCGCCGTGCGGCTGACATTCCACGACGTCGGGATGCCCAAAGCGCTATAGTTGAAGAGGCTGTTGATCGTACCGGTAACGGTCACTTGCGCGTACGTAATGCGGTACCCGGCCGTGCAGTGTCCCGAGCACGTCGCGGGCGCGGGTGCCGTTTCGGTCTTCGTGACGGGATTCCAGCACGAGCAGACGTTTTGGGCGGTTGCGTTCATCGCCGGATCGATGCTATTGGCTCCGTCGGCAAGCGCCGCCGCTCTCGCGGATGCGGCCGTATTCGTTTGGCTGAGCGAAGCGTACTGGGCGCCGGCATGCGCGGCGTTACCGACTTGGATGGTAAAATAAAAGAGCCGCCCGATCTCGATAAGGCCGAGCAGCAGCAGCATAAAGAGCGGCAGTAAAAGTGCGAACTCTGCGAGGGCGACCCCGCGTTCTCCACGGCGTACCATCTCACTCACCCAGCACCACGGTTTTAATGGTTTCCAAGCCTGGCGCCGGGGCTTGGAACGTCGTTGCGTTGCAGCCGTTGCAGTTCAGGTCGTACGAGACGATCAGCGCGCCGCTTCCGCTCGTGTTGCTGTTGGATTTGGTGTAGTTGAGGTTCGCGCTCGGAAAGTACATCATGCCGACGACGTTCGTGGTGCAGTTGGCGCACGAGGCCGACTGCAGAAGCGCGGTATTCGCATCGCCCGACGCCTGATAAAACAGCACGTTTTGCTCTCCGGCCGAATACTGCGTATAATCGCCGCTCGCCGGTGCGGTGAGGCTCATATTGGCATTTTTAAAGTTGATGGCGCCGCTGCCCGAAACGTAAAACGTGACGCCGGGACAGCCCGAGGTCTCTTGGATCGTGACCGGTAGAACGCCGCTGCCCGTTGCGCTGACGTCAGCGGTACCCGTGATGACGTACAGTCCGCAAAAATTCACCGTGACCGGATTGTTTTTTGTCGCATGATACGTGAAGCCGTTGTAGCAGCCCGCGGGAACCGTAACCACGCCGGCCGCGTTGGGCGTCGGCGCGACGGACACCGGGGAGCACGTGGGCGGCGAGGCAGCCAAATGCGCGCAGTACGTGATATAGGGACACGGGTCGTTGACCGGCGCCGACGATTGCGGGGTCGCATACGGCGAGGGATACGTGCCGTTCGTGCATGCCTGCACGCACTCGATCGACTGCGCTTGAACCGTCGAGTTGTTGAAGTTCGCGCCGCCGTTGAAGAGCAGCCCGCAGTTCGTCGCGCTGATCGTGCCGCCGCCGGACGTTCCGTTGAAGTTTGCGGTCGATCCGCCGTCGAGCACGTAGATG
>DASSRQ010000273.1:0-13318 GCA_035701665.1 Vulcanimicrobiaceae bacterium
CGCCGGCTGTATCGCAGCATTGATCGTGACCGCCGTGTTTATCCGCCGCTCGAACGACGCCGCATACGCCGTCCTGCTGCCGCCCGCGTTTGCGGTAACGCTCGCGCCCTTCATGCATTACTCCGAGATCACGCTCGCGCTGCCGGCTGCATTGCTGCTCTTCAGCTCCTCAAGCGCGAGGATGCGTATTGCTCTTGCCGCGTGCACCGTGCTTCTTGCATTTCCGTGGCAGTGGATCGTCGGCGAAGCCCGGCTCGCCCTGCCGCTTGCGCTGCTCGCGAGCGGAGCAGTAACGTTGGGGCTGCTTCGCAGCGATCGCGCTGCCACGATCGCGGTTGCCGGTGCGATCGGGTATGCGGCGCTGCTGCTCGTCGTCGCGCTGCACGCCGGTCCGCAAGTGCAAGCATTGAGCGACGGTGCCATCTCGCGCGACCTTGCACAGGCGGCGTGGTCGCATTACATCCGCTCGCAGGGCGCCAGCGCCGGCGCGGTGTGGTGGCTCGCTAAACTGCCCACGTGGATCGGCGGATTCGGATTATGTGCGTGCGGTTTGGCGGCCGCTGCGAACGAAGACCTCGTAGCCTTTCGCATCGTAGATCGCGCGCCAATCGGTCCGTAGTGCAAGGGCTTGCGCGAGCGGCCGTCCGCGTTTGGTGAGCACGGCGTTGACGTTATAGCGCGCGAGCACGCTGCGCCAATCCGGATGCAGATGTTCGACGGCCACGTAGTCGTTCCACACCGAAGCGGGGAACGGGTCGCAGCGCCCGTCGACGAACGTGCGCAGATTCGGCTTGGTCAGCGCCAGGCTGCACCACGCGAAGTCTTCGCAGTACAGGTTGTGCGTGCCCGGAACGCTTGCGACGGTAGCGATTGCGTCACGCGGCAGCGTAAGGCCGGTGATCGCCTTCACGCTTTTTAAATCCATTGGAATCACGATCGCGCAAACGATTGCCGCCGTCGCGATGACCGCTTGCGTGAGCCGTTCGTTCAACACGACGTTGAGCCGTACGTACGGACCCAGAACGCTCGAAAGACGCTGCGCGGCCATCGGCGCGATCGTCAGCGCGCAGATTGGAAGATGGCGCACCGCCATAAACGCCATCGGCGCCGTCAGCGCAAACAGCATGCCGTCGCGCCAGCGCTCGCGCGGCGCGGCGACGCCGAAGTAGGCGCAAAGGGCGATGAGCGGCAGCGCGCCCGCGTACAGCGCAATATCGACGATATCGCTCGGCTGCCACTCCGCAATCGTTTGCCGGATTGGGCTCGTCTGCAGCGAGAGCGCGTACCGCGGCAACTCGCCCAGCAGCGGCGTCAAACAAATTGCGAGGACGCAGCCCGAAGCGGTGAGCACGTTGCGCGCAACGCGCGGCGTCCACGCGCGATCCTCGATCCACGTTCCGATGGCCCAAGCTCCGACGAGCACCGGCGCAAGCACCGCGCTGGCATGAAAGTTCGCCCACAGCGCGACTATGGGAATAGCGAGAAAAACCCACGGCCCTTCGATGTCCAGCACGAGCATCAACACCGAAAGCAGCAGCCAGCCGAAGATCTGGGCGCGCACGCCGAAGGCCTGCAGCATCGAAAAACTCGCGCACGCCGTCGTCAGCGCGATTGCGGCGGTCGTTGCTCCGCGCCGCTTTGCGCGATACGCGGCAACGAGCAGAGCGCCGGCAGCCGCAAGTGCCGAGGCGATTGCGATCAAGTAGAAGTTGTGGTGCGCGTACGTCCAGGCCACGATGGTGCCGAACAACCACTCCTGCGCGACCCACGGCGCTCCCACGGCGGTAAACGTTTCCGTACCGAGGTGCGCCGGAATGTGATGCGACTGCAGGACGCGCGAGCCGAGCCAGCTCTGCCAGCCGAGGTCGGCATCTTGGCCGGGATAATACAGCGCTCCGATGAGCATGCGCGAGAAGAAGATGGCAACGATTGCGAACGCGATCCTCACGGCTGCAGAACCACCTGCGTGAGATACGCAGCGCGTACGTGCCATCCGCGTGCCGTCAACAGCGCAGCGACGCTGTCGTCTTCCGATGCGATGACGGTATTCACGCGATCGGCTTGCATCAGTGTCTGCCAATCCGGCAGCGCGTTCGCGACCGCGGCTTGTACTTTGAGTGCTTCGCGCGGGGTGATGCCGGTGCGATCGTCGGCGACGGCCCGTGCCTGGGGAACCACGTACGCAATGCCGTCGCACCAGCGCGGATGCGTACATAGTACGCGCGGTGCGGGCGAATGTTCTTTGAGATAGGCGATGAGGGGCGCGGGCTGTCCGAATGCGGGAGGCCACATTGCAACCTTCGGTTCGGTGACGACGATAGCCGCGATGAATGCGACGCAGAGCGCGATGACGCCGGGCGCGTAGCTGCGCACCGTTCCACGCGGCCGGCTGCGCGCAAGCACGTAATAACTCGCCAACGCGTCGACGGCGACCGGTGCGGCGACGATGCCGAAGTACGGGAGCATGCGCGCATCGAGCAGTGTCAGCACGAGCAGCGCAAAAAACGTAACGGCGTCGGTCATGCGCCCGCGACGGCGTAACCCGTACCAACCCGCAACGATGAGGATGGCCGAGAATCCAATCGCGGGCGCGGTAATGTTGCCGTTCCAGAGGCGGTCGCGCTGCGCGCCGGCTTTGAGCGCGTCGAGATAGAGCGCATGCGCGCCGTACCCGTGCCACGGCCATGCGTGCAGTTGCAGCACGCCGACGACGATTGCCGCGCCGTATTGGAGCGCGCGCTTGCGGTACGAGGCGTCGAACGAACCGTCGTCGGTCAACTTTCCGATGAGGGCACACAAGACGAGCAGGCTGCCCAGCGTTGCGCCGCCTTGCAGCAGCGACCATACCGCCATAACGGCGATCAGTTGATATCCCGAGGAGTCGTCGTCGCGTTCGAGCAGCAGCGCGCACGATGCGGCGCACAACCAGCCGATCGGATCCAGGCTCAATCCGGCGCGTCCGCTCATGGTGAGCGCAACGAGCGCGGCGGCAAGCGTCGCATGCCAGTCGGTCGTTCCGCGCACGCGCGCGCGCCACGCGGCGACGAGCACCGCGCATGCGGCCAACGCGGCGCATAACGCTAAAACACAGGCATACCCGAAATGCGTAAGTACGGCTGCGAAGATCGGACCGCCGAGCAGATTCGGATCGCGCAGCTGCACGAGGAACTCAGCAAGGAGCGGACTACGGCTGACGATTGCGGCAGCGATCGCAAAAGCGACCAGCGCCGGCCCGAACCGGCTCACTCCAGAACGAGGCGATCGCCGGCGAGCACGTCGCGCCCGTCCAGAGCACCGGCGCCCAGTTCCACGACGGCACGTGCGCCGATGCACGAGATGAACGGATGATGCAGCGGCACGCTGCGCTGCGTCTTGACGACGCGGTTGTCTGCGTCTAAGAAGATGACGTCGATCTGCGCGCGCATGCCGAGCGTGTGAATCGCCCAGCAGTCCCGGAACCACAGTCCCTCGTCGGGATCGACCGCTCCGCGCGGAATGAATCCGGCAAGGCGATCCCACCACGAATCCGCATAACGCACTCGCTCCGCAATGACCTGCGAAGTCGTCGCGTTGCGGAGCACGGCCACGCTCACCGCCACATCCCTATCGGAAGAGCGAGCGCGATCGAAGCGGCGAGATATGGCGCGAAAGCGATGATGCCGCGGCGTTTGCCGCGCGAATAGTTAACGGCGACGGCCGCAAGGCATGCCACGATAAACGCCAGCATCGAAAACTGAAATCCCAAGACGACGCCGCCGAGCGCGACCAGCTTGACGTCGCCCCAGCCCATTCCGCGGCCTTTCGAGAGCATCGCTGCGAGCGCGAAGCACGCCGCCGGAACGAGCGAGAAGAGCAGCGGAATCGTTTGACCGTCCCACACCATCGTCGCTGCGACGATGAGCGCCGGTCCGAGCGTGAACACGTCGGGAACGATGCCGCGGCGCGAATCGGTAACCCAGATGGCGGCGAGTGCCACGCACACGATCGCGATCAGCAAACTTTGCGAGGGCATCGCGGCATGCGTCGAAACGATCGCTCCGATGACCGCACCGGCGGCAAGCAGAATCGCGTTCGGTACTTTGTGCGGGGCCGGTCCGTCGGGAAGCGCGGGAACGCGCTCGGCAAATGCATTGCCCAGCGCGATTCCTAGATAGACCGCTCCGGCGAAAAACGCGGCACCCACGAGCATCGTGGCGATCGTTACGAGCATACTTATTGTTTCGGCTGCGACATGTAGTTTGCGGCGAGCGCACCGAAGATGATCACGAACAGCGAAGGCAGCATGAACATCGCCATCGGGAAGACCATCTTAACCGGCAGCTTTGCGGCATGCTCTTCGACGAGCATGACGCGATGGTTGCGTACGTCTTCGGCGAGTTCGTTCAGGACCTTCGAGATATTCGTGCCCAAACGTTCGGCTTGTGTAATGGCCGTCACGGTTGTCGTAAACGACTGCTGCTGCAAGCGTTCCGCGGCCGCACGCAAAGCGTCCGAGCGGGCGCGTCCGAGGCGGATCTCGGAGAGCGCGGCTTTGATCTCTTCGCCGAGCGCGCCGGGAGCCGCGTCGATCGCATAAGCGAGCGACTGATTGATGGAAAGACCGGCTTGCACGGTCGTTGCGACCATATCCAAGAAATCCGGCAGCGTCTTTTGCACCTGCGTCTTGCGCGCTTGCGCGGCTTTTTCGAGGGACGAAAACGGCATAAACGCGCCGACGCCGGCAAGACCGAGCGTGATCAGCACGATCAGCGTCACGTTGAGATGCAGCAGCGTAAGAACGATCGCGGCAAACATAAATCCGAACGCCGCACCGCCAACCATGCGCAAACCCATCTGCGCCGGCGTGACGGAGTACCAGCCGGCCTCCATCAGTTTGCGCTTGAGCCGGCCCCGGCGTTCCGCCGAGAACATCTTCTCGAACGCTTTGACGTTGCGCGAGTCGCGCTGAAAGCCGCGCGCTTCGAGTTCTTCCAGCGTTTTCTTCAGCGGGCTCTTCTGCGGAACGGCCGAGAGCGCGAAGAGAAAGACGGCGGCGACGCCGAGCACCACGATGCCGATGACGATCCACGGAATCTGCTGCACTAGACTTCCACCTTCAGCATGCGCGCGAGGAAGAACACGCCCAATCCTTCGAGCACGCAGACGATCGCGAGCGCGATATGCCCCGGTGCGGTGAAGAAGAGCGCTTTGCCCATCGAGGGCTCGGTCAGCGAGATGAAGCCGCCCAAAAACGGCGGCAGCGACGAAAGAATCGCCGCGCTCGCGCGGCCTTCGGCCGTCAGGGCACGGATCTTGCGCTGGATGCGCCGGCGCTCTTTGATCGTGTTGGCGAGATGTTCGAGAATCTTGCCGAGATCGCCGCCGGTCTGCGATTGAATGCGAATGGCGCGCGCCATCATCATGGTTTCGTTGCTCGGCATACGCTTCGAGAGCGTATCGAGCGCGTCGTACACGCTTACGCCGATATTCGTTTGCCCGATGACGCGGCGATACTCATAACGCGCGGGGTCGGGCATCTCTTCGATGACCATCGCGAGTGCCTGACGCAGGCCCAAACCGATACGCACGCCGCTGGAGATCAAACGAAGCGCCATCTCGAGCTGCGTCGTGAACGCATCGAGGCGCTTACGCACCTTCATTTTGATGAAGACGTACGTTCCGCCGGCTGCAACCGCTCCGCAAAGCGGCAGCATGACGAGCCCGATCGCTATGCCGGGTTTCGTCGCGAACATCATCAGCAGCCACAGCACGACCGTGAATGCGACGACGCCGATGACGATTTGATTCGGCTGCTGTTCGATGCCGGCGCGGTCGAGCAACTCGGCGAACTCGCGCATCCGCTCTTGGTTGGACGAACTGCCGCCGCCGGCGGTTAATTTTTGAAAGACGCTGGTGGAACTAAGCACGAGGGATCACCACAAACTGCTTGCAGAAGCCATGCCGGTGAGTTTGCGCACGTCGAAGGTGACGCCGTACTCGTCGAATTTTTCCATGGCCTGCGGCTGAACGCCGGTGAATTGGTATTCGCCGGCAACCTTGTTGTCGGGGGTCATGCCGTGCTGCGAGAACTTCACGATCTCTTGCATCGTAACGACGTCGCCTTCCATGCCGACGATCTCGCTGACCGAAACGATCTTACGGCTTCCGTCGCGCATGCGCGCGATCTGCACGATCATGTCGACGGCGCTGGCGATCTGTTCGCGAATGGCGCGTACCGGGAGATCGAAGCCCGCCATCATGACCATCGTTTCCAGACGCGAGAGTGCGTCGCGCGGCGTGTTGGCGTGCGCGGTCGTGAGCGAGCCGTCGTGGCCGGTGTTCATGGCCTGAAGCATGTCCAGCGCTTCGCCGCCGCGGCACTCGCCGACGACGATGCGGTCGGGGCGCATACGCAGCGAGTTGCGGACGAGGTCGCGGATCTTGATCTCGCCGGCGCCTTCCAAGTTCGCCGGACGCGTCTCGAGCCGGACGACGTGCGGCTGATTGAGGAACAACTCCGCCGCGTCTTCGATCGTGATGATGCGTTCGTTCGACGGAATGTAGCCCGAAAGAATATTCAAGAACGTCGTCTTACCCGAACCCGTACCGCCGCTGATAACGATGTTCAGCCGCGCTTCGATGCATGCGCGCATGAAATCGAGGATCTCTCCGGTTGCCGAGCCCTTGTCGATAAGATCTTGCGGCGTCAGGCGCTTTTTGCCGAAGCGCCGGATCGTCAGCGTTGCGCCGTCGATCGCGAGCGGTTCGATAATGGCGTTGACGCGCGAGCCGTCGGGCAGACGCGCGTCCACCATCGGCACCGACTCATCCAAACGCCGTCCGAGCGGAGCGATAATGCGTTCGATGACCAAACGCAGCTGTTGCCCCGAGGTGAAGCGTTTATTCGCCTGCGTTAGACGTCCCGCGCGTTCTACGTAGATCGTCTTCGGCCCGTTCACCATGATCTCGGTGACGGCGGCGTCGGCCATCAAATCTTCGAGCGGTCCCAGACCGAGCGATTCGTTGACGACTTCATCCTTAATATGCGCGAGTTCTTCGGCGCTGAGCTGCGCGCTGCCGGTTTGGTCGGCGCTCTGTTCGCTCAGGATGTGCTGCGCGACTTCATCGATCTTCTGGCGCAGCTCGGCGAGCTTCGCCGTGTCGCTGCTTGCGGCGCTGGCTTCGATCAGATTGATGTTGCGCGCGAGCGACTCATGAATGAGCAGTTTGATGCGCTCGTGGGCGGCGCTATTCTCTTCGGATTTTTGCTCTTCGGGCGCGGATGCGCGCTCGTCGCCGCCTTCCGGTGCGGCACCGCGGTTGCGCGAGCCGATCCAGCGTCGATCCTGAGCGAGGCCTTTCGCCGACGGGAAGACGTTCTCGAGTTCCGGCTCCGCGCCGATCTGTGCGAGCGTCTTCTCGAGCAGTCCGAGCGCTTTGCCGTAGCTCCGGTCCGTCATCGGAGGCAGCTCGGCGATCACTTTGACGCCCAGCACGCGCTCGATCTCGGCGCGCGTCACGGCGATCTGCCCGTCGCGTGCGTTCGTGAGCAGCACGATCCGCGTGAGCGGAATGCCGAAGTTCTTGAGTTCGCCGATCATCGTGCCGGCGGACGCGATGCCCAGCAGCGTCGGCTCGGCGACCACGACGAAGCGAGTGGTGCGAACGACGAACGCTCGGACGGGCGCCGCAAACGGAATCGGAATATCCAGCAGCCCGATGCCCGCGTCGTCCGAGAACGACGAGGCCAGCGCCTCGACCTCTTCGCGGCCGATCGTGAACACGGAGTCGAAGGTCGGCGCCATCTCGACCACGCTCAGGCCGTTGACGTCAACGATTCCGATGCGTTTGTTGCCTTCGCGTTTCGCATCGAGCGCGCGGACCGCATCTAAAAGGATGGCAAGGTTACGCCGGCCCGACAGATCGCCGTCGAGGGCGAGCACCTTGCGGTCCCGGCGCATGCTCTTGGCGAGCTCGGCGCAGATCGTGGTTGCGCCCGACCCGCCTTTCGCGTTTACGAACGCGAAGTACGGCGCGTTCACTGCTGCTGCGATCCCGCGTAGTGGTCGCCGTCGATAACGCTCACGCCCGAGCCCGAGCCCGAACCGTTCGATTCCGCAGCCGGATGCTGCGAGAACGAGCCGGCCGGCGGCGCCGGCATATTGGAGGTCGAGAACGATTTAAGCAGAGCTGCTGTAGCAAGCGCGTCGCTCGGCGCGCCGTCGTGCGTCGTGCCGGCCGCGGAGGCGCCCTGGTCGAAGTGCAGCGCTTCGGTGGGAAGCGACGCGACCGGTTCTTTCGGCGAGCGCAGCGCAAGGCGCAGCGTCGTGTTGATGTCGGCCATCACCAGCAGGTTGGCTTGTTTCGGCGTCACTTCGAGCGTGACGGTCGTGGCCTGCTGCTCCTGCGGGGAGGGCGTAGCCGACGTCACTTCAAGCGCTTCGCCGATCGAAAGGATACGAACGCCGCGCAGAATCGTCGCCGCCGGCGGCGGCGCGGGGCCGCCTTTCGGCGGCTGCGCGATAACGTCGACGCGGTCGCCCGGCTGAATCAACCCGGAGATGCCTTTGACTTTATCGATCGAAACGCTGACGGCGCGCATGCCCGGCTTCAGCCGCACGGTCAAGCCGACGTCGCTGGGGCGGCCCACCATCGATGCAGTGATGCTCGAACCGGCGGGAATCGTGATGAGCGAGAGCGTGCCGATGACTTGTTTCGCGTCCTGCACCTGCACGATGTTCGGGTCGATCGCGTTCGCCGGACGCTGCACCGTTCCGAGCATCGCTGCCGTGATCGGTACGCGCGCCGGAATCTCTTGCGCGGCCACGAGAACCGTAACCGGGCGCGTGTTGGCGTTCGTCTGGCGCTGCAGGTTGGAGAGATACGTCAGCGTCAGCCAGCCCGCGACGAGCGCCAGGCCGAGCGCGACGAAGAGCGTTGTACGCCGGGTATTCATTGAAGCAACCATTAGAACCTCAGATGCGGCAGAGCGCCGTTAGTGACGAACGTGAGAAGCGCGCCGGCGCAGATCGCAAGCGCGTACGGCATCGACGTGCCGGCTTTGAGCGGCGTGGGGCGGACGCCGGCGAACATCGGCATCGCAAGTCCGCGGACATTTTGCAGCGTGGTCCGCGCGGTGCCGCGCGCGAACGACATGGCGAGCGCGATGACGCCGCCGCAGAGAAACGTGAAGGCCAGCAGCACCGCGCACGCCGGAAAACCGAGCGCGCCGCAGGCCGCGGCAAGAAGTTTGATATCGCCGCCGCCGATAAGGCGCAGCGAAAAGGCTACCGTTCCGAGCACGAGGACGGCAAGCGTCACGGCAACGTCGATGCCCGCGTTCGCGATGCCGGCCGCTGCGTTTACCGCAAGGCCCACGGCAAAAAGCGCGATGACGAGTGCGTTCGGGATGCGGCGCGTGCGAACGTCAAAAACCGCCGCGATAACCGAGGCGATAACGACCAGAACGAACGCCGCTTCGACGTGATGCGTGCTAATAAGTTGCATTGAAATTTGAAAACTGCGAGCTGGTCTTGTTGCCTAGAGCGACGACGAGCACGACACAAACCGCTGCGATAAATGCGAGCATGATCGCGTACTCAACCATTGTCGCGCCCGATTCGTCGAGCGCCAGACCGCGCCACCGCTGAATCATTATAAGTAATAAAGCCGGGGCTCTAGGGGAGAGCGAGCCCCGGCGTTGTGTTTTATCGGATAGACTAGATGTTGGCGTTGACCGACGAGAAAGCCGTCGAGACTTTGCCGCCGAGCGTCGAGATCAGCACGATGCAGACCGCGGCGATAAGAGCAACCATGATGCCGTATTCCACCATCGTGGCGCCGTCGTCGTTGCGAAGCATGTTGAAGAAGTTTTTCATTGTGGTTCCTTCCGTCGTGAGCAGAGTTAGTGACCGGAGTCGAATGGGACCGTTGCGCCTGCGTTCGGCGCGCCGGTGGTGAGCTGAACTTGTGCGGGAGCTGCACCCGAACCCGACGTTGCGATCACGTTTAACGTGATGCCGCGTTCGTACGCAGACGCGATTGGGATCACGGCCCCGAACCGTCCGTTGACATCCGCAGCGACGTCGTGTCTCGACACGAGGATCGTCGGGAGGTCTGCTGAGACGAGCGCGGTCAGGGTAACCGTGACCGTCGCTCCGGGAGCGGCCGTGCCCGTTACGGCGATGGCCTCGGCGCCCTGCAGCTGTCGAGCCTCCAGGGTAACTTTTTGCGCCGAAGACCCCGCTTGTGCGAGCAGAGCTCCCGACCGAACCGGGACAGCCGCTGCAGCCGTAGCCGGAAATGCTACTGCCAGAGCCGTGATAAGCGCCGTGATACGCATTGAGCACCTGTCCTTTCGGTGCGGCAATCATCGCATCGCGGCGGGGGAAGTTTCAAGACAAAATCGACGGATTGTACTGTTACTTAACATAACGTCTATTGATTGTTGACGCATTAACGTATCTAAGTGTGTTTAAATAGGCTCAGGTTACTGTCTCTCGGAGGCGGCTTTTCATATGTTCAAACGGATTCTGGCGCTCGCGGCCTCGGCGGTTCTCGCCATCGGGCTGGTGCCGGCAGCAGGGGTAGCCGCGGATGCGGTCTCCCTTATCTCGGTGCAGTCGGGCCACTCGGTGGTCTTGCAGACCCCGGGCCTTTCTCGAGTTGCCGTCGGCGACGCCCGGATAGCCGGCGTCCTGCCGATCGGGACGACGCAGCTCGTCGTTAACGGCAAGGCGCCCGGGCGCACGACGGTCTTCGTTTGGGAGTCCGGCCGCCGCGTGACCTACGAGGTCACGGTCAGCGAGCAGAATATGGACGATCTGGCGCAGATGGTCCGTTCCTCGATCTCCGAGCCGAACGTCCAAGTCATCAGTTTCCGCGACTCCGTCGTGGTGCGCGGCACCGTCGCGGACGGCGCCCACTACGAACAGCTGAGCGGCATCTTGAGTAAGTTCGATCAGTATGCACGCGAGCAGAAGTTTTCGATCATCAATGCGGTGACCGTCGCGCATCCGCTCGGCGAACTGCAGAAAGATCTCGCCGCGATTCCGGGAGCGCAGGACGTTCGCGTGGACGTCGACGGCAAGGGCAACGTGATCGTCAGCGGCCACGTGCACGACGTGACGACGGCGCAAGCGGTCCTCGAACGCGCGAAGGGCCTAGCCGGAACGTACCTCGCCGCGAACGGCCAGCTGATCAATAGAATGGCGACCGACACGAACAGTCAGGTCGACATTAAAGTGTACGTGCTCGAAGTGGACAAGACCGCGCAGAGCACGCTCGGGCTCGATCTGCAAAGCGCGACGTTCAGCAGCGACTGCCGTTTCACGCCCTCGTGCTTCATCACCGGTTCGCCCAGCTTCCCGATCGTCGAAGCGCCGCATCCGGGCAACAACACGGGCCTGAACGTCGGACCGTTCTTCCGCGTAACGACGCTGGCGCCGACGCTGCGTCTGCTCATGACCGAGAGCCACGCGCGCTTGCTGTCCTCGCCCGATCTCGTCACGACGCCGGGTAACCTCGCGACGTTCTTGGTGGGTGGACAGTTTCCGATTCCGGTTTCCAGCGGGCTGGGTCAGGTCGCCATTCAGTACGAACCGTTCGGCGTTCAACTGAATGTGACGCCGACCGTCCTCGGCAACGGCGGCATCGAAGCCAAGATCACGCCGGACATCTCCGACTTGGACTTTCAGGACGGCGTCTCGCAAAACGGCTTCGTCATACCGGCATTAAAGGAAAGCAAGCTCTCCACGGACGTTATCGCGCAGCCCGGTGAGTCGATCATCATGGGCGGCATGGTGCGCCGTATCGAGACGCGCTTCATCAATAAAATTCCGCTGCTCAGCGCGCTCCCGGTATTCGGCAAACTCTTCCAATCGACGGCGTATCAGAACCAGCAGTCCGACGTGATCTTCGTCATGACGCCGCAGGTCATCACACGATAGCGTCATGCTGCGGGTGTTCCTCCGGACGATCGTCCGGATGCTGTGGGACGACGATGCGGGCAACGCTCTGGTTGAGTATGCCATCGTCGCCGCAGCGATCGCGCTTCCGCTGCTCGGCATCGGTTATGCGATCGCAAGCAGCAGCGGCTCGGGTCTGAGCACGATGACCACCAATCTTTCGAACTTAGGAGTCTCGCCGCCATGACGCGTTTTTCGCGCGGCGCAGCGCTTGTCGAAACCGCACTGAGCGTAAGTCTCGTGCTTATGCTCGTGCTCGGCACGGCGCAGATGGCGCTGATCGGGTACAACCAAATCTCTGCAGACGGCGCAGCGTTCATCGCTTCGCATACTGCGGCAGCCGATCCGAGCGCGAGCCCCGACGCCGTGGCGCACTCGGTGTTCAATAACATTCCCGCCAGCGCCGTCACGCCTTCACCGGCAAGCGGAATGGCGCAGTACAGCGTCAGTAAATCCATTCCCGGCTTCTCGTTGATTCCGGGACTTTCGCAGCAATACACGATTGGCGGCGGCGATACGGAACTCGCACCGTCGCCACCGCCCACATCTGGCCCGGTCTATGCGATCTCGTTCAACGCGACGCTCTACAACTATTGTATGCCGAGCGCGGTCTGCTCGTTTCCGCAGACGTACTCGATGTATCTGGCGCAGAAGTTGCTGCCGTACGGCAACGGCGTAAACGGCGAGTTTCAGGAGTGGGGCTGCCACGCCGGCTACTTCGATAATCTCGCCAAAGATTTTCCGTCGTCGATGCCGTTGAGTATCACCTCGGGCTCGGCACTCGACCCGTCGAGCGCGGGCTCCGATGAAAACACCGTCTACTCGTGGGACAGCGGGACACCATGCGTTTAAACCGTCTCGAATCGCAGCGCGGCCAAACCATGCCGTTCTGGGTTATCGGTGTACTGGTCGCTCTTTCTGCGATGTTCTTTTTGTCGAACTACGTCAATGCCGTCGTGTGGCAGATCCGCGCGCAGAACGCGGCGGACGCAGCCGCGTCGACGAGCCTTGCCGTCACGGCGAATATGTGGAACGAAGAGACGACGATTCTTTATGCCGCTGCAGTCGACGAGTACCGCATCCGCTACTTGAATCAAGCGTTGATCAATACCATCGACGGCGTCGGCTGCAGTCCGGCAACCTGCTCGCAGGATTATACAACGCTGCGGAGCGAGCTCGGCTCGGCTATCAGCGGATACGACGCCGACGTGCAGCTGCTGCGCCAAGGCAACAACTTCTCCGAGGGCGGCCAAACCGCCGATCAGCAGAAGGTCGAAAACATCATCGGAAACGATTGCGCGACGGCGGCGGACTATACGTGTCAGTTCAAGTTTACGAAGACGGCCGCGTCGCTCACGAACTTCTACAAAAAG
>DASSRQ010000274.1:0-7937 GCA_035701665.1 Vulcanimicrobiaceae bacterium
CACGTGCCATCCAGGAAGCGCAAGCGTTCAAACGAGTTTGAAGTTTGCGCAGGAACATTCTTAAAAGCATCTTGCCAAGACGCGCTGGCCTGCGTGCTCGACGAAAAAACCGCGCAGCAGGCGATAGCTGCGCCCCACGCCAGCCTCGACGTTGCTCGCCCGTGCTTCGACAAGCTCAGCATGACACGCGATGCATTCATCAACGCGTGCAGGACTCCACAACCGGTTGCTGCGTCGTATCGGGCGGCGAAAATGTCCACGACATCGCGCTCGGCCCGGATTGTTTGAGCGTTACCATTGCGCCGCTGACGTCGCCTTGCGAAACGAACGAATCGCCGTTCCAGCCGAGTACGTTCTTCACCGTGACGCCGCGAGGCGAGTACAACGTTGCCGTCAGGCGCCGCTGCGCGGGATCGTAACCCCACACTTGCACGGACGAATCGCCGCCTTTCACGTCGCTGCGTTCGACCATCCACCGGCCGTCGGCGGTGAACGAGTACGTCAGCTTATCTGCCAAACCGTTCGAGGCTCCGCCGTGCATGACGCAATTCCACGTGCCGTCCAAAAACGATAGCTTCTTCATTGAATCCAGCGCCTGTTGGCGCTGCGCATCTTGGGCTAGTGCCGGCGCACTCGAGGCAAGTGCGAAAAGCGCGAGCAGGCACGGCATGACACGGTTAAACACGTGCAGTCTCCTTAAGAACGCGCGCTTCGAATTGCTCGGGGAAGCGCTTGAGCACCGATTTGAGGAACGGCTCGATAGAGTCGCCGAGCGCGCATAAGTTGATGCCCGTGATCTGCGCGCTGACTTTATGCAGCATGTCGAGGTCGGATTGCAATCCGCGGCCTTGGACGAAACGGTGCAGCACCGTCTCGAGCCAGTTGCCGCCTTCGCGGCACGGCGTGCACTGCCCGCACGATTCGTGCGAGAAGAACCGCACCATATTGAACGCGGCTTTGACGAAATCGGTCGTATCGTCCATTACGAGAAACGCCGCCGAGCCGAGCATGGACCCGGCTTTGGCCATGTTCTCGTAATCGTACGGCCAATCCAGATGCTCTTCGAAGATGCACGCCGACGAACCGCCGCCCGGCTGAATCGCCGCGAGCTTGCGGCCCGGACGCAGTCCGCCCGCGATCTCGATGAGTTCGCGCACCGGCGTTCCGAGCGGAACTTCGTAGTTGCCGGGCTTCTGCACGTGGCCGCTGATCGAAACGATCTTGTAGCCTTTGCTGCGCTCGGTTCCGACCGATGCGAACCATTCCGCGCCTTTCTCCATGATCGGCACGAGATACGCAAGCGTCTCGACGTTGTTCACGACCGTCGGCATGCCGTACAAACCGGCAACCGCGGGGAACGGCGGCTTCAAACGCGGCTCGCCGCGCTTGCCTTCGAGCGAGTTCAGGAGCGCGGTCTCTTCGCCGCAGATGTAAGCGCCGGCGCCGCGATGCACGGTTACTTCCAAGTCATAACCGCGGCCAAACAGATTCTTGCCGACGAAACCGGCTTTACGCGCGTCGTCGATCGCCTTTTGGAAAATCTGCGCGCCGCGTTTGAACTCGCCGCGGATGTAAATGTACGCATGCGTGCAGCCGATGCCGTACGCGCCCAGCAGAATGCCTTCGAGCACCAGGTGCGGCGCTTCTTCGAGCAGTTGATGGTCCTTGAACGTGCCGGGTTCGGCTTCGTCGCAGTTGCACACCAGATAGCGCGGTTTGCCGTTAGCCGGAAGAAACGACCACTTCTTGCCCGTCGGGAAACCCGCGCCGCCGCGGCCGCGCAAGCCGGACTTATCGCACAGATCCAGCACTTCCGCCGACGTCATCGTCGTAACGGCGCGTTGGAACTGCGCGTATCCGCCGCGTTTGCGGTAGACGTCGATGTCGGTGAGGTCGGCCTCGCCCAAGCCAGCGGTCAATACTTTAACGACGGGCATTAGTGCGCTGCTCCGTTTCCGTTGCTCGCGACGATCTCGGCGATCTCCGGCTCCACGTTCGCGAGCCGCTCTTTCGTGCGCCCTTTGAAGCGGTACTCTTGTTCGATGATGCGGTCGAGCATGATGATGCCGTCTTTATCGAGCCCGCCCGCATTGTTCGGCGCAGGTTGATTCAACGCGCCGGCGGATTTGTCGCCCATTGCAACCTGCGTGTCTTGAACGACGGTCCAGGTGCGTCCGGGCTGCGCGGTCTGCGCCATCGGCGGCGTGGCATACGTTCCGGCGCGCATCGCATCGAGCATCTCGTCGATCATCTGCGGCGTGAGATCGTACACGAAGTCGAGATTGACTTGCATGCACGTCGCGCGGTCGCACGCGGCAAGACACTCGACTTCTTCATAGCTGAACATGCCGTCGTCCGTGGTCTGCAGATGGCCGACGCCGAGTTTCTCGCGGAAGTACGCGTGGATATCTTCGGCGCCGTTGATCTGACAAGCCAAACCGCGGCATACCTGCAGCACGTATTTGCCGACCGGCTTGCGGAAGAACAGCGTGTAGAACGAAACGGTCGATTCGACGACAGCCTGCGAGACGTCCAACATCTCGGAGACGGCGCGCATTGCGGCTTGCGACGCGTAGCCTTCGTGTTCTTGAAACAGATGGATCAGCGGAAGCAAGGCGGATCGCTTGACTTCGTACTGCCCGATGATGCGGTCGCACTCGGGTTGGAGCTGCGCTCGGAGCGCGGGGAAATCCATCAGCGGTCTACCTCGCCGAACACCGGATCCATCGACCCGATCATGACGACCAGGTCGGCGATGAGATTGCCCGGCGCCATGCCTTTGAGCGATTGCAAGTTGTACATCGAAGGCGGACGCGTGCGCACGCGGTACGGCCGGTTGCCGCCGTCGCTGACGATGTAGAAGCCGAGCTCGCCGCGGGGGCTCTCGACGGCTTGATACACGTCACCGGGCGGTACGCGGAAGCCTTCGGTCATGATCTTGAAGTGATGGATCAGCGCTTCCATCGAGAGCGCGATCGTCTCTTTGGGCGGCGGGAAGATCTTGGCATCGTCGATGGCCACGGGGCCTCGCGTTTTCTTGAGACGGTCGCGGCACTGCTTGACGATGCGATACGATTCGTCCATTTCATCGAAACGCACGAGCAGACGCGCGTACGAATCGCCTTCCGTGCGCGTCGGCGAATCGAATTCGTACGTTTCGTACCCGCAATACGGGAACGCGCGGCGCACGTCGTACGCAATACCGGATGCGCGCAGCGAGGGACCGGTGAGCGACCACTGCACGGCTTCTTCGGGCGTGACGATGCCGACGTCGACCATACGGTCCTGCAGAATCGGGTTCGCCTGCACCAGCGCGCGCAGATCTTTCATGCGGCCGGGAAACTTTTCGATGAGCGCATCGAGGCGTTCCATATAGCCGTCGGGCAGATCGTTCTGCACGCCGCCTACGCGGATGTAGTTCGGATGCATGCGCGCGCCGCCGGCGGCCTCTTGCAGATCCAAAATATTCTCGCGCAGATCGAACGTGTAGAAAAACACCGAGAGTGCGCCGAGATCGATACCGCCGGTGCCGAGCCACACGCAATGCGATGCGATGCGCGTCAATTCGGCATTGAGCACGCGAATGATCTGCGCGCGTTCCGGAATGCTGTCCGTGATTCCGAGCAGCTTCTCGACCGCCAGCGCGTAACACAGCGCGTTGCTGCTGGGCGCGAGATAATCCATGCGCTCGACGTTCGTCTGCGCGGTGGACCAGAACTGATTCTCACAGTTCTTTTCGATGCCGGTGTGCAGATAGCCGATCTCCGGATCGGCTTTCGTGATGTTCTCGCCTTCGATCTCGAGCATGATCTGCAGCACGCCGTGCGTAGACGGATGCTGCGGCCCCATCGAGAGCACCATGGCGTTGCCGTCTTGCGAGACGACTTCCGCGTGCAGCGGCGTCATGGAGCTCATGAGCGTTCACGAGCTTTCGCGACTTGCGCTTGCAGCGCTTCGAGCGTACGTCCCGACGGCGGCGTGCCGGCGGCAACGTTACTTTTGAGCGCGAACGGCGGACGCGGCGACTTCTCGCGCGCGGGCCCGCGCAGCGGATAATCTTTGCGCAGCGGATAGCCTTCCCAATCGTTCGGCATTTGGATGCGGCGCAGATCCGGATGGCCTTCGAACGTAATGCCGAACAGGTCGAAGATCTCGCGCTCCGCCCAATCGGCGTTCAGCCACAGCTGCGAGGCTGTCGGCAGCGTCGTCCGGTCCGCGGGAACGCCGCAGAGCAGCCGAAAGCGCTTCGGCGTTGCAACTTGCGCGACGGTGCTCTTGCGCGCCGGCAGGGCGAGCAGATGATACACGACGTCGTAGCGCGGCGTGCGCTGCGGATAATCGGCGGCGCCGATATCCAGCAGCATTGTATATCCTTCGTTTTTCAGTTGCTGCAGACGCGCGATCAAGCCCGACGGCTCGACGCGTTCGACGATTGCGTCGTCGATCTGCGGGCGTACGGCGGTCGGATCCGGCGCGAGTCCGATCAGCGGCGGCGTTTGAGTGCTCGGCATGTTGTTACGCTCTTGCTAACAGACCGCCGCGGCCGCCTTCGCGGATCTGCTGCTGGATGAGGTTGACGGCATAAAGTAATGCATCGGGCGTCGGCGGACAACCCGGAACGTACACGTCGACGGGAATGATCGTATCGACGCCTTGCACGATTGCGTAGTTGTCGAAGACGCCGCCGGAGCTCGCGCATGCGCCCATCGAGATGACCCATTTCGGATCCGCCATCTGGTCGTACAAACGCTTCACGACGGGCGCCATCTTCTGCGCAACGCGTCCCGACACGATCATCAGATCGGCTTGACGCGGCGAGGGACGAAACACTTCCGATCCCAGGCGTGCGATGTCGTACTCGGCAGACGTGACCGACATCATCTCGATCGCGCAACACGCAAGACCCATGGTCAACGGCCACACGCTCGAACTCTGCGCCCAGCGCGCGACGTCGTCCAGTTTGGCCAGCAGAAACTGGCCGGGTCCTAAAACGTTGGAAGATCCGCTGCTCATCTAAACTTCAATCTTTCCTAGCGCCACTCGAAACCGCGATTCTTCCACACGTAGGCGTACCCGATCGCGAGAATCACGATGAAGAAAATCATCTCGAACAGGCCGAAAACGCGCAGCGAGCGCATCTCGACGGCCCACGGAAAGATCGACGCGGCTTCGACGTCGAGCACGACGAACAGCATCGCGATCAAATAAAACTTCACCGGAAAGCGGCCCGAGATGTTGGACGTCGGTTCGACGCCGCATTCGTACGCTTTCTCTTTCTCCGGATTGGGTTTGCGCTGGGCCAACAGGCCGGGTAACAGGCTGAAACCAAGCGCCGCCGCGAACGCGACGGCGACGAATATTGCAACTGGAGCGTAGGGGGTCATCGCCCGGGGATTTTTTCACAAGCGTTACCGAACACCTTGGACGTTCGCATTGCTACTAATGTGGCATCAGGCGCAGGGCCGTAACGCTGCCCTACAAAACAGCGTTCTCTAGAACGATGATGCGTAGATTTTGGATACTAGGCGCCATGCTGCTTTTAGGTCTGGGCGCCAACGGCGGAGGCTGCAGCAACCCCAACGGCGGCGGCGTGCAGCAATTTGGCACAATCGTCGGGCGCGTGCTCGATGCAACGAATAACCGCCCGGTCGGGGGCGTACTCGTATCGGTCGGCTCGCTCTATACGACGTACACCGATCCGCAAGGCGCATTTAGACTGATCAACATCCCGATCGGCAATCAGGACGTCTCGGCAAACTCGCCGGGCTTCGCCGTCGGAACGGTTCGTGCAAAAGTCCGGGATGGGCAAACCGCCAATATCGGCTATATGCGGATCGTCCCGCTCACCGGCGGCCCGACCGTGCCCCCGCCGCCCACGCCGACGCCGACGCCCGGCAGCGAAACGCCGACGCCGGCCCTGACGCCACGTTAGTCAATCTGGCCGCCGTTGTTGGCGGCCTTTTTGTCATCTGGGTTACACTCCGGGACGTTTTCCAGGCAGTCATCGTCCCGCGGGCCGCTACAACCGCCCTTCGCGTAAGCCGCTACCTCGTCCGGACCCTATGGTGGGCTTGGCCGCGGATGGCGGCTTCCTTCTTTAAGGACGCGGAGAGGCGCGAAGAGTTTCTGGGCACCTACGCCCCCTTCTATCTGGTCTTGCTCTTGGCGGTGTGGGTCGCTTGCCTGCTCTTAGGCTGGGGTCTTGTGTTCTACGGGCTCCGCGACCATCTGCATCCGGCCGGCCTGCACTTCAGCGACACCTTGTATTATGCGGGCGCCTCGCTCCTGACCATCGGCTACGGCGACATCACGGCGACGACGGTCGTCGCGCGGATGCTCTCGCTCGTGTGCGGGGCGTCCGGACTAGCCGTCGTGGCAGTTGTCATCTCGTTTTTGTTTTCGATATTCGGCGGCTTCCAGACGCGCGAACAGTTCGTCGTGACCATCGGCGCCCGAGCGGGCGTCCCGCCGAGCGGCGTCGGTTTTTTAGAGATGCACGCGTATTCCGGTCTGCGATCGGATCTCGCGAACGTCTTTCGCGAAGGGCAGTCGTGGACGGCGACCGTGATGGAAACGCATCTCGCTTATCCGACGCTGATGTATTTTCGTTCGAGCCACGACTATCAGTCCTGGGTCGCGACGCTCGGTACGCTGCTCGATGCGGCGGCGCTCGTCGTCACGACGATCGATCGCGAAGATCTGCACAACAAAGAAAATATCGGGCAAGCCAGTCTGATGTTCGAGATGGGACGCCATCTCGTTTCGGATTTTGCGAGCTACTTCTCGTTCATGGAAAACGAGGAAGACGGCGGCCCGGGTATCGAGCACAGCGAATTTTTGCAGGCCGTCGAGCGTCTGCAGAGCGCGGGTTATAAAACGCGCGATCCCGATCGCGCATGGAACGAGTTTGCTTCACTGCGCTCGCGATACGGCCGTCAGCTAAATGCGCTCGCGCGCTGGCTCGAAATTCCGCCCGTGCAGTGGGTCGGCGATCGTTCTTTAATTAGCGCGCCGCATTAATCCGGAAAGCACGTCTCAAAAGTGAACGACGCCGTCCGGCGTTTGGGCGGGAGGCGAATCCATCGGACTCGTGAAGACGTCGGGACTAACTTTGGGGTTCAATTGAATGGATGTTACGGACATGGTCGCGCCCTCATCTTCGGAAACCATGCGCTTCCACTGCGTGTAAATGCGGTGCCGCGCGTCGATGCTCTTCAATGCCATCGGCCGGTAACTTGCAATTCCTTGAATTGCGGCCGATCCGATCTCTCCCGTGTCCTTATTTATTGATACGAGGACAGCCGGTTCGTTCGGTATAGCAAGTGAAACGACGATGAATTTCGCGCGCTCGGCAACCGTTGTCGCGGGATACGACGCAAATGCATTGCATAACAGCATGCTCTGCGTAAAAGCATCTGCGGCGCCTTCCGCCGGGAGGACTTTGGCCTCGCCCAAGTGCGACACGCGAGCTGTACCGGAGCTGCCCTGCACCAAAAAAAGACCTTCCCGAAGATAGTCCGATATTGAATTGCGCAAATCTCGATGGGTCGCAAATTTCGTCGTACGTCGAAAGATCCGCGACGCGGCCCGTCAGCCGCAACGTCTGAATGCTTCCGTCTCCAAGCGTCCAACCGACATAAGCACGATACTTCGCCAGCGCGGCGTCGGCTGTGGCGTCCGCGTGCGCCCTATCGTTTAGGGACAATAACGCCAAAACAAAGCAAACGCTGATAAAAACCAGTTGCCTCATGGTTTCGCCGTTCCTACCCGGCGCGGCGTTTACCTTTGCCTAAAGGCCGTGCGTGGCGTCCACTGTGTGCAGAAACTTCGATGCTTCTTCGGCAGGGAGCGCAAACCCGATCGAGCGTTCTTCGTCGAAACGCGACTCGGCGATGCCGACGATCTCGCCGGTGTCGGATAAGAATACGGGGCTTCCG
>DASSRQ010000275.1:0-16045 GCA_035701665.1 Vulcanimicrobiaceae bacterium
CTGCAGTCCGACCGGCTGGCAAAGATGACCGGCGGCGGCGGCGACCCCAAGATCGTGCCGTTCCGCGGCGACTACCTGATCCTCAAGCCCGAAAAGCGCGACCTGGTCCGCGGCAACATCTATCCCGTCCCGGATCCCGCCTTCCCGTTCCTGGGCGTCCACTTCACGCCGCGCATGAACGGCGACGTCTGGCTCGGGCCGAACGCGGTTCTAGCCTTCTCGCGCGAAGGCTACAGTTTCACGACTATCAACCTTGGCGACCTCATGGAGTCCCTAACGTACTCGGGCTTCATTAAGCTCGCCGGAAAATACATGTCGATCGGCATGGGAGAGATGTATCGCGACGTCGTCCGCAGCGCATACGTCAAGGCGCTCCAGCGCTACATCCCGGATCTGAAGGTCGAAGACACGCTCCCCGGCCCGTCGGGCGTGCGCGCCCAGGCGATGAACGCCGACGGCTCGATGGTCGACGACTTCGTCTTCGAGGGTTCGGAAGGCGTCGTTCACGTGCGCAACGCCCCCTCGCCGGCCGCCACGTCGTCGCTCGCCATCGGCGCCTATATCGCCGACGACGCCGACAAACGGTTCAGCCTGGCCTGAAACCTTGAGCCCGCCGGAGAACTACTTAGAGATATCTATCTCCGGCTGAAAGGGCTCCACAATGAAGTCTGCTATCTCCTTTGCGCTCGCCGTTCTGTGCGCGGGCGGCGTTGCATTTGCCGCCGACGTTACCCCCGACGTCCAAAAAACGCTAACGGACGCGTACGGCCTCACGTGTGCCGCGGTCTTAGATCCTTCCGACAAAAACTTCGATGCAGCGACGGCCGTCCTTTCGCCGGACTATGTCGTGGTGGATTTCAAAGGCGCATCGCACAAACGCGACGAGATTCTCGCGATGGAGAAGCAGCAACTCAAAACGTTCAAAGCTTCCTCGTGCGACAATAAGTTCAACTCGGTAACGCAAACCGACGCGTCGACCATCGTCGTCGTGAACACCAGCAACATCGCCGGCGAGATTCAAGCGCCCGACGGCAAGCACGACTTCACCGCGCTGAACAAGGCGCAAGATACGTGGAAACTGGTCGGCGGCAAGTGGATGCAGACGCAGAGCAAAGCGATGCGCGCGCTCATCAAAGTCGACGGTAACGTCGTTCAAGACCAAGGCGACTAACATGAATTGGAAACGGTTGGCAAGTGCGGCGGGAACGTTACTCCTCGCCGCTCTTCCACTTTGCGCCCACGCCGACGACCGGCCGGCGGCGCAGATGCGTTGGCGCATTCTCGGCCCGGCGCTTCCGGAAGGCCGTGCAACGTCCGTCGCCGGCAGCGCGACAAACTCGCTGCTGTACTACGCGGGAACCGCGGGCGGCGGCGCATGGAAAACGACCGACGGCGGTGCTTCGTGGCAGAACATCACCGACTCCATCAACGTCGCATCGGTCGGCGCGATCGCTGTCGACCCGTCAGACGATAAAACGCTGTGGCTGGGCGCGGGCGAGACGAATCCGCGCAACGACGTGATTCCGGAAACGGGCTTGTACCGCAGCGTCAACGGCGGCCGCGCATGGACGAAACTCGCGTTCGACGCGCCGGACGTTTCCAAAATTCTTCTGGATCCGAAAGATCCCAAGCATATCGTCGTCGCGGCGTTAGGCGATCCGTTTGCATCGAGCAGTGCGCGCGGCGTATTCGTATCGAACGACGGCGGCGCGACGTTTTCGAAGACGCTGTATCTCTCGCCGCTCTCGGGCGCAGCCGATCTGGCGATGGACCCGCAAAACCCGAACGTCCTCTTTGCGGCGATGTGGCACATGCAGCGTTTGCCGTGGGCGATGAACAGCGGCGGAAAAGACGACGACGGCCTGTACCGTTCCGCCGACGGCGGAAAAACGTGGACGAAAGTATCGGGTAACGGCTTTCCGTCCTCGCCGCTGGGGCGTATCGGCATAGCGTTCGCGCCGACGCAGCACCAGCGGATCTATGCGCTGGTCGAATCGCGCGACGGCGTGCTTTGGCGCTCCGACGACGGCGGCACGAACTGGAAGATGATGACCAAAGATTCGGTCGCCAACCAGCGCCCGTTCTACTTCTCGCACGTCCGCGTCTCGCCCGCAAACCCGAATACCGTTTACGGTGTGAGCATGCTGCTCGCGACATCGTTCAACGGCGGAGAAAAGTTCAATCTTTCCGCGTATGCCGTTCACTCCGATCTGCACGACATGTGGATCGCTCCGGACGGCGACCGCATGGCGCTTGCCGGCGACGGCGGTATCGCGATCTCGACGAACGGCGGCTCCACGTGGGCAAACGCACGGAATATTCCGGCCGGACAAGTCTATCGCGTAGCCGTTTCCGACAGCGTTCCGTATCTGGTGTGCGGCGGTCTGCAGGATAACAACGCGTTCTGCGGCCCCGCTTTCAGCGGAAACGCCAGCGGCATCCTCAACCGCGATTGGTTCAAAGTCAGCGAAGGCGACGGCGAGTGGGCCGTTCCCGACCCGTTGAACCCGAACCGCGTTTGGTCGGATGCGCAGAACGGCGAAGTAACGATCACCGATCGTCTCTCGCACGAAGCGACGAACGTACGCCCCTATCGCGAAACCGCAGCCGAAGCCTTCGTTCTAGCGAACGCGCGTTACCGCTTCAACTGGGATGCGCCTATTGCGTTCGCCGCATACGATCCGCATCTGGCCATGGTCGGCGCGAACGTCGTGTTCGCCTCGCGCGATCGCGGCAACAGTTGGCAAGCGATCAGTCCCGATCTCACACGCAACGAAAAGAGCAAACAGCAAGTCTCGCCGGACAGCGTTACCAAAGATATCTCCGGCGCCGAAAACTACGGTACGCTGCTGGATATCGCGACGTCGCCGCTGCATAAGGGTGAGATCTGGACGGGTTCCGACGACGGACTCGTCTACGTCACGTTAGACGGCGGCAAGCATTGGCGCAACGTTACGCCGGTCACGCTGCCGGCCGATTCGGCCGTGGAAACGGTTGCGCCCTCGACCCTGCGCGACGGTACTGCCTATTTCTCCGCCGATCGTCACGCTATGGGCGATCGCGGTGCGTATATTTACGTAACCCACGACTTCGGCGCCCATTGGACGAAGATATCGAACGGCATAGCGACGGGCGAATACGTCCGCACCGTTCGCCCCGATATCAAAAATCCGAACATCGTGTATGCCGGCACGAACCGGGGCATCCGTATCTCGTGCGACGGCGGCGTGTCTTGGCAGTCGTTTCAAAACAATCTCCCCACCGTCGAAGTCCGCGACATCCGCTTTCAGCCGAAGTTCGACGACATGGTGATCGCCACGCACGGACGCGCGATCTGGGTTCTGGACGACATGCGCACCGTTCAAGAAGCCGGCTGCAGCGTGCCGAAGTCGCCGGTCGTTCTCGGGCCGCGTCCCGCGTACGATCTCAACTCGTATCGCGACGACGAAGGCAACTACACCGACTTTGCCGCGGCGCAGCCGTCGGGCGGTTTACTCGGCTCCGGCGGTCCGGTTGCGAAGGTGTACTACTGGCTGCCGGAAGCCGCAGATAAGCGGCCGACGATCGACGTATACGACTCGAAGGGGCATCGCGTACGGCACATCGAGGGCGAACACGACGTGTTCACCGGCGAAGATGCAACATCGCATTGGCTGAGCAACGCCGACGGCAAGAACGAGTTTGCGTACGACTTCACGATAGACGGCCCAGCCCGGTACACAAGCGCCCCGTTCTTCTTCCGCGGTCCCGACTCCGGGCCGGCGCTTCCGCCCGGGCGTTACACCTTGGCGTTCCACCTCGATAAGAAAACGTACAAGTTCCCGATCGAAAAACGTGCCGACCCGGCGTCGCGCACGACGCAGGCACAGTACGTCGCCGCTTTCGAGGCGCAGCGCAAATACTACGATCTGCTCGGACGCGTCAACACGATGCTCAACGAACTGCAGCGCGTCCGCGCGAAGCTCGTCGATGCAAAATCGGCAAAGACGCAGCCGGAGATCGATCGCATCGATGCACTGGTCGCATCGCTAACGTCTTCGCCGAAAAACTTCGAGGACTTCATCCAAGCGCCGGGCCAGTTACACGAAGATGCGACGACGCTGATCTCCCAAGAACCGCTCGCGCAAGCGACGACGCAGTTGTATGCGCGTCTCGAGAGCGAGTATACGCAGCGTGCGAAAACGTACAACGCTTGGGTAGTGCACGTGGTCGCGTTCGATGCGACCCTCAAACCGCAGCGGGTGCCCCTAGGTCCGCCGCCATCATTTCAGGCAATCGTTTCGAAGTAAGACCGCTCGAGGAGCGCGATTTACCCGCGCTCCTCGACCTCTTCCGCCGTGTGGCGGCCGAGCGGTTATGGCTTGGAACCGAACCTGGCTTTGACGAAGCGCGTTACCTCGAAGGATGGCGCGCTATGATTCGCGGCACGTGGGGCACGTCGTTTGCCGCGGTCGACGAGCACAACGAGCTGCTCGGTCAAATCGCGCTCACGCCGCACGCCGAATACGGCTGGCTCGTCGGCATGCTGGTCGACGAGCGCGCTCGCGGGCGCGGGATCGGTTCGGCGATGCTCGACACGATTACGGAATGGGCGCGCGGACGCGGCATCGATGCGATCCGGCTGTTCGTCTTTCCGCACAACGAGGCGGGACTGGCGCTTTACCGTAAAGCGGGATTCGTCGAGACGGAACGCTTTGTAGACGACGTCGAACGGCAGACCGGCGAGGTCTGGGATACGATCCTTATGACGAAGACTCTTTGAGAAACTTCTCAACGCGGTACGTCAGCTCGTTGCCGGGATTCTTCGAGCTGCCCTCGGTGTAGCAATAGAGATAGCCGGCGGGCGTAATATAAAGCGACACCGGTATCGACCACGTGCTGCTTCGATTGTTCTCGAGGGCGCGCGTGAAAAGGCCGTCCCGATCCATTGCAATGGGAAACGGGATATCGAACTTCTTGCGGTATGCTCGCACTGCGTTGTCGCTTTCATCCGCATCTATTCCGACGATTTTCAGTCCCTGCGCTGCATACTTCTGCGAAAGCGCGACGACGAACGGCATCTCGACCGCGCAAGGTTCGCACCACGTCGCGAAGATATGCAGAATCGTCGGACTGCCGCGATACTTCTGCAGATCGAAATCGGGACCGTCGAGCACGCGCATCTTCAATCCTAATGGGCGATCGTACGGCAGAGCGGGATTCTCTAAACACTGATCCCACGGACGCGGCGTCGCGGTCGGAACCGGCGCAGGCGTAACGGCGGTGGCAAATGCCGCCGCCAGCGACTTCAAAAACAACACCCGGTCGAGCATGACGCTCTTTTAACCGGGCAGGCGGCCGGCACCCTTCCCAGCAGCACGCAAGGCAAACCGATCCTTGTATGATAACTTACCGTCCAAAGGAGGGCTTGCCCGTGCGCTTGCGTTTGCTTTTTCTATTGGGGACTTTTTCGTTCGGCCTAGCCGGATGCAACTCGGGCCATGGCAGCAGCACGCCCACGCCGACGCCTTCGCCCACGCCGACGCTCGCGCCGCAACGTCTTTACGTGGGGAACGACCAAGGCGCCGGCACGGTCCGCGTCTTTGCACTTCCGCTGAGCGCTTCCAGTACTGCCGTCGCGCAGCTCGCGGTCCCCTCGAGCGTTGCGATCGCAGTGAATGCGCTGTCGTTGGCCGTATCCGACGCATCGCACGCCGTGCACATCTTCACTCAGCCGGTTACGTCTTCGAGCTCGCAAACGGCCGGCATAACGACGTCCAACAACGGCATGATGACGTTCGCCGCATCCGGCAATCTGTACGTCGTAAACGGAACGGCAACGCAAATCTATACGCCGCCGCTAACGAACGCATCCACGCCGGCTTCGACGATCACCACACCTGCTGCCGGTTGGGGCATCGCGATCGATGGATTCAACAACGTCTATATCAACGGCGGGTCGCCGGCGATTTGGATCGCGCCCGCGGGCGTCGTTACGATCACGGCGACGGGTCCTGCGGGGCATTCCTACCGCAGTATGGCCGTATCGGGTTCACTGATGGCGGCGTGTTACGTCGACAGTTCAACGGGCGGCATCGATGTCTACTCGCTCCCGCTGTCCGCTTCGAGCTCACCACTTGCCACCATCACGAGCGGCACCAATCAGCCCGAGGGCTGCGCGTTCGACAATGCGGGCAATCTCTACGCCGGGAATATCGGTAACGGGACGATTGTGGAGTATGCGCCGCCGTTCACAGCAGCGAGTGCGCCGCTCGTGAGCTTAAGCCTAGCATCGGGCGGTGCACTTCCGTCAATCTACAGTATCGCTATCGGCCCGTAAGCGTTCGCAAAAAAGCGCCGGCGCGCGCTGCGCTGTTTTCCTGCGGACCGTTTGAATACGCATCGATCAGCGCACTGCCGACAATAACGGCGTCGGCGTACGGCGCAACCGTTTCGGCGTGTTCGCGCTTGCTGATGCCGAAGCCGACGGCGAGCGGTTTATCCGTAACGGTTCGCAGCTGCTCAAGCTGCGCAATAAGCGGCGAGAAGTCCGGCGTACTTCCGGCACCCGTCACTCCGAGCCGCGAAACCACGTACACGAAACCGCTCGAAAGTCCGGCGATGCGTTTTGCACGATCGAGCGGCGTGGAAGGCGCAACGAGCAGCGGCATCTGCAAGCCGTTTGCCGCAAGCGCCTCGCGCAGATGCGCGCTCTCTTCGAGCGCGACGTCCGGCACGATGACGCCGGCAGCGCCGGCGGCCTTTGCATCGCGTGCAAAGTTCTCGATGCCGTACTGATAGATTGGATTGTAGTAGGTGAAGAGAATAACCGGCGGCAAAGCTTCAGCCGTCTCGCGCAACAACGCGAGCGTTTCGATCAAGCCGACACCGTTGGCCAACGCTCGAACACCGGCAGCAGCGATGGTCGGTCCGTCGGCAAGCGGATCGCCGTACGGGACGCCGAGTTCGATGGCCGCTGCGCCCGCGTCTGCAAGCGCACGCAGCACGGCTTTCGTCGTTTCGATGTCGGGATCGCCGGCCATCACGTACGGAATGACGGCGCCCTTCGAAAGATTAAGCATGTTCCATCGCACGGACTTGTGCGATGTCTTTATCGCCGCGGCCGCTGAGATTTACAAGGATCAAGTCGTCCGGTCCGCGCTCCTGCGCGAGCTTGCGCGCGAATGCAATCGCATGCGAACTTTCGAGCGCCGGTATAATGCCTTCGGCCTTCGCGAATTCGAAGAACGCGTCGAGCGCTTCGGCGTCGGTAACCGGGACGTACTGCGCGCGACCGGTCGCTTTCAAGTGCGCGTGCTCTGGACCTACACCCGGATAATCCAAGCCCGCGCTGATCGAGTGCGTGTCGATCACTTGTCCCGCGGGCGTCTGCAGTAAGTACGAACGCGAACCGTGCAGCACGCCGACGCTGCCCGCCGTGATGGCAGCCGCAGTTTTCCCGCTCGCGATCCCCTCGCCGGCCGCTTCGACGCCCCAGAGTTTTACATCCGGATCGTCGATGAATCCCGCGAAGATGCCCATCGCGTTGCTTCCGCCGCCGACGCAGGCGACGACATCCGTGGGCAAGCGTCCGAACTGCGCCAAACATTGGGCGCGCGCTTCGATACCGATCACCTTTTGGAACTCGCGTACGATATACGGGTACGGATGCGCTCCGACGACGCTGCCGATCACGTAAAACGTGTCGTCGACGCGGGCGGCCCATTGACGGAACGCCTCGTTCGTCGCATCTTTTAGCGTCTGCGTTCCGCCGGAGACCGGATGAACGTTTGCGCCCAGCAGCTTCATGATGTACACGTTCAGCGCTTGACGCTCCACATCGGTGGCGCCCATATATACGTCGACCGGAATACCGAACTTCGCCCCGACAGTCGCAGTGGCGACGCCGTGCTGTCCCGCGCCGGTTTCCGCAATGATCCGCTTCTTGCCCATACGCCGCGCGAGCAGCGCTTGGCCTACGGTATTGTTGATCTTGTGCGCGCCGGTGTGGTTGAGGTCTTCACGTTTTAGTGCAAGGCGCACGCCCGAAACGCCGGCGGCATACCGGTCTGCCCGATACACCGGCGACGGACGTCCGACAAACTCGCGTAAGATCGCTTCGTACTCGGCCCAAAACTGCGGATCCGCAAACGCTTCTTCCACGGCGCGTTCGAGCTGTGCGAGCGCTTCGACCAGCACTTCGGGAACGAAGCGGCCGCCGAATTCACCGAAGTAGCCGCGATCGTCAGGCTGCGTCGGCATCGCGCACCGCTTTTACGAAGGCTCTCATTTTTTCCGCGTCTTTCTTTCCATTGGTTTCCACGCCGCTGCACACGTCGACGCCGAACGGGCGGAGCATCCGAACGCATTCGCCTACATTCTCGGGCTTCAGACCACCGGCTACAACGACTCGGCGGCGCCGCACGAGATCCGCTGCTGCTTCCCACGGAAACACCATGCCGGTTCCGCCGCGCTGTCCGCCGGCCGACGTGTCGAGCAGCAGGTCGCAATCGGCATACGCCGCTGCGCGCTCGTTCAGGTCTGCAGCGGAATCCTCGGATGCTACGTGAATCGTCTTCATGTTCCGTACGGTCAACGAGCTTGCAAATGCCGCAGATTCGTCGCCATGCAACTGCGCGACCAATCCCGGTACGGCACGCACCGCCTGCTCGATCTGTTCGCGCTCTGCGTTCGAAAACACGCCGACGGGCGTGACGTACGCGGGAAGTGCGCGGCCGATCGCTTCCGCCGTTTCAAGGGTAATGCGCCGCGAAGATTCCGCGAAGATCATCCCGATCGCGTCCGCACCGCATTCTACGGCCAGCAATGCGTCTTCCACGCTGCGGCAGCCGCAGAACTTGATACGGGTGCGCACGCGACTCCTAAACGGTTGCGTGAACGGCCGACTTGAGCGCGCGGACCATCTTCGAGGGATCGTCCGAACGCATCAACGCCTCACCGATCAAAAATCCGCGCGCGCCGGCCGAGTGCAGGCGCAAGATATCGTCCGGCGACTGCATGCCGCTCTCGCTCACGGCCGTAACGCCCGGCTTCACGGACGGCAGCAGCATCTCGCTGACTGCCAGGTCCGTCTCGAACGTGTGCAAGTTCCGGTTATTGATACCGATGAGGGTCGCGCCCAGCGTTTGCGCTCGCTCGAGTTCGCTGCGATCGTGCACTTCGACCAGCACGTCGAGTGCGTATTGCGCTGCCTCGTCCATGCATTCGCGCAGCGTCTCGTCGCTCAACCCGGCGACGATCAGCAGCACCGCGTCCGCACCGTATGCCGCGCTTTGCGCGATCTCGTACCGCGAGCTCAGGAAGTCCTTACGCAGAAGCGGGCGCGACGTCTTCGCGCGTGCCGCCGCTAGATACGGAAGTTCTCCCAAAAAGTGGTCGGATTCGGTGAGCACGCTCACGCAGTCGACGCCCGCTGCCTCGTAAGCGTCCGCGACGGCGGACGGATCGAAGTTGCGCGCAATGAGACCGACGGAAGGCGAGGCGCGTTTGATCTCGCCGATGATGGCCGGTCCGCTTGCGCTTCTGAGCGCTTCCAAAAACGGCCGGCGGCCGCTTATACTCGCAAGTGCGCGAGCGCGAACGGCGTCATACGCTTCTGCCGCTTCGTCGCGATTGCGGACGAGCGCTTTCGAAGCATAGATACGCGATAAGATGTCAGCCATGCGAGAACCGCTTTGCACGCTCGAAGACCGCCGCCGCGCGGCCTTCCTGAAGTTGCATGCGAGCCAGTTCGAGCCCCTCCCGTAGATCTTGCGTGCGTTTGCACGCGGTAAAAACGAGCGCAGCGTTTAATGCGACGACGTCTGCGCGCGGCGATTGTTCTCCGTTTAAAATCGATTCGAATGCGGCACGGCACGCATCGGTGCTTCCGCCGCGCAGCGCTTCGAGCGGCGCGTGAATCTTGTAGTCTTGCGGATCGAGCGTCCAGCGTTCGCGGCGCTCGCCCTCAAATTCGTACACGGTCGTCGGGCCTTCGCCGCCAACTTCGTCCATACCGCTCGATGCGTGGACCACGGCGCCCGTCACGCCGAACGCGCTGAGCACGTTGCCGACGAGCTCGATATGCTCTTCCCGGGCGACGCCGACGACCTGATGCGTGGCTCGCGCCGGATTCGTTAACGGTCCGAGAACGTTAAAAACGGTGCGAACGCCGAGTTCCCGCCGAACCGGACCGACGTACTTCATCGCGGGGTGATAACGCGGGGCGAACATGAAGGCAAAACCCGCTTCGCGCAGCATCTTCGCCGCCTTCTCGGGAGGCACGTCGATCGCCATACCGCCGGCTTCCAAGACGTCGGCGCTTCCGCAGGCGCTCGACGCGGCCCGGTTGCCATGCTTGGCGACGGGAACGCCCGCCGCCGCCACCGTGAGGGCAGCCATCGTAGAGATGTTGATGGTGTTTGCGCCGTCGCCGCCGGTACCGACCACGTCCACGACTGTGGGCAATCCGTGTTCGACACGCAAACTGCGTTCGCGCATTGCGGTCGCCGCACCGATCACTTCGGACAGCGTCTCGCCCTTAGACGCAAGCGCGGCCAACAATCCGGCGGACTGCACGGGCGTGAACGCTCCGTCCATAATCTCGCCGATCGTAGCCGCGGCTTCGGATTCGGTAAGGTCGTCGCGCGCGATGACCTTACGAAGTAAAGGGGCGTACTCCATACGAAGTACGCCCTATCGTTTTCCCAAGATTATCGAACGAGTTCGATGATCGAAAGTTCGGCTGCGTCGCCGGGGCGCACGCGCGTCTTCGTGATGCGCGTGTATCCGCCGCTGCGATCTTTGAGCGCCGGCGCAATCTGTTCGACGAGTTTCTTCACCACGGCAGGTTCCGTGATGAACTCGGCGATCTGACGGCGCGCGTGCAGGTCGCCGCGCGAGGCGGTCGTGATCAGGCGTTCGACGACTTTGCTGATCTCTTTTGCCTTCGTCGAAGTCGTTTCGATCTTCTCGTGCTTGAAGAACGAGGTCGCAAGGTTGCGCAGCAGCGCTTTGCGGTGCCCGTCGGTACGGGAGAGTCGTTTATAGGCGATTTGGTGCGGCATTTTTTACTTTCTAAATTCTCGAGCTGATATTAGCCGTGAATTTTTCGTCGTGCCAATAACGCCGGCACGGCGGAAAAGGCGCGGCTAAGATTGGCGTAACGAGAGTCCTCTCTCTTCTAACACTTGCTTGATTTCGTCGAGCGACTTCTTGCCGAAGTTGCGCATCTTGATGATCTCGTCTTCCGTCATGTCGAGCAGTTCCGAGACCTTCGAGATACCGGCGCGCTTCAGACAGTTGAACGAACGCACGGACAGGTTGAGCGACTCCACCGGGATGTCCCACTCGCTGGCGGGCGCAGCCGGAAGCGGCTTCTCTTCGTTCGTGAAGTTGACGAACAGATCGAGCTGCTCTTGCATGATCGTCGCGGCGGTCGAGAGCGCTTCGTCCGGCGTGACCGAACCGTTGGTTTCGATCTCGATCGTCAGACGGTCGAAGTCCACGTTCTGGCCGACGCGCGTGTCGTCGACGCTGAAGTTGACTTTGCGGATCGGCGAGAAGATCGAATCCAGCGGGATGAGTCCGATCATGTGCTCGACGTTGCGCTGACGGTCTGCCGTGACGTAGCCGCGGCCTTTCTCGATACCGATCTCCATCGACAACTTGGCGGTCTTTGCCGACAGCGTTGCGATGTGGTAGTTCGGGTCGAGGATCTCGACGTCCGCATCCGGCGCAATGTCCGCCGCGGTTACCTCGCGCTCGCCGTTCACGCTGAGCGTAAGCACTTTGGGCTCTTCGGCGTTGAGTTTGACCGGCAGGCCCTTGAGGTTGAGCATCAGCGCGATCGTGTCTTCGACGATGCCCGGAATGGTCGAGAACTCGTGCAGCACGCCGTCGATCTTCATGTACGTAACGGCAGCGCCCGGAATCGAGCTGAGCAGAATGCGGCGGAGCGCATTGCCCAGCGTGATGCCGAAGCCGCGCTCGAGCGGTTCGATCACGAACTTGGCGTAGTTGTCGCGGCGCTCGCGGACTTCGATGTTCGAGCCGGCGGGCGTATCCAGAACGGTCATTTGTTTTTTTGGTTTCCTTTGTTGCCGTTTACGTTATCCGTTGTGCTTGTCACAACGATCGGACGCCTAACGGCGGCATACTATGGGGCCTCGACAAGCTCGGCCGTGCTTCGACAGGCTCAGCATGACACTGCATGCCGAGCCCGCCATTAGGTATTAGCGCGAATAGTACTCGACGATCAGCTGTTCGTCGACCGGCGTGTCGATCTGCTCGCGGCTGGGCAGCTGCAGCACCTTGGCGGTCTGCTCGGCGTCCGTCCATTCGAGCCATTCGGGCGCGCGGCGGTTCTTGGCAACTTCGAAGTTCGCTTCGAACACCGTCGACTTTTTGCTGTTCTCGCCGACCGTGATCACGTCGCCCGCTTTGACGATGTACGACGGAATGTTGACCATACGGCCGTTCACGCGGAAGTGACGGTGCGTCACCAGCTGACGCGCTTGCGCGCGGCTGTTCGCGAGGTTCAAACGGTAGACGACGTTATCCAAACGGCGCTCGAGCAGTTGGAGGAACGTGCGGCCGGTCTGACCCGGAACGCGCGCCGCCTCGCGGAAGTAGTTCTCGAACTGCGTTTCGTGCACGCCGTAGTAGCGGCGCATCTTCTGCTTCTCGCGCAGCTGACGGCCGTACTCGGAGATCTTCTGACGCTGTTTGCCTTGCGTCTTTTGACCCGGCGCGGTGCCGCGGCGTTCGACCGCGCACTTTTTGCTCAGGCAGCGGTCGCCTTTGAGAAACAGTTTGATCTTCTCGCCCGTTTTGCTCGACGCGGTTTCGCGGCGGCACAGACGGCAGACCGGTCCAATATATCTCGACATCTAAATAAACTCTCTCTTATGAATAACTAGACGCGGCGGCGTTTCGGCGGACGGCAGCCGTTGTGCGGAATCGGCGTGACGTCTTTGATGAGCGTGATCTCCAGGCCGGCGGCCTGCAGCGAACGGATCGCGGCTTCGCGGCCTGCGCCCGGGCCTTTGACGAGCACTTCGGTGGACTTCATGCCGTGCTCCATCGCTTTGCGCGCGACGGATTCGGCGGCCATCTGCGCGGCGAACGGCGTGGACTTCTTGCTTCCTTTGAAGCCGAGGTTACCCGCCGATGCCCAAGCGATGACGTTGCCGGTGGAATCGGAGATCGAAACGATCGTATTATTGAACGACGCGTGGATGTGCGCAACGCCCGATTGGACGTTCTTAAATTCACGCTTTTTGCGCGTCTTGGTTTGTTTTTTTGCGGCCATTATTGTTCCGTGGTTTATCCTGTCCGCTCAACGAGAGCGGTGTCGTCGCCTCGACTCGGCGGCCGCGCAGCGGCTGCTTCATCTAGTACGAGACACATCGGCGAGAGGTGTCCCGGTCCCGGCGTGCGGCTAAAGCACGCGGAACATCGCCCGAAGAGAGTTGACGGGCGCCAAGAGGTTATTCTACCGGAGCCTGCCGCTGGGGTCAAGGGCAAGAGACGGCGCAGCCGAGCCCTTGAAAACAAAGAAAAGCCCCCGTCGTAACGGGGGCTTTTCCTTTACCGCTTACCGAGCAACCGGGGGGCCCCATCGAAGATGGGGGGCGCGGAGGCTCGGCCGCAGCGCCGTTTCAACTAGAAGTGGATTCCTAAACCGATATACGGGCCGTTGTGCGTCGCGTCGACCGGAGCGTTGCTCTTATTGGTCAGGCGGTCGCCCAGCCAGCCGAAGTCCAAGAAGACTCCGCCCGGGTGGCCGAAGTTCAGGTCGCCGCCGACCTGGTACTTGAGCACGCGATAGGCCAGGGTGTAGGGTCCGCCGGGGCAGACGTTCACCGTGTCCGTACAGTCGCCGCGGACGTTCGGATAGTACCAGGCGCTGCCGTAGAGCGAGAACGCCTTATCCAGGTCGGGCAGTTTCTCCACGCCGTAGCCGATGCCGGTCAGACGCGGATAGTTGTAGTTGTTGCTGCGCCACATGTAGCCGACGCCGACGTAGATGCGCGGCTCGGCAACGCGCAGGCCGAAGCGTGCGTCGATGTCGCGATCCTGCGCCGTAAACGACGGGACGTAGGCAGTCGTGGTGCCGCCGATATTGGTCACCGTACACTGCGAGCCCGCCGGAGCCGGAGCTACGTCGGGGCAGTTATGCGGATACTGATACTGGCGCATGTCGCCTTCGAGCATCCACGGCAGGTTGAACAGATTGAACTCGAACGCAGCGCGGACCGCATACGAACCGTTCTTTCCTTGGTTGCCGGGGCTGAACTCGTTATAGACCTTCGGATCGATGATGTAGTCGCCGGCGATGAAGTGGTCTTGATAGACCGCGGGTGCCGGTGCAGGCGTCGGTGCCGTGGTCGGAACCGGAGCCGGTGCCGGCGGCGGGGTCGCTGCCGGTGCGGGCGGTGCAGGCGGCGCGTAGCGCACGACTACAACATGCTGATCCGGAACCCACTGTACGTAGGCACCCATGCCTTCAGAGATGACGCGAACCGGAACGAGGATCGTGCCTTGATACATCATCGGCGGCACGTCGAGCGGACGCGTCTCACCGTTGATCGTCACTTCGGCTTTGCCGAGGGTGACTTTGACATCCGAGCCGGGTTTGGTTACGTCGACCGTACGCGATGCGGGATCGAACGACACCGTCGCGCCCATCTGTTCGAACATCGAACGGAGCGGAACGAGGATCGTACCGCCGCGCACGAGCGCAGATAAAACGCGCCCTTTGCGAAGGACGTCGGGTTTGGAGTAGACGTGGTGATCGTTGAAAAGAATCGGAACGCTGCCGGACGGCGGGCTTCCGAACTGCATCGGCGGAGCCGACGTCGTAGTAGTGGTTGTCGCCGGCGCCGGTGACGGTGCGGGCGTTGCTGCGGCCGGCGCTGACGGCGCGGGCGTCGCCGCTGCAGGTGACGCGCTCGGCGTAGCTTGCGCGACGATCTTTCCGTTCGTTGCGATCGTTGCGTGTGCTGCCGGAGCGGCGACTGCAGTAAGTCCCAAGCTCGCCGTTACCAGCGTAGCGAGGACTGCCGTGATCAGTCGGTTCAAATGATGCCTCCTAGGAATGATTTCGGGCGTAAACCCTAGCCGTTATTCCCATGAGGCTCGTTCTTAACCGATACTTCGTCGAGCAGGCAGACGCCAGATCCATATGCTGCCCGCCGTAATCTCTAGGAGCGCAACGACAAATGCAACACGCGCTTGCGATCCGTTAAGCGAATGCATGCTTCGCAACACCAGCGTCACCAAAAGCGGCGCTGCGATCTGCGGAAGCAGCAGCGCGAGATTCCAGATACCGAGCGCGGTTGCTGCGTGCGCACGCGGAACGAACCGGCATCCAAGCGCCCAATCCGCCGTGAGAAAGATGCCCCACGCCGCGCCGGCGAGCGCGCCGCACACGATGATGCCCGGCGCGGTATGCATTGCGATCAAGAGTGCAATCGCAAGCGCAAACGCTGCACCGCCGATGCAGGCGACTGCGCGCTGATCGTAGCGGTCGGCCGGCTTTGCGGCAAACACCGCGCCGATGGAACCGGCGATCGTCACGGCGAGCAGCGTGTATCCGGTGAACGCTTTGGTCTGTGCGCTGCCCAGCGTTTCTTGAATGAAGAAAAACAGATAGCCGAGCAGCGTGTAAAAACCCAGATACACTAGCGCGCGAGAGACGAACAGATCCGTGTACGCTTGCGTGATCTGCACGCGATCGTTTGCGGCCGGCAGCCGCGTAAGTTTCGCTGCATGCGATGCAGTTAGTCCGCACGTCGAGAGCAGCGCGACGACGATCCCCGCCGCAACGAGGCGCGTGTCGCTTACGAGGCCGGCCACGACCGCGCCCGCGGCATTCCCCAAACTTTGGAGACCGGCCATCCACGACGACGCGTTGCCCAGGCGCTCTTCTTCTATATAATCCGGCAGCGCGGCTTGATACGGGCCGATAGCGAGGTTCATGCCGAACTGCACGAGCAGCACGGCGGCGAACGCTTGCGAAAACACCGGAGCCGCGTAAAACCAAACCAGACCGGCGGACCCC
>DASSRQ010000276.1:0-3505 GCA_035701665.1 Vulcanimicrobiaceae bacterium
AAAAACGAACACTCCGCTATGACGGCACAATCGAAAGCGGCTTCGACACCGCGGAATATCTCTTTGCGGTAGCGGCTCGTGGGCGGACGATTATCGATCATGTGCAGTCTAGTTCGGTTTTATATGTCGTAATTCGGTACACGTCGCGAGTCGCCGGTCATTGCTAAAATCATCGCAATAATCCACCCGGCGGTTGTCCAACCGAGAAGCGTATTCAACAACACGACTGCGGAGATTCGTTCACTCCGGCGGACCAACGCCATGATCGTGGGCAGAAAATAGAACCCAACCAGCGCGATGCTAAGGACGATCTTCGTCGAGAGGGGCGTTTCTCCAAAGGGGCTGTCAGGCATATAAATCCTTTCATACCGGACGCTCCAGCAAAGCTCAAGCGCAGTTTCTGCGCCGGATGCGCGAATAACTCCAGAATCGCTTTAGCCGGGTGCCCACACGTCTTTTGACGAAAGCCGGCGCATGCGTTTGCTAAAAAGTGTGCGGCCTATGATGCGCGGCGTGGCGCTATTTCTGACGCTCTTTGGCGTCGCATGTGCAGACGGAACCAATTTGACGGCCACGGACTCCGTTGCGGTCGATCTTGCTCGCCACACGCCTGGCGTCGGCCGCATCGAACGATACCCCGGACATTTCGGTTGGCAAGTCGTGATGTGGTGCAAGCGCCGCGGCCGTCCGTGCCCGCCGGCCGAAGGCAACGTTGATGCTACCGCGTTTCCGATTCGCGTGGTGTGCTACTGCGATCGGGACTCGGCCGCTCCGCGCGGCTGGTTCTTCGAGTCGAACCTCGCAACGCGTTCCGCCGTGGCGATCAGCGGCAACCATAGCCTTCGACGCATTTACGACCTACCTTAGCACGCCTTTCGCGAACCGGTGCCGGTCACGGGACCTTAGCCTCAAGGCGCGTGCAGACGCGCGGAAAACGTCTTTCGGATGGACACGTTGCTTTGGACGCAGATCTCCAACATGGGGCCGGCCGCGCGTTTCCAACAGGCGATGTCGTACGACGCCGACCGCGATCGCGTCGTGATGTTCAGCGGCCGTATTCCAATTCGCGACCAGAATGGAACGCCGTCGGAGATGCACGGCACCGATACGTGGGAATTCGACGGCACGACCTGGGCGCAAGCCGCCGATACCGGCCCGCCCGGGCGCAGCGAATTCACCATGTGTTACGATGCGCGCCGTCACCGCACGGTGCTTTACGGCGGCGCAGGCACGACCGGAAAACTTTCGGACACCTGGGAATGGGACGGCGCGCTGTGGACGCAAATGGCCGACACCGGCCCACCGCCGTTTGGCGGCCCGTTGGCGTACGACGCGGCGGATGGATACGTTCTTCTCTTTTGCGACGTGACATCGAATGCGCCGCACGGCAGTACCTGGTCGTGGAACGGCACCGAGTGGACGCAGCTGGACGACATCGGCGCCGGCACGGGATTCGGCGCATTAGCGTACGACGGCGCAAGCAAACGCGTTCTCATGATAACGGACGCCGGCTCGGCACCGTCAAGCGCGACGTTTGCGTGGATGGGTTCGTCGTGGAAGCAAATCGGTGAGATGGGTCCGCAAACGAACTCCGCCGGCTGCAGCATGGCGTTCGACGGCAAAGAAACGTTGCTGGTAATCGCCGCATCGCAAACTTGGTCGTGGAACGGGAGCGTTTGGGTGCAGCGGCAAGACATGGGGCCATCGCCCCGGCTCGGATTTTCGATTGCAGGCGATACTAAACGGAACCGATGTGTATTATTCGGCGGACAGGAAGTCCTGAATCAAAATCCGGAAACGTGGGTGTTACGCCGGGTGCCGGCTTAGAAAACCGTCACGAACTCGCGACCGGCGTAGTAGGCATCGAAACTTCGGGAACGCGACCAGAACTGTAGGTTCCACGGTACTGCTCAATCAGGGACTGCAATTCAACGAGCGATATGCTTTGCATCGCGGGAATCAACAGCGCGCATTTTGTACGCCATAGATGGTAACGGTACCCGAGAAGCAAAATGGACGGCACCCGTTTGAACACCACTTCATTCATTTTTCGGATAACCGCACGATCGTTCCCCGTGCGGATTCCGATATAAGAGCGGCCAAACGATCTACAAACAGTCGCCTCGCGAATCACGGGCCACGAAATCTTAATCGCACCGTACACCAGCGCGTTCTCATCGAGAACAAGCTCCACCGCACCTTTGCGCTTTAGCACTTTCGGAATGAGCGACCCGATAAAGAACGTCGCGGCTGCGAACACCGGCATACCCAAGAGGCCGAAGGTCTGAAGAAAACTTGACTCTGCTGATGTCAGATCATCAGTAACCTGAACGTGCGTTATGGAAGCAACGATGGACATAATGAGCGCGGCGATAAGAATGACCATCAGCGCGATCAAAGACGCGACTTTTGGATAACCGATGAATTCCCGGCGTGTCAGCATCTCAAAGTTATCGGCAGAATGGCCTTATAGCCTATTGTAAGGTTCCGGACGCGTTCGGACGGGCTACGTGCCGACGAATGACCGAACGGCGGTGTCATGCCGCGTATCTTCCTGACAACGGACATAGACGCGTATTTTTCGCGCGTTCGTACTAGCCGTGACGAAGCTTGGCGACGAGGATTCCCAGATTCAAGATCAACGTTATGATGTTCCAGATGATTAATGGAAATGAGTGGATCAGAAAGCCGTAGACGATCCAGAGCGCGATGCCCGAAGTGAATGCGATAATCGTCTGCAGAGAAAGGTCGCGCGTAGACTGCGTCTTCCACGCACGAACAACCTGAGGTACGAATGCCGCTGTTGCAAGAAAACCCGCTAAAAAACCAATCGCTTGTGTAATCGTCAACACTCCGTTTTCACGTCGGGCAGCCCCGTCATTTGTTGCGCTCAATTACCCGGCGAAGCCTACTGCTAATGAGGCATGCGGCGCCTTACACCTCGCTAACGATCTGACGCCGATCGCGCGTGTCCTTCCCCAGCCGCTGCGAAACAGAATCAAAAGACGCGCCGAAAGACCGGCGCGCCCTTCAAGCAATTGGGATGACTTGGACTCGGACGCTCAATCCGAGGTCTTGGCTAATACTGCCCAATGCCGAAAACCCGCATCCTTGGGTTTTCCAGCATTCGTTGAAAAATACGCCGCGCAAGCGGGTGGCGTCGAGAGATTGCATGAAACGACTCGCATGAAGCGCGTTACTTTAGTGCCGCTAATTTTCATCGTCAGTGCTTTTGCAATTGTGAGCACCGTTGGGTGTGGTCAACCCCATCGGACGGTTAAAGGTGTGGCCCTTGCGCCAAATATACGGTGTGCCGATCAGGGCTGCACTACTTACAATGTGAGCCCGTATGTTCGGACGCGATCGCGCTACGGTGTAGGCTGTATGGGCAATGTGGTACCCGGCGCAACACCTAATCCTCTCCCGCCGCCTCAGAGTTACTCCGTTTCCGACATTGGCAAGCCGGGTTTCCCAAGATTAGCACCTAACGAACTCGCACTGGTTC
>DASSRQ010000277.1:0-6926 GCA_035701665.1 Vulcanimicrobiaceae bacterium
CCCAGCCGGCGCGTCGTCGATAGTTAGTTGCCGTGAGAAATCGGGGCGCCCTGCATACTCGTTTCATATTCGAAATCGGCGTCGGCCCATGGATATTCCAGGGGCAGACGCGGCATATTAGCCGGATACGTGCCCGAGGGATGTTCTTGCCGCCAGCGCGCAGCGAGCACCGCGATATATTCAAAGTTTTCCGACGCAACCGGATCTTGGCGGTTTCGAAAAATCCACGTGACCGGCACGAGCTGCTTCCAACACCAAACGATGACATCGCTCCACGTTGCCAGGACGAGCTCGCTCGGAACCAGATTCGATTTCACAAGCAAACCCATTGTTTCGAAAAAGTGTCCGATGTTCAACAGATGCTTGACGGCCGCGTGCGATTCTCCGGTTCGCGCGGACCGGTGGGCGATCGCGTAGCGGAAGGCCGGGTCTTCAAGGTCGCGGTGAAGCTGCGTGTCAATGTATTTATGCGCCGCGGCGAGATTTGGGCTTTCAAAGGCCTGGCGTAGCTCGTTGAATGCAGCAATTTGATTGCCGGCCCACATATGACGGAGTTGCACGATGGCGGCAGTCGCCGTTACCGCGATGACGACAAAGGTAGCGCACGTCGCGAGCGTGTTCACGAGCTCTAAGGTCATAAGGTAGGGTCATTTTCACGCCCTACCTTCTCGCCCTTCCGGGATTCTACGGCTGCGTCTTTGCGCGATTTGGGGCTGCATTTCACCCTAACTAAGACAAGCGCAGATGCCGAGAAATGTTTCGGTGCGGCTCGCCAGCGGGTGTAGGCCATACCACCAGGTGAGTCTTAGTCGACCGGATCTGGCTTGTCGCGAATGCTCAATCCGAGTGAGCGGTGATATTCTTCATTTTCTGCGAGTGCGGCTTCGATGTCGTCCCGAACGCCCTGTTCTCGAATGAGCCGCTTCAAGCGCTCCCGGCTCTCGCGCAGGGCACGCGCGTATTCTTCCAAAGTCTCGCCGGGAACGTCCGGCGCATCGAGCGGCCGGCTAACCCAGGCTTCCATCGCATCATGCGCTACTTTTCCTTGGCGCTGAGCGTCAGCCAGTTCATCTCTGTAACTGCTCATGTTATGCGTTCAGATGCTATCTGTTCTTGATGGGCTTGTTTCGAAAAGTGGTTGTGTCGCCTGTTTTCTGACTTTGATTGAAGCCAAGCTTCGGGCGGCGCGTCTTGACCACAGCGAAAAGAACGCTGTCGACGTTCTCGTCAGTCAGACTCTCAACGATAAGGGTCGATCCGTTGATCCTCGCACGCGCCGATGTCATAAAGCGCCTTCCAGCACCCTTTGCGAGCGCCTGGAGTTGCTCGATGAGCTCGACGCGCTTCACAGCCCTTTCGCCCGCGAAGAGGCAAAGTTCGGTTCCCTTTGCAGACGGGCGATTGCCGACGGAAGCCGCGGGTCCCGTCAGCTTGCCATCACGGATAAGCACTTCTTCGCCGGCGCAGGCTTGCAGCGCGGCGAGGACTTCCGGCCAACTGAGACTTTGGGGCGATTGCTGTTGCATTGTGTCCGTAATTCGGCTTGGAAATTCGTCGCTCATTTCGGCGACTCGCATACGATCGAACAAGGGCGAACCCGAGGCGCTGCGTACATCGTCAAAGAAAGAGCAGCGATGCTGCAACGCGGTCATGCCGTCGCAGCAGCGGGAGCTGTTCGGCGAACCTGCCGTTCCGGTCTATAAGGACGGGCGTTTTCGCGTGACTATAACCGCCGCAGTAAAAAAGAGTCCGACGAAACTTCGCCGGGCCCTTTTGTAAGCACGCTAGAATGGCTAGACGGCTAAAACGCTAGAAAGGTTCCGCGGTGTAAATTTGTCAACTTTATACTTTTTTGCGATTTAGCGTCGTCCGCGATCCAACGTTCGAGAGGAGCACTAAGTCCGCAGCTTCCTCGGCGTCTTTGAGCAGTCTCTTGCGCGGCGTGCCGATGCGCGCACGCATCGTCAAGCCTTTTGCCAGGTCGATGACCTGGCTCGCGCGCACGGCCGCGGGAAAGTTAGACGGGACTTCACCCGCGCGCATCCCGTCGCGGAAACGGAGTTCCACCAGCGCGATGGCGCCGGCTGCAGCGTCCTTGAGGAACTGTTGGACCTCTGCATCGTCGACGAGCGGCGCAACGCACTCCAGCAGACATCCGGTGGCGGATCCGGGTTCGGTCGCTGTTTCTACATTAAACTTCAGGAAGCTCGCGAGTGAGTCGCGCAGGGACTGCGGCGCGAGGAGCGCCTTTGCAGCTAGCGCACCCTTTGATTCTGCGTACGCCTTGAGGACGCGCACAAATATCTTCCGCTTGTCCCCAAAGACTGCATACAGGCTAGGGCGTGCAACGCCCATCGCGGCTACGAGATCGTCGATTGTAACTCCGTCGTAGCCCTTGGACCAGAACACCTGCGTTGCTTTTTCCAGCGCCCGTTTCTCATCGAAGCTGCGCGGTCGACCGCGCGGCCTACGCGGCCTAGCGGCATTTCTAACCATTTAGTTCAAAATTCCTTGACACGCACCATCGCATCAATATATAACCGAATAGTTCGAAAATCGCAAGCCGGCGCGCGGGGCGCTAACGGCTTGACCCCACCACGACGGAGGCCTTCAATGGACGATTCGGTAGCTCTCGTCACTGGCACCACATCTGGCCTCGGCCAAGCGGCAGCCCGTGCTCTCGCCGAGCAGGGATGGGGCCGGATCTTTATTACTGGACGGAGCCGGGTTCGCGCCGAGGAGACGGCCGGACGACTCTCGGTCGAGACCAAAAGGCAGGTCTTCACGCCGCTTGACCTGGATCTGGACTCGCCCGCGAGCGTGAAGTCCGCCGTGACCGCGCTCGTCGAGCGCGGGCAAAAGATCGACTTCTTACTGCTCAATGCCGGCATGGTACCGGGCAAGAAGCGGGTGCTCACTGCGACGGGTGTCGAGGCCGCTCAGGCCCCGCTGATCGGCCATCATCAACTGACTGTCGGATTACTCAATGCCAAGCTGCTCAACCCCCACGCGCGGATTGTCATTGCCGGCGCTGAGCCGGCCCGCGGCGGCGTACCCATGTTCAGCTACACCGACGTGCCGGCTTTCGCGGAGAAATACCACCGCGGTGACCGAGCTTCGGCGATTGAAGCCCTGATCTACAACGGGCCAAACGTAAAATACGAGGCTAACCGTACGTATGCCGATGCGAAGCTCATTGTCGCATGGTGGGTCGCCGCGCTGTCGCGCCGGCTGCCCTCCGGCATGGCGGTGTACGCTGTCTCACCGGGCGGGGCAACCGCCACCAGGGTGGCGCGAAACGCGGGCCCGGCGTTGAAATATCTGTTCATCCCAATTGCGAACCTCGTTCCGGGCATGAATCAGACCCCTGAGACCGCGGCCGGTCGCTACCTCCAGGCGTATAAATTCGGAACCGATGTCTCAGGGCAGTTCTTTGCCTCCGCGAAAGGCAAGTTCTCCGGCCCAATTGAGGTGCAGCGCGAGCCACATCTCCACGATCGCGTCAGCCAGGAAGCCGCCTGGCAGGCCGTCGTTAAGGTCTCCGGCGTCGACCTTGGCCCAGCATCGTTGAACGCGGTGTCCTAAAAGAAGCTTCGCCCCGCTCGGAATTCTGACGATGTCATAGGCGTGCGCCCGAACAAAGAGCACACTGATGCCGCAAGTCTTTCTCCATGGTGGCGACGTCACACGATCCGCGCCGTGCCCTGAGAACATATTGATTTGGAGATACCAGCGGAAGACTCGTTGCAGCATCCACAACCAGTGGAATCCGTTCCCCGTCGCCGCAAACCGCCGTCCGAATTTTGTAAAGCTCCGAAGGTTTTTCCACTCGCTGGTTGCCCAAACGCCGCTGTCGAACGAGCTGCATTTTACATTTTTACACCGCCAAAGCTAACGCGATGTGAACAAAAAATTAAGCCCAGCACCGAAATGCCCAGGCTCAATTTTCTCTTCGTTTATTGCGCTTTTTGCGTTCCGACGACGCTGGTGCTTTACTTTACAGTTTTACACCCATTCAGAAAGCTAGAACGGTCAGAAAGGAATCTCGTCTTCTAAAGCGTCGTCCATGCGGCCGCCGCCCGCACTCGCGCCGACGCCGGCGTAGCCGCCGTGATCGCCCGAGCTGTCGCGGTCGCCTTTGGATCCGAGCATCTGCATCGTATTGATCACGACCTCGGTCGCCTGACGTTTGTTGCCTTCTTTGTCGTCGTATTGACGGATCGACAAGCGGCCCTCAACCAGACACTGCATGCCCTTCTTCAGGTACGTGTTGCAGGTCTCGGCGAGTTTCTCCCAAGCCACGATGTCGATGAACAGCGTGTCTTCGGGTTTTGCGTCGCGCTTGTTCGGATTGACCGCCAAACGGAATTTCGTGACGCCGGCGCCGCTGCCGACGTAACGGATCTCCGGGTCGCGTACTAACGTACCGACCAGGATAACTTTATTAAACGATGCCGCCATGTCTATCTACACTTTCTTCAATCGAGATGCGAATATTGCGGGTTCGGGGCGATAGTACGGGGGCCTTGTGCCATACGGGTGGCCCTTTGTAAAAAGAAAGAGAGCCCGGTTGGGGGCTCCCTTCGATTCCTCAGGGTCCTTCGATACCTCAGGATGACAAACTAGCGGCGGTCCCGATCTCCTCGATCGCCACGGTCTCCGCGGTCGCCACGGTCGAAACGGTCTCCCCGGTCTCCACGGTCGCGATCGCCGCGTTCGTCGGCCTGGGCGGACGGCTCGGGCTTGGGCGCCTTCTCCTGCGCCAGCGCATGCTTGTCCAGCTTGATAAGCAGGGCGCGCATCACGTCCTCGTTCAGGCCCATTTGGCGCTCGAGTTCGTGCGCGGCTTCGGCGCTCGAACGGAAGCGCATCACGGCATAGATGCCTTCGCGGACGTCGTTGATTTCATACGCCAGGCGCTTTTTGCCCAGCACTTCGGTGCCGACGATCTCGCCGCCGTTGCCCTTGAGCTGCTCGGCGATGGCGGTCGTGCGCTCGCCGACCTCATTCTCTTCGAGGTTGGGGCGCAAAATGTACGTGACTTCGTAATCTACGGTCATTGGTATCCCTCTTCGGACACCCGCTCGGCGGGTGGCCCGCCGCGGTGGGCGAGCAGCAGGTTCGTGTCCCGCTTGAGGGCGGGAACCGCGATAGTTTAGCACAGTGCCGCCATCGCGGCAAGGACGTTCTCAGGGGGTCTTAACCGCTATATGAAATGGTAGCCTACGTCTAATGGGAACTATCGACTAAAGCATGTCCATCGCAAAGTTTGCAGTCAGCCGGCGGGTGACCGTCGCCATGATCGCGTGTGCCATCGTGGTCCTCGGCCTTTTTGCGTTTCCGCGATTACCGGTCGACTTGCTCCCGAGTTTTTCGCCGCCGGTCGTCAATGTGAGCGTCAGCTACGCCAACGTCGCGCCGCAACAGATGGAGACGCTGATCACGCGGCCGCTTGAGAACGCCGTGAGCCGCGTTGCCGGCATTCAGCAGATCAACTCGCAGTCGTCCGAAGGCACTTCGGAAGTCACGGCTCAGTTCTATTACGGAACGAACATCGACACCGCGGCCGTGAACGTACAAGAACAAGTCTCCCGCATCTGGTCATCGCTGCCGAACGATCCGAACCTGTCGCAGCCGCAGATCAATAAATTCGATCCGAACCAATTGCCGGTCGTGCGCATGACGATCACCGATCCGAACATGTCGGTTCGCGATCTGGGCGACGTGTGGACGAATACCCTCGCCGACGAGTTCTCCAGCATTAACGGCGTCGCATCGGTCAGCGTCGGCAACGGCCAGACACGCGCGATCATGATCCAGCCGGATACGAACAAACTCGCCGGCTACGGCATCACGCTCTCGCAGTTGGTCTCGCGCGTGCAGCAAGAGAATTTGAACCTGCCTGCCGGCGTGGTGCAGATCTCGAATAAAGAGTACCAGATTCAGGCCAACGAGCTGTTCAAGAACGCGCAAGACGTCGGCAACATCACCGTAACGACGAAGAACGGCGCGCCCGTGCTGCTGCGCGACATCGCGGCCGTTAGCGATTCGATCCAAGAGCAGCGCTCGTTCATTCGCCTCAACGGGCAGCAGGCCGTCAACGTTTCCGTTATCGCGCAGCCGAACGCAAACGTCGTGCAAACGGCGAACGGGGTCTACGCCAAGATCGCTCAGTTGCAGCAGCGCTACCCGGGCATGCACATCGCCGTAGCATTCGATCAGCGCGGCTTCATCGTGGACGCCGTCACGGCGCTCGAACATACGGCGATCTACGGCGCCATACTCGCGATCCTGATCATTCTGCTCTTCCTGCACTCGTGGCGTTCGACCCTGATCGTGGCGATTTCGCTGCCGATTTCGGTGCTGGGTACGCTGTTCGCCGCGTACCTCTTGGGCTACACCCTGAACACGATGACGCTGGGCGGTCTGGCGCTGGCGGTCGGCCTGATCGTCGACGACGCGATCGTCGTCATCGAAAACATCTACCGGCATATGGCGCGCGGGCAGCACGTCAAGGAAGCTGCAGAAAGCGCCGTGGCCGAGATATTCACGGCCGTTCTTGCATCGTCGATCACGGTCATCACCGTCTTCGTGCCGCTGCTGCTCATCCCGGGCTTACAGGGCCTCATCTTCCAACCGTTTGCCATGATGGTCATGGTCGCGGTCGCGATCTCGCTGCTCGTTGCCGTTACGACAGTCCCGATGCTGTCCACACTGCTTCTGCGCGATGAGAAACCGCATACGAACGGTCATGCCAAAGGCGCCTACGCGCGGTTTACGGCAAGGTTCGACCGTGGATACGAACGTTTCTCGGAGTGGTACCGTAAACGGCTGTCGTGGGCACTCGATCATCCCGGGCGCGTGATGGCGTTCGCAGGCGTCGTGCTCGTTGCCACGCTGATTGCGATCAACTTCGGCGCGGTGAA
>DASSRQ010000278.1:0-5583 GCA_035701665.1 Vulcanimicrobiaceae bacterium
GGTCGTGGCAGCTGCGCGAGTCGACGTCTTCGCCGCTAAAGTATGCGGCGCACGACGCGTACACGGGATTCAGCGTAGCGATGATGCGCGGCGACCTGCAATCTGCGCTGCTATGGTCGCAGCGCGCCGGCGACGCGTATGGCGGCAGCGACGCCTGGGCGACGTTTGCACGCTTCGGCGCCTGGGATCGTATCAGCGGCGCCGCACCGCAGCGCGAGTTCTACGCGGTACTTGCAAGCGGATTGGCTGCGCTGCATCGAGGCGACACCAAGTACGCCCAAAACATGCTTGCGCAATACGCAAATACCGACGCCGATTACCGTTGGATCTTGGAAGGCGCGATTGCCGATGCGCAAGGCCGCGTCGACGATGCCGCCGCCGCATACACAAACGCCATCGACTATCAGGCGCGCGAGGACACCGGAGAGCAACTGCCGCTGTTTCCCGCCGGCGAATTTTTGGGAGCGATGTATCTGCATCACGCGCGTTATGACGACGCGGTGCGCGCATATCAAGCGGCGCTGGAGCGCTTTAAGAACGATCCGCGCGCGCTGTACGGCCTCGCGCAGGCGCAGCGGGCGCTTGGGCAGAGCAGCGAGGCAGCGCAGACGCTCAAAACCTTCGGAACGCAATGGGGAGCGGCCGCGCCGCCGGATCTCGCCATCGCAAAGGTGTCTCCGTAGCAGGCAGACAATAAGGGGAGGCTTCGCGCCGCTGTACGCAGCGGTGCTTGGGCGGTTAGCTCAGTGGGAGAGCGCTTCCTTGACACGGAAGAGGTCACAAGTTCAATCCTTGTACCGCCCACCATTTGAAAGAACGCCGGCAAAACCGGCGTTCTTTTTTATTCCAACATCTGCACCCGGCCCGAGTGCAGATCGTACACAGCTCCACGGATCGCGATGCGCCGGTCTTGAACCGCTTTCGCAAGCAATGCATCGCCGCCGAGTGCGACCGTCGCACGACGGACGTTTTCGGCAACGGCCTCGTCGGACGTCGCATCGTCTACGTGACCTTCCGCCGCCGGCACGATCAAATCTACGAGCGCATCGATCTCGCCCGGAAACGATGCCGAACTGCGGAGCCGGTCGAGCGCCGCGCCGACCGCGCCGCATCCGGAGTGCCCGAGCACCAGGACCAGCGACGTGTTCAAAACTTCGACCGCATATTGAATGGACGCCAGCGTCTCGCTCGTCACGACGTTACCGGCGACGCGCACGACGAAGATCTCGCCGGGGCCGCGATCGAACACGGTCTCAACCGGAACGCGCGAATCCGAACACCCTAAAACCACAGCAAACGGGGCCTGTCCCAGCGCCAATTCCGCGCGTTCGATGGCCGCGCTCCCTTGCGCGAAGCGCGTATTTCCTTCGATGAGCTGGTCGAGGTGTTCCAGAGCAGTTTTAGGCATAAGCCGCGCGGTTTGGTGATCGTCTGCGAGCGCCCTGCGCGCCGCGTCCGCAGATGTGCTATACTACGCGCCCGCTTCTCGAAAAGGAGATCGTATGGGACGCAAAATCATCGATTGCAGCGAGATGCCGAGCGACATCAACTGCACGCTGACCATCTCCGGAACCGACGACGAAGTAATGAAAGCCGCCGTGGAACACGCCATCTCGACGCACGGCCACACGGACAGCCCGCAGCTGCGCGATGCCATCCGCGGCATGATGAAGGAGGCCGCGCCGGCGTAAGCCATTCGTCTCACCGGATATAGCGGGGGCTCGGTTGCCTCCGGAAGAATGGAACCTGCCTTAACAGAGCCGCTCACCCGCTTTGGAGGCCGACATGGTCAGAAGGCAGGCGTTTTTCGCCATTCTTTTGGGGGCAACGATCCTCGCCGCATGCTCCGGTGGAGGCGGCGGTGTAACGCCCGCCGGCGGCCCGGCCCGCACCGGTAACGCCCACCTCACCATCGTCATTCCGCAGACCCTGAACGCGGGAACGGTGCGCGCGCCCAAATACATCTCACCGGCCACGAAATCGATCTCGATTAGCGTGAATGCCGGAACGCCCGTCATTGCCGATTTGACGCCCGGCTCGCCGGATTGCCCGGTGGGCAACACGACAACGGTTCGTCACGGCGCATCGGCTGCGCTTACGTGCACGATCGACGTTACGGCGCCTATTGCCACCGATACGTTCCTTTTGAAACTCTACGACGGTCTCCATGCGACCGGGAATGTTTTGGCAACGACGACCGTCACCCGAACAATTGCCGGAAGCACGCCGATCACGATCTCGATGAACGGCGTTGCGCACACGGTCGTCATCTCGCTCGGCAACGCTTCGCCGCTTGTCGGTTCGGCTGTGACGATTCCGGTTTATGTAACCGTGGAGGACCCGTCCGGCGCAGTCATTACCGGCGAAGGCAACTACGACGCACCGATCGCGCTCACCGACAGCGATACGTCGGGTCACACCCATCTGTCGTCAGCGAGCATCGCAGGGCCGGGCAACGCCGTCACCTTGAGTTTTGATGGAAGTTCGTCCGTATCGAGTGCGACGATCTCGGCAACCGTTGCCGGCAACATCGCGAGCGTCACGCCGGCCGTGCTTCGCCCCGCAAACGCGCAAAATGGCGGCGGCGGCGTTGCAGTCGTGAGCGTCGGCGGAAACACCTACGCGGAGATTCCGTCGGCGAGCGGATTGATTCAAGTGCGCCTGACGACGAACGGCGTACTCGCAACGACACCGCCGTCCCCGAATCCGAGCAGCAGCGCGAGTCCGCTTCCGACGCCGCCCGCGAACTCCACACTCTTACCGATCGCCGGCGGTATCGACGCGTGCGCGCTCGGTCAAGTTTCGAGCTCCGTCAAGATGTTCTGCGTCAACGTCGACACGCAGAACGCTCCGGTCAACGTGATCGACCTCACGAGCGGCACACCGGTCCTGTCGTCGTCGTTTGCGACCGACGCAACCTCGGAACTCGGATTCAGCGGCGGCTCCTGCTACGTCTGCGGACTCACCTGGGATGCGCACGACAACGCCGTCCTCATCTCCACCGGCAACACGAAAAACGCGCAAACGGGCTTTTACAGCTGCGAGGTCGGCGAGTTCTGCCCCGGCTCCTTCGAGTTGTACTCGACTGCCGGTACGCGCACCGGCAGTGTCTCCGTCGGCGACGTGCCCGAGAACTTCGGCTACAACGCGACGACGAATCAGATTTTCAGCGCGTCGTACAACGAGATCGGTTTGGTCGATCTCACCTCCGGCATCGCCTATCAATCAACGGACCAAGCATTCCAACGGCAAGAGATCGACTCCGGAGCCGTCGACCCGGTAACGAACGTCGCGGTCGGCATCGACGAATTCGACGGCAACGCCTACATCGCGCCGTTGAACTCCGCCGTGCTCGCGACGCCGCAGCCGGAGAGCACGCAGTACACGTTCAGCAATCCGCTGCTGTCGGTAACGCCGGTCACGGCCGATATCATCAACTTCGGCAACAACTGCCTGCCCGACGCGATCACGATCGACTCGACCTCGCACACGGCGTTCCTAAGCGGCGAGTACTCGGGACCGAACTGCGTGAGCGCCGTTAAACTGCCTACCTCTTCTCCCACCGCACCGTTCACGCCGGTACAGTTCATGGGCATCGCCAACATGCCAAATACTCCGGACGGCAACGAGTTTTACTCGGCGCTCGACCCGCACGTTGCGGCATCGTTCTATCTTTCGGGATCAGACTTGTACGGTCTGGTTTACAACTACGACCGCAGTTGGGTTGCGGTGGTCGACATCACGAAACTGCTCGCGGCTCCGGGATTGGCGTGCGACTCGCATATCGTCGACACGAACTACGACCTCATCGGAAACGGCGTGCTTACGTACATTCCGACGGGCTATAGTCCGGGCCCCGCAAGCAACGGAGATACGAAGCGGCGGCTCCGCGCGCACGCGAAACCGCCGTTTCACCGGATGACCTGTTACAGCTAGACGCTTACTGCAGGCGCGTCGCGTAGAACGTGCCGTTCTGCCAATAACCGAACGCCGTCACAAAGCGTCCGACAGAAACTCGTCCCGTCGTGCGGCTGTTCAAAGCGGGCTGATCGTTGATCGTAACGGTCGGCCCGTTTTGCCCGTATTGGCCGTACTGACCATACTGGCCGTATTGACCGTACTGTCCGTACTGTCCGTACTGTCCATACTGCCCGTTTTGACCGTACTGGCCGTTGTTTGAAAGCGTGATCATGTTGCCGTTCACCGCGACGATCGTGCCGCGAACGACCGCATTGCCGTTCTGGCCGTTTCCATAACCGCAATTCGCGGCGTTGCCGTAGCCGTAACCGTTGCCGTTGCCGTAACGGCTGTTGTTATAGCGGCCGTTGTTGCCGTCGTTGTTGTCGTCGCGATCGTTGTCGCCGTCGTTGCTGTTATCGTGACGGCTGTAGTTGCCGTTGCAATTTTGATTGGAATGGCGGTGGCGCCGGCCATTTTGTCCGTTCTGTCCGTACTGGCCGTTCTGCTGACCGTACTGCCCGGGATATTGATTGGGATACGGATACTGCTGAGCGCTTGCGGCTGCAATGCTGCCCAAGCCAAGCAGCGCACCCAGAGCAATGGTGAAAAGTGATTTCAAGCGAGCACTCCTTTCGAGTACTCCGGTAACGCAAATTGCGACGGCATTCTCTCACAGCAAACGCTCAGAACGCCGGACGGCGGGTAAACGTTGTTTGTGATGGAGGTATCTCAACTATGAAAGTCATTCGAAACCTCGCCTGCATGCTTGGGCTTGTTAGCCTTTGCGCCTGCGGCGGCGGCGGAGGCGGCATCTTCGGCAACAACCCCATCTTCAATGGCGGCGGCGGTTCCGAATGCATCACCGGCACGACCGAAGAACTCGCGCGGCCGGCACCCAACTCATACTCGCCTAATACCAACACACTCGAGATCGTGGCGAGCGGCAACAACAACAATCTCGCAAGCTCGTACCAAAACTGGTACTTGTTCGCCGTCAGCAACACCTCGGGTCAGCAGATCCAGGGCGGGCAGCTAAACCCCGTGTCGGATACGAGCGGCCCGCATCCCTATGCTCAAGACTTCTTCTACGCCTCGCAGCTCAACGGTGCGCTGCCGAGCGGACAGAGCTGGACGGTCTACCTAACGCAGTTCAACAATTCGTGCGGACCGGTTCCGCTGCAGACATTCTCGACCTAGGCGCTATAACAGCGAGATAGCGCGCGGCATCGCGAAGATAATCTCGGGCTCGGGTTCGCCGAACTCTTCGATTTCGAAGGACCCGAGCTCGCGAAGCCGCGTCACGATGGCCTGGGTCAGATATTCGGGCGACGACGCACCGGCAGTAACGCCGACGCGATTCACTCCCGCGATCCACGACGGGTCGATCTGAGAGACGTCGTCGATCAGGTACGCTTTGGAACCCAGCTGTTCTGCCAACTCGCGCAGACGCAGCGAGTTCGAACTGTTCTCCGAGCCGACGACCAGCACGACGTCGCATTTCGGTGCGAGTTCGCGCACCGCGTCTTGGCGGTTTTGCGTGGCATAACAAATGTCGTCGCGCGCGGGCGTCCGTACGCTCGGGAAGCGGCGGCGCACGGCAGCCATCACTTCGCTCGTTTCGTC
>DASSRQ010000279.1:0-4392 GCA_035701665.1 Vulcanimicrobiaceae bacterium
ACAACCTTCGTCTTATCGAGGATCAGCGCGTGGATCGCGGCGGGATCGTCATCGACACCGAAGCGGGAACGATCGATGCGAAGATCTCGACGCAGCTGCGTGAAGTCAGCCGCGTGCTCGCGGTCGAGGATCCGCTGACGGTAGCACCGTCGAGCGGTCCTGCGATCCTGAACGCACCGGCACAAGCGAGCTGACGTGTCGCCGAAACTTCCGGTCTTTCAGGCCGACCGCTACATCGGATCGATCGAATCGGCCGATCTCATGCGGCAGAACGGCAAAGTGCGTCAAGTTATCGGCGTCGTGATCGAGTCGCTTGGACCGAACATGGCGATCGGCGAGACGTGCCACATTCAATACAAACGCACCGCGGAACCCGTGCTTGCCGAAGTCGTCGGTTTCCGCGACAACAAAGTGCTGATCATGCCGCTCGGCGACCTGTTGGGCATCGGCGCGGGCAGCGAAGTCGTCTCGCTCGGTAAACCGCTGGAGATCGGCGTCACCGATCGATTGCTGGGCCGCGTGCTCGACGGACTCGGACATCCGATCGACGGCGGCGGACGCATCTTTGCCGAACGCCGCGCGAAGATCGTTGCCGCGCCTCCTCCGGCGCTGACGCGCAAGCGGATAACGCAGCCGCTCTCGATGGGCATTCGCGCGATCGACGGGTTGCTGACGTGCGGCAAGGGGCAGCGCGTCGGCGTCTTCGCGGGCAGCGGCGTCGGTAAGTCGACGATTCTGGGCATGATCGCCCGCAACACGACGGCCGACGTCAACGTGATCGCCCTCATCGGCGAGCGCGGCAAAGAGGTGCGCGACTTCATCGAGCGCGATCTCGGCGAAGAAGGCCTGCGCCGCAGCGTCGTTATCGTCTCGACCAGCGATCAGCCGGCGCTCGTACGCATCAAAGCGGCGTTCGTTGCAACGACGATTGCCGAGTACTTTCGCGACGAAGGCCTCGACGTGATGTTCATGATGGACAGCGTTACGCGGTTCGCCATGGCGCAGCGCGAAGTCGGCCTTGCCATCGGCGAGCCGACGACGACGCGCGGATATACGCCTTCTGTCTTCGCGCTGCTGCCGAAACTGCTCGAACGTGCCGGTACCTCGCAGTCCGGAACGATAACGGGTTTGTATTCGGTGCTCGTCGACGGCGACGACATGAACGAACCGGTCGCCGACGCCGTCCGTTCGATTCTAGATGGACACATCGTGCTTTCACGGCAGCTCGCGGCAGCCAATCATTACCCGGCGATCGACGTGCTCTCGAGCGTGAGCCGCGTCATGCCGGACGTCGTGGACCACAACCATTACTCCGCCGCATCGGGCGTGCGCGACGTGCTTGCCACGTATCGCGAGGCAGAAGATCTCATCAACATCGGTGCCTACGTGCAGGGCAGCAATCCGCGGGTCGACCTCGCGCTCTCGAAGATCGAGTCGGTGCGGCACTATCTGCGTCAAGGCATCTATGAAACCTCGACGTTCGAACAGGCCGTCGGCGGATTGTTGAGCGTGGCCTGATGAAGAAGTTCAAATTTTCGCTGGAGCCCGTGCTGGATCAGCGCGAGCGGATCGAAGAAGAGAAGCAGATCGCATTCGCCGCGCGCCGGCGCGAACTGCAAACGGCGCAGGCCGAACTCGACCGCCTGGACGCGTTGTTCCGCGAGAACTCAAGCCGCCTTCGCCGCGATCATAAAGGGTTTTCAGCCGACGAGTTGCGCGCGCATTACGCGCATCTCGAATATCTCGATCGCGCCATTACGATGCAGCACGGCGTAGTTTCGCAGTGCCGCTTCGCCGTCGATCGCGCCCGCCTCGATCTGCTCGAGGCCGGCAAAGACCGCAAGATGATCGAGAAACTAAAAGAGCGGCGCTTGGAAGAGCACCGGCAGCTCGCCGCAGCGCAGGAACAGAAAGATCTCGACGACTTCAATAACCGCCGGTTCGCAAGGAACGCCTCATGATCGTCACCCGTCAGCGCCGTAAAAAGTTCCCGTGGAAACGCGTGCTGTACTTTACCGGATTTTTCGCCGTGCTGTTTGCAGCGCTATGGTGGACGCCGTCGCGCGTGTGGCTTGCGCGCGGCCCGGTAACCACACCCGTCTGGAACGCTACGGCGCCGGTTTGGAAACCGCTTTCCAAGCCGTTCGACATGGCGTCACAGCAGAGTACGATCGCATCACAGGCGGCCGAGATCCAGCGCCTCAATGCCGAAGTGACGGCCGATCAAACGAAGATTGCCGATCGCGACAAGCAGATTTCGCAGTTGACCTCGCAGGTCAATCAAGCGCAGCAAGACGCCGCGGTGCCGCACGTCTCCAAGCCGGCCGGGAGCGTTCCCGCCAACCCTACGCCGCAGCAAGTCGCGGTCGTTTCCGGCGATCTCACGCAAAGCGCGACCCCGGATATGCGCCGTACGGCGCAAGAGTGGGGCGCCATGGACTCCGAGGCCGCCGCCAAAGTCGTTGAGCGGCTACCGGATGCTTACGTTGCCCGGATCTTCGCGCTGATGACGCCGGACAGCGTCGGCGCGATTTTAGAGAATCTTCCGCCGGGCTACGCCGCGCGCTTAACGCAGGAGCACCCCGAACTAAAACGGTAAGGCGGCGCATGCAAACCGCGCTGCGCACCGCGAAGAGCCGGACGATCGCTGCCGACACGCTGACGCCGATTGCCGCATACGCGGAGCTGTCGGTTCCGGGCGCGTCCTGTCTGCTCGAGAGTGTCGAAAGCGCCGCGGGCCGCATCTCACGCTATTCGTTCATCGGGATAGATTACTGCGCCGCGGAGAGTTTCGAGCAGAGCGAGACGATGCTCGATCGCGTGCGGGAGTTCTACGGCGAGCATCGCATCGACGAGCCCGGCGTTCCGCTCGGCGGCGCACTCGTTGCGTTTTCGTACGATGCCGCGCGCCCGTTCGCAAAACTTTCGCCGCGTGAAACGCAGCGCGCGCCGATGCCGCCGGCATACATCGCTATTCCCGGAACGTGGCTCGTCTTCGATCACTTTACGGATCGGCTGACGATCTGGTCGTCGGGTGCGAGCGAATCCGAGATCGACGCAGCTATCGACAAGTACATCGAACGGCTGCTGGCGATCCGGCCGCTGATGCCCGGAACGGTGAAAGCCTGCGGCCCGATGACGGAGTCGCTGTCGCGCGAAGATTATTTGGAGCGCGTTGCCAAAGTAAAAACGTATATCGAAGACGGCGAAGTCTACCAGCTGCAAGTCGGCATCGGATTCTCCGCGCCGATCGAAGGCGAGCCGTTCGATCTCTATCGCGCGATCCGTTCGCGCAATCCGTCTCCGTACATGTTTTACGTCGATGCGCCGTTCGGACAGCTGCTGGGCGCGTCTCCGGAATTTTTAGTGCGCTTGGAGGCACGGCGTGCGCGCATCCGTCCGCTTGCGGGCACGCGTCCGCGCGGTGCGGACGAGATCGAAGATTTGGCGATTGCAGACGAACTGTTGCGCAACGAAAAAGAGCGCGCAGAACACGTGATGCTGGTCGATCTCGGCCGGAACGACCTCGGCCGCGTCTGTCAGAACGGATCGATCCGCGCGACGGAGCTGCTGCAGATCGAACGCTACAGTCACGTCATGCATATCGTCTCGGATCTGCAGGGCGATCTGCGTCCCGACTGCGACGCGCTCGACCTTTTCCGCGCCGGTTTTCCCGCCGGCACCGTTACGGGTACGCCGAAGGTCCGAGCGATGCAGCTCATCGACGATCTCGAACCCGACGCGCGCGGGTTTTACGCGGGAAGCGTCGGCCGGTGGTCGTTCGGGGGCGACTTCGATTCGTGCATTACGCTGCGCAGTCTGCACGTGCAGAACGGCGTTGCGTATTGGCAAGCCTCGGCCGGCATCGTCGCGGATTCCGAGCCGCAAGCCGAGTACGAAGAAGTGTTTCAAAAGACGCGGATTGCCCGCGAAGTTTTGGGTTTATGAAGATCTTATTTGTCGATAACTACGATTCGTTTGCGTATAACGTCGTGCATCTGCTGGCAGCGCAAGGCGCCGACCCGCACGTGATGCTCAGCGACGATGCGCACCTGACGCCGGCCATTCTTCCGCACTACGACGGGATCGTTGTCGGCCCCGGTCCGGGCAATCCGGGCCAAACGCCGCAAGTAGTCGAGTTGATCCGTGCCGCCGCGCGCGAACGTAAGCCGGTGTTCGGCGTCTGCTTCGGACTGCAGGCGATTGCCGAAGCATTCGGTGCGAACGTCGTACACGCGCCCGCGCCGATGCACGGCAAAACGTCGGCAATCATACATAACGGCACCGGAATGTTCTCGGGACTTCCGACGCCTTTCACGGCTACGCGCTATCACTCGCTGTGCGTCGATCCGCAAACGCTGCCGCCGGAGATCGAGGTAAGCGCACGCAGTT
>DASSRQ010000280.1:0-2342 GCA_035701665.1 Vulcanimicrobiaceae bacterium
ACTTTTGTTCGGCGCTCGAGCTGCCTTCGAGATAGTTCGGCCACGGACTGACGCTGCTGTACTGTCCGGTACGCATGTCGTAGCGCAAGAAAATGCTGAAGTAACCGCTGCCGTACGTAATATCGGGGTCGTTCGGCTGCGGCGCGATGAACGTCGATTCACCGTACGCAACGTTATGCCACGCATCTCCCGTAATGCCGCCCTGGCTCGTCGCGCTCGGCCCTTCGTAGGACGACTCGTCTTGCTGCGCACCGTACAGGTGAAACGGAAACCGGTTGTCCAGCGCGATGTGGTAGAACTGCCCGGTCGGCTGATTGTGCTCTTGGCTCCACGTTTTGCCGCCGTCGGTCGAAACCGTAGCGCCGCCGTCGTTGCCTTCCAGCAAAATGTTCGTGTCGTGGGGATTCACCCAAACGATATGATTGTCGCCGTGCGGCGGCTTGAGCACTTTCCACGTACGGCCGCCGTTACGCGTGACCCATACGCCGTCGACGTTGGGTGCATATGCGACGTTCGCGTTCTTCGGATCGGCCCAGATCGCGATGTAATAAAAAGCGCGCTGACGCAGTTTCATCTCGCTGTTCACGCGCGTCCACGTCGCACCGCCGTTGTCGGAGCGGAAGACGCCGCCTTCGTGCGCCTGCACGACCGCATACACGCGGTTCGAGTCCGCCGGCGAAACCGCAACGCCCATCTTGCCGAGCGTTCCTTGCGCGAACCCCGGATTGCTCGAGATCTTCGTCCAATGCGCGCCCGCATCGGTCGATTTATACAAGCCGCTCCCCGGTCCGCCGCTGCTGAGTTGCCACGGACGGCGGTACATCTGCCACATCGCCGCGTACACGACGTTCGGATTGCGCCAATCGATCTTGACGTCGTTTCCGCCGGTGCTCGCGTCGACGTACAGCACTTTCGTCCACGTCTTTCCGCCGTCGCTCGTCTTGTAGATGCCGCGTTCTTCGTTATCTTTGAAAACGTGGCCGAGTGTCGAAACGTACGCGACGTTCGAGTTGCGCGGATCGATCGCAATCGCCGTCGTGGTATGCGTGTCTTTCAAGCCGGCGTATTGCCACGTCTTGCCCGCGTCGCTCGAACGATAGACGCCTTCGCCGGTAATCATCGTTCCGCGCGGATCGCCCTCGCCGGTGCCGGCGTAAATGACGTTGGGATTCGACGGTGCTACCGCAATCGCGCCGATGCTGTTCGCGCCCGGCGCGAGTTGCCCGTCGGAGATGTTGGTCCAGCGGATGCCGTAATCGGTGCTTTTCCAGATGCCGCCGTCGACGGCACCCATGTAAAACACGTTCGGTTGTTGTTCGACACCGGAAACGGCGACGACGCGCCCGCCGACAAACGGTCCGACGTTACGCCATTGCAGTTGTTTGAAGAGCGGCGGCGTAGGAGCGGCCGCGAGAAAGACAGCGCAAAGCGCTAAGGCAGAGAGACGCTTCATGTGCGCTTATCGCACGAAGATAGTGCTTGCTCCTTTGTGCCCCGTTCTTGTCACCTGGGTATACAACGGACAGTAAGGCTGGGAGGCAAGTGTGCGCACTATCATACTTCTTTCACTGCTGACGGCGTTGGTAACGGGCTGCGCCGGGGGCGGAGCCAGTACCGTTACGCCGCCGTCCAATAATCCGCACACCTATACCGTTACGGATATCGGAGCGCAGGCCTTTCCGGCAGCGCTTAACGACAGCGGCGTCGTCGTCGGACAAATGAACGGACAGGCGTTCGCATACAGCGGCGGCGCGGTGCATATGCTCGGCATGCTTCCGGGCGGGGCGACGTCGGCGGCAGCGGCAATTAACGATGCAGGCACCATCGTCGGCACCACGTACTTCGCCGGCTCGAGCCGCTTTGAAGCCACGCTGTTCAGTCTTACCGGGCCGCCCCAGCCGTTGGGAACGGGCGACGGTTCGGACAGTACCGCAGTTGGCGTAAATGCAGCCGGCGAGATCGTCGGGACAGTACTGAGCGCGCCCGGCTGTTTGGGGCGCGTCGCAATCTTCGACGGCCACGGTAACGCAACAGAGTTCGCCGATAACGCACTCGCAATTGCCGTAAACAACTCCGGCACGATCTTGTACGAAACAGCCACACCGTCGGCCGTAGTCTCGTGCGGTACCTCGCCCGCGGCGTACCTCTATCCGGCAAACACGGCCGTTCCGTATCCCGCAAATATCGATACGGGCAACGGTATTCCGAACGTCGCCGCGCTCGACAATCTTGGGGATGTCGCCGGAAACTACAACGACACGAGCGGGAATGGTGCGCTCTTTCTCTACCACAACGGCAGCTCGAACGAATTGTCCATGCCCGGGTTTGCAAATCTTTCCGCT
>DASSRQ010000281.1:0-4194 GCA_035701665.1 Vulcanimicrobiaceae bacterium
CGACGGCTCGCACGTATGACATAACCCTCCCAGGTGTTCGTTAGCGTGCAAAGTTTGCAACACAGTACCACACGTGTAACGAACGTGTCATCCTCATGCAAAGGCTCTGTAAAACGGCTAGCTTGCGAGCATAACGCTAGCCTGGTTCGACCGATTTATCCCCGTCAAAACAGCGTTTATTACGTCGCTTGCATCCTGGTCGGACATGCTTGGGAACAACGGTAAAGAAATTATTTCACACCAGAGTTTTTGGGTGTTTTCCAGGCGCGAAGCGTCTAAGTGACGGTACGCTTGAAAGAGGTGCGTAGGAATATAGTGCACGCTTGTTCCGATGTTCTGTTCTTTCATGCGCTCGATAAGCGTATCGCGGTCGACGCCGGCCTGTTGCTCGTCGATACGGATGACGTACATGCACCAGCTGTGGCGATCGCCTTCATTAGTAGGCGCTGCTTGGCACGTAATGCCGGGGACGCCGGCAAGCGCTTGCGTGAAGCGGCGGGCAAGTTCGTCGCGGCGCGCCTGCATCGATTCGAGCCGGCGCATTTGGACGATGCCCATCGCCGCCGCGATGTCGGGCATGTTGTACTTAAAGCCGGGTTCTCGCACTTCGTAGCGCCACGAACCTTTGGCCGTATAGCGCTTCCACGCATCGCGATCCATGCCGTGCAGCGACAGCACGCGCACGCGTTCCATCACCGCATCGTCGTTCGTTAGCAGCATGCCGCCTTCGGCGGTCGTCAAGTTCTTGGTCGCGTAGAAGCTGTACGCCGCCAGTTTGGAGTGCGTGCCGGCCCACTCGCCGCGATCCAGCATGCCGGCCGCGTGCGCCGCATCTTCGATAACCGCGATGCCTTTCGAATCCGCCCACTCGACGATGCGCCGGATATCCATCGGACGTCCGCCGTACGGCATGGCGATGATCGCCTTGGTCTTCGGCGTCAGCGCGGCTTCGAAATGTTCGATATCCGAAGTGAACGTATCGAGGTCGACGTCGCAGAAGACGGGAATCGCGCCGATCTCCATCGTGCACTGCGCGCCCGCAACGAACGTGAGCGAAGGCGTAATGACCTCGTCGCCGGGTTGGACGCCGGCGGCAAGCAGTCCGATGTGCAGCGCCGCGGTGCAGCTGTTTACCGCAATCGCGTGCTTGACGCCGGACGCCGCGGCAAACGCTTCTTCGAACTCGCGTACTTTCGGGCCGGTGGTGAGCCAACCGTTACGCATAGACTCGGCGACGGCGGCGATCTCGTCTTCGTGCACGTCGGGGCGGCAGTACGGCAGAAACTCCTTACGCATTCTCAGGGACGGCCTCCAAGGCGGGCGGGGGCGGAACGACAGCGTTTCTCGTGAGCACGACCAGCATAAATGCCAGCCACAGGAACTTCTCGATCATGATATCCGAGAACATACCGCAGATGAACAGCGCGATCAGCGAACCTTCGAGCGCGAGCTTTAATGGAAAGCGGATATCTGCGGCCGGGATGTTTTTGAGCAGTCTGAATTGGCCCCACCATGCAAGCACGAGCAGGATGAGACCGATGACGCCGAGCTCGACGCCGGCATCGAGCAGAATATTGTGCGAAGCGCGGTGCCAGTTTGCATAGAACGCTTGGAACGTCTGCATGAACGCGCGGTCGTATGCGAACGGGAAGTTGCCGTAGCCCGCGCCGACCAGCCAGTTTTGTTTGAAGGCAATCAAACCGACGCGCCAGATGTCGACGCGTCCCGCGCCGCCGTTGACGCCGGCTTCAGCCCACCGGGCAAAGAAGTACGCAGGTCCGGTGATGACGACCGCCAGCGCAACGAGCGCCGAACTTCCGATTGCCAGCGCTTTGCGGTGCGGATCGCGCCAGATCAAGTAGACGAGCAGCGCTGCGATGCCGAGCATCGGTCCGCGCGCGCCGGTCAAACCGATCGTCGCGAGCATGATAACGGTGCCGGCCACCGCCAGAACTTTCGTCAGCAGCGAACGCGACCAGAGCGCGGCGATAAGACAGATCGCAACCGGCAAGACGAGCGACTCGGCAAAATGGTCCGGATTCATCTTCGAGGTGTCGGTATGAATGAACAGACGGTTTTTGAAGATACCGGCGCCGGTGTGATACATATATAAGCCGTACGCAGCCGACGTCACGCCGCCGAGCGCAACCGCGCCCGTAAATATCTGCAGTTTTTTGATGTCGATCCGCATCATCGCGGCGACGATGTACAGACCGAAGAGCTGCAGCGAAGTCGGCAGCAAATCTTGCGCGCTGGCGACGTCGATCGCCCAGAACATGCTTGCCGCAGTCCACAGATAGAAGATCAGCCAAAGGGCCGTCGATCGAGGCGGTTCCGCGGCTTTCTTGGTGCGCAGCATGTAGAACAGCAGCGCTGCTGCCGACGCCGCGCCGAGCAGGCGCGTCAGCGTTCCGAACTCGTTCATGTCCAGAATACTGTCGAACGGCGTAAGGACGGCGTACGCGCTGAATGGGAACACCATCGGCGCCACGATGGCTCCGTAGAGCAGCGCGGGGCCGACAGTCGTCACTAATCCGAGAACCGCGCCGGTTTTGGTTCCGCTCAGAGCTACAGCCGCGTATGCGGCCACGATCGCGCAGCCGACAATAAGGACTAGTCCGCCCGTATTCGACCGTCTCGTGCGTTCTTGCGCAAGCATCACAGGGATTGTATCCGTTTCGCGGGATTGGCAGGCAGTTGGAGATGGGGTACCCGGCGGGTACGTCGGGCCTAACGCGTTGGAGTCTAGTGCGCCGTACGGTGAAGAAGCCGGCGGCCGTCTGCTAAAACGCGGCCCGCAAATCCCTTATAAAGCGCGACGTCGTCGCCCGTCGGAATGAGAATCTGGCCCATCGTGATGCCGGCGGTCTTCGAAAAATACCAGGTAGCGGCTGCTTGTCCGGCCGCATAAGCGGCGGTCGACCCGATGGCGGCGCCCATCATTCCCAGCGACGGGACGAGGGCAAGGCTTACGCCGATGCAGACGGCAGCCGAAGCGCCTGCGAGCCAGAGCGGCACTTCGGGGCGTCCGAGTTTGAGGGTGAAATAGCTCGACATCGGGCTTCCCAGCGAGAGGGCGAACACGCCGAGCAGCAGCACCTGCAGCACCCGCACGACCGGCGCGAACGCTGCACCATATAGAAGATGGACGACGGGCGATGCGAACGCGAACAGCGCGCCGCAGACGATCAGCGCGATGAGCATGTTGTTCCGTACGCAGCGCGCAGTCAGGCGCGCGGCGGCGGGGCGGTCGAGCGAGCCGATGTGCGGCGAGGTCACGAGCGCCGCGACTTGCGTCGGTACCAGCAAACTCTCCGCCGCCGAAACGGCAACGGTGTACATGCCGAGCGATGCCGCGTTGGTCAGCATCGCCACGATGTAGAGATCCGCGCGGTAGTTGAGCAGTGAGACCAAGTTCACCAATCCGACTTTTGCGCTGAACTTCGCGAATTCGGGGACGGAAACGGTCTCATCGCCGCTGCGCTTGCGCATATCGAGCAGCATCACCGTAAGCGCGACGGCGCCGACCAGCGTGCTCGCTGCCAGCCAAACGGCGATGGCGACGCGAGCATCGCGCGCCACCAGCAGCAGGCCGAGCGCCATAAACGCAAACGTGACGAGCGTGACGCCGACGTTGATCGTCGTTGCGTACCGCACTTGTTTGATGCCGACGGCGTACCCGCTCACCATGTTGATCGCGGCGGCGGCCGGCAGCGAGATCATCGCCGGAACCGCCGCCCACGGCTGTCCGGCAAGCAATGCGATCGGAACGATGGCAATCGCGCCCGCCAGCATAAAAAAAGCCGCCGTTGCAAGGGCCGGCTTCCAAAGCCCGGCGCCCGTGCGGCGGTTCAGCATGAAGTAACTCAGCGCGCTTCCAAGGCCGCTGAACGCCGAGACGACCAATCCCGCCTCGACGCTTGGCAGGGCATAGATGCCCTTGCCGGCCGGGCCGAGCAGTCTCGCGGTGAGAATGCCCAGGCCGGCCGCGCAAGCGACGTTCAGGATGCGCAAGACGAACGTATAAAGTCCGTCGTACATCACCCTGTTCGCCTGCATAGTACTCCTTTAGATAACCGCCACCGAGTTAGCGGTTATTTGACGCGTCGCGGCGTTGTACGTACCCGAAATCGAGACGTTTTCACCCGAACGGATATTCGTCTGATTCGTCAAGACGTGCACGTGGCCGTAATA
>DASSRQ010000282.1:0-7824 GCA_035701665.1 Vulcanimicrobiaceae bacterium
AAGGGAAGGTCGGCCTCGCGCGTTGAGGTAAGTTCCCGAGATGATCCCAGCCGCCGTTGTTGCCGCGCCGCTCGACTATAACGCCGCGCGCGCCATCGTTTCGCTCAGCCAGCCGGCTATCTCGCCGGACGGCAAACACATCCTGTTCATGCGCAGCACACAGGACTTCGAAAAGGATCGCCGCCTCGGGCAACTGATGCTGATCGACGTCAGGACGAAGCGCATGCGAGCGCTTACGACGGACCGTCACGGTATCTCCGATCCGGCTTGGTCGCGCGACGGCGCATCGGTTGCGTTTTTGGCGCCCGGCACGCGCGACGGCGATTCGAAAGGCAAGACGCAGATCTTCGTGCTGCCGTTGGAAGCCGGCGGGGAGGCCCGCCAGGTTTCGGACGCGCCGAACGGCATCGATTCGTACGCGTGGAGTCCGGACGGTTCGACATTCGCGTACGTCACGCAAAACGACGATCCCGATAAAAAGGCGATCGAACAGCACCTAGACGCGTTCGAAGTGTTCGACAACGACTATTTGCATCAAAGCGCGTCTATTCCGTCGCATCTGTGGCTTATCTCCGCCAACGGCGGAAAAGCGCGTCGCTTGACGTCCGGTTCCTGGAGTTTGGGCATCGTCGACCCGTACGGTTCGTCGGACCTGAGCTGGTCGGCGGATTCTCGCCGCATCGTTTTCGACCACTATCCCACCGCCGATAACGGCGACACGCTTGGAACGGTCGTCGATGTCATCGACGTAAAGAGCGGAAAGCGTTCGGCGCTGAACGGCGTGCGCGGCGAACGCGGCGGCCATTTTGCACCGGTGGGCGATGCGATCGCCTACGATCGCAACACCGGCGGCGATCCGACGAACGGCGTCTCCGTTTACGTCACGCATAACGGACGCGATGCCGTGAACGTGCGGCGCAACGTCGGCCGCAACATCAACGGCTGGGATTGGTCTCCCGACGGTAAGTCGCTTTGGCTCTTCGGACCGGACGGCGACCGTGTAGCAGGGTGGTATGTCTCCGCGGACGGCAGTTCGGTGAAACGTATCGGGTTCGGCGACGTCGCCATCTCGACCACGAGCAACGTTTCCAAAACGAATGCCATTGCGTTCGTTGGAACGCGCGTTCACGCGCCGGCGGAGTTATTCTACCTCGCCTCGCCGTCGTCCAAGCCGGTACAACTCACCAGCATCAACGCAGCGTTTGCGAAGCGCTCGTACGGACGCGTCCTAGCGCTGCATTGGCACAACGACGGCTTCTCCGAAAACGGCATCGTCACGCTGCCCCCCAACTACGATGCACGCCGCGCCTATCCGCTGGTGCTCATCGTACACGGTGGACCGCAAAGCGCGAGCACGCTCGCATTCAGCGTGCAGAACCAAGTGACCGCATCGCACGGCTACATCGTGTTCAATCCGAATTATCGCGGCAGCACGAACTTAGGCGACGCGTACGAACACGCGATCTCGCGCGACGCCGGCGACGGACCCGGCCGCGACGTAATGGCCGGGATCGCGCAGTTGGAGCGCACGTTCAAAGTCGATCGCTCGCGTATGGCGGTAACGGGCTGGTCCTACGGCGGCTACATGACGTCGTGGATGGAAGGGCACTACAACATCTGGAAGGCGGCCGTCGCGGGCGCCGCGCTCAACGATTGGACCGACGACTTTAATCTCGCGTTTTACGTCTACACCGACGTCCCGTGGTTCCCGGGTCCGCCCGGCAACCCGAAGTATGCGCCGATGTGGCGCGCGCAATCGCCGATTACGTATGCGCAAAATATCAAAGCGCCCACGCTGATTATGGGCGACATCGGCGACAACAACGTCGTCATCACCAACTCGTTCAAGATGTATCACGCGCTGCGCGATAACGGTACGACGGCCGAGTTCGTCGCGTATCCCGTGCACGGGCATTTCCCGGGCGATCCGGCGCAAAGCGAGGACGTCTACAAACGCTGGCTCGCATGGCTCGACAAATATCTGCAGGTGACAAAGTGAAGCGCTTCGTTCCGTTAGTTGCGGCTCTCGTTTTCAGCGCCGGTGCGGCTGCGTCCGCGCGCACGATTCAGCTGGACGATCTCAAATCGCTCACCGGCGTTTCGGAAGCGACGATCGACCCGTCCGGCACGCAGATAGCGTTTATCGTCAGCCGGCCGGATTATAAACACGATCGCAACGTCCGCGAGATCGACCTCTACGACATCAAATCGAAATCGATCCGCCCGCTGGTGATCGAACGTAAGGGAATCGGGGCGCTCGCGTGGTCGCCGGACGGCGGCCGCTTGGGCTTTCTCGCCGCATCCGGTGACGACAGCGACGCAACCGAACAAGTCTACGAACTCGATATGCGCGGCGGAGATGCGATGCGCGTAACGGGAGCGCCGCGCGACGTGCAGCAGTTTGCTTGGCGGCCGGATGGAAACGCCATCGCGTACGTCATGGCCGACGAAGGCAAGAATAAAGATGCTCTCAAGCATCACGTGCGCGCATTCGTGGTCGGCGACCAGTCGTTCTTGGAAGAAGAAGCGCCCACCCCGAGCCACTTGTGGCTCGCAACGCCGCAGGCCGCCGGCAAGGAATGGAAGTCGGAACGGCTGACGAGCGGCGATTGGAGCGTACCGCCGGCCGCGCCGCCGAGCTCGCCGTCTTCACCGATATCGTGGTCGCCGGACGGGCGCTACATCGTCTTTGCGAAGATGTCGAGCGTCTATTATTCCGATGCCGACCGCACCGTCGTCTCCGTTCTCGATACGCAGACGAAGTCGATCCGCACGCTCACCCAGCACGGCAAACTCGAAGGATACGGCAGTTTCTCGCCCGACGGATCCAAGATCGCGTATTGGTATCCGTTCCAAGGCGATCCCGCAGCGGAAAACGACGTGTTCGTTGCGCCGTCTTCGGGCGGAAACGGGCAGGACGTCACCGCGGACGAGATCGACACCAACGTGCAGCGCGCGATCTGGATGCCCGATTCGAAGTCGCTGCTGATCTCCGGCCACAAAAATACGGACGCAGCGCTATGGATTAAACCGCTCGACGGCAAAGCGCATCGCATTGCTTTGGGCGCGGTGCAGCCGACGCAGCCCTTCTGGCTCGATGCGAGCGTCTCAAAAACCGGCGCGATCGCAATGACGGCTTCCAGCGCCCACGACCCGACCGAACTGTATTATCTGCCCTCCGCCGACGCAGCGCCGCAGCAACTGACGCATTTCAACGATGCGATTGCATCGCTCGATCTCGGAAAGGTCGAGCCGCTGACGTGGCATTCGGAGAACTACGACGAAGATGGCGTCGTAACGTATCCGCCGGGCTACGATCCGGCCAAGACGTATCCGCTGGTGCTGATCATCCATGGCGGACCGAACTCCGCTTCGCTGACGAATTTTTCGTCGATGAATCAACTGCTCGCTGCGCACGGCTACGTCGTGTTCAATCCGAACTATCGCGGCAGCGATAACTTGGGCGAACAGTACTGGCACGGCATCTGGAACGACGCAGGCGCCGGTCCCGGGCGCGATGTTATGGCGGGCATTTCGGCGCTCGAGCAGCACGTGCACGTCGATCCGAAGCGCATCGCCGTGTCGGGCTGGTCGTACGGCGGCTATATGACGTCGTGGATGGAAGGGCACTATCACATCTGGCGCGCGGCCGTAGCCGGGGCGGCGGTCAACAATTGGATCGATGAGTACGCCTTGTCAGACAACAACGTCAACGTGCGTTTCGCGTTTCGCGGCTCGCCGTACACCGGCTCGAACATGAAAGAGTACGTCGCGCAGTCTCCGATCACGTATGCGTGGGATATCACGACGCCCACCTTGATTTTGAGCGACACGAAAGACGCGCGGGTACCGATCACCCAGTCGTACGAGATGTTCAGAACGCTGCGCGATAAAGGAACGCCCGTGAAGTTCTACGCGTATCCTGTCGCGGGACACTTTCCCAGCGATCCGGTACGCGCGTTGGACGTCGACCGCCGCTGGATCGATTGGATCGTGCAGTATCTGAAGTGAAGATCCCGTTCCCGAAGAAACGCGTCGCCAGGGCGGTTGCGGATGAAGAGCTTGCCATCCTCGAACGCACGTACCCGCACGCGGAAACCGCGCTCGAGTATAGCAATCCGTTCGAACTGCTGATAGCCGTGATCTTGTCGGCGCAGTGCACGGACGCGCGCGTCAATATGACGACGCCTGCGCTTTTCAAGCGTTATCCGACGCCGCAGAAGCTTGCAAAAGCCAAGCAAGAAGACGTCGAAAAGATCGTCAAATCGTGCGGCTTTTACCGCATGAAAGCCAAAAACATCATCAGCTGCGCGCGCGATCTGGTCGAAAAGCACGGCGGCGAGGTGCCGCAGAGCCGTGACGAACTCGAAGCGCTCGCGGGCGTCGGACGCAAAACAGCGAGCGTAGTGCTCTCCGTGGTGTTTGAAGAACCGGCGATTGCGGTGGATACGCACGTTTTCCGCGTCTCGCACCGCTTGGGTTTAACGCTCGGCAAGACACCGCGCGACGTCGAAGAAGATCTTCAGAGCATCGTCCCGCGTGCGCAGTGGCGGCACGCCCATCACTGGCTGATTCTTCACGGCCGTGCGATCTGCAAAGCGCCCGTTCCGGTTTGCGGTATCTGTCCGGTTAAAGCGATCTGTCCGACGCCGCCGATTCTCGCGCGTGCTAGAACTGAAGCGGGCCGGGCCCCTGCAGGTGAGAAGGCGGTTCGAGCTCGGCGTCCTGCGCCAAAGTCTTCAGCAAAACGGAAGGCGTAAGGACTTCACCGTAACCGGGTTCCGTCGAAATCTTCGAGAGATTCACAAGAGACGGCACCGTCTTTTCGCTCTCGAATTGATACTCGCCATCCATATCTAGGCCGGTAATTCGCACGAGCTGATTCATATCGTCCAGATCGAGTGCGACGCGTTTTTCGCCGAATCGCAGGCGAAGGCGTTCGGGCTTGAGCAGGTGGATGAATTTGACGCCCGTGCGTTCGCCCAAGATGGCGTTTAGGCGCTTGACCCCGGCCTGCAACTGAGCGCCGAACGCCGCGAAGGCGCTCTCGGCATCTTCGAAAGCGACGTCCTGGCCTTCGCCGATGGCGCGCTCGATCTCGCGGCGCGCGCGGATGCGCGAGGCGGCGGCAACGATCGGGTTTTGCGCGGTGAATTTTTCGTCGTACGGGTCGGGCATTGCTCGAGGAGTATTGGCACGCGGTGCGGTGAACTCCGCCTCCATGCTGACGGCTGTCTTGCTCTCCACGCTATCGTTCTCCGGTCTTTTTGCTCCGGTGGCGCCGTGGGGCGCGATGCCGGATCGCATTGCCTGGTCGCCGGACGGCAGTAAGTTTGCATACGTGCGCTCGATGCAGGACGCCAAGCGGGCGCAGCCGGTCAGGCTGTACGATCTGCGGACCGGCCGCGAAACCATTTTGGTCGATCCGCAACGGTATGCGGGCCGCGCGCGCACGCCCTCAAGCGTAGTGTGGTCGCCCGACGGCCGGCGTCTCGCGTTTATGCTGCACGGCACGGTGTACGTCCGCGACCTTCGAAGCGGAGCCGAACGAGCCGTCGCGCAAAACGCCGGCGACTTTCAATGGTCGCCGCACAGCGATGCGATCGCCTACACAAAAGATGCGAACCTGTATCTCGCGGTGTTGACGCCGTCGCTGCGCATCCGCAAACTAACCGGCGGCGGCGTTGAAAACGACATCCTGAATGGAGAGCTCGATTGGGTGTATCCGGAAGAACTCGGCACGGCGCACGGGTTTGAATGGTCTCCCGACGGCCGGCGAATCGCGTATCTGCGGATGGACGAACGCAAAGTCACCGCGTTCCCTATCGTCGATTTTCTTGCCCCGGACAATGCCGTCGATTCGCAGCGCTATCCGTTGGCCGGCGAGCATAATCCGCGCGTAAGCCTGCGCGAGATCGATCTTTCCGCCGGCAGCGATCGCCTCGTATACGACGGCGGCCCGCGCGACGAGTATCTCGCCGCGTTCGGATACGAGGGTTCCGTTCCCACGCTCCTTGCCGAGGTCATGGATCGCGCCCAGCAGCATGTACGCGTCGTCGAGTGGCGTGCCGATGGAACCGAGCATCCCCTGTATCTCCAGAGCTCGAACACGTGGGTCGACGTCATTCCGCTGCCGCAGTGGCTTCCGGGCGGGCGTTCTTTGTGGATTTTGGATCGCGATAACGTCCAGAGTCTCTATCTGCGATCGGCGTCCGGTTCGCTGCGGGCGATCGGACCCCGGGTGCACACGTTCCGCGTGCTCGGCGTTAAGCACGCAGAGGTGTATACTGCGGCCGCGTATCCAACGCGCAGGGACCAAAGCGTCCTCGCGATCGCACTGAACGGTTCGCGTTTTGTCGATCTCACGCCGAAGCGCGGGACGCACGCAGTTTCGTTTTCGCCGCAAGCGAACGCGTTCGTCGACACGTATTCGAGTCTGAACGATCCGCCGTCGGCCACGGTGCAGCGCGTGGCATCGGGCGCAGCCGTGCGGCTTGTACCGCAGAACACCGCGTTCAAACGTGAATTGCTGCGCGTCGAGATGCTGCAGGTGCGCACGCAGATCGGCAATCTCGATGCATATATGATCCGGCCACCCAACTTCGATCCGTCGCGTAAGTATCCGGTGGTAATGTACGCATACGGCGGGCCGCAAGCGCCGACTACGTCTGACCGCTGGTTCAATGCGTATTCGGTGTATCACCAAATGCTGGCGCGCGCCGGCTTCATCGTCTTCAGCATAGACGGCCCTGCTTCGCAATACGGCAACTCCGCGGGCGTTCGGCGGCTGTACCACAATTTCGGGCCCGCCTCGCTCGCCGGACAGATCGCCGGCGCGCGGTACTTGCAGTCGCTGGCGTTCGTCGATAGTAAGCGCATCGGCATCTGGGGCTGGAGTTTCGGCGGTTACGAATCGCTCTACGCGATGACGCACGACTCGCCGTTCAAAGCCGCGATTGCATGCTCGCCCGTTTCCGACTGGCATTTGTACGACTCCATTTACACGGAGCGCTATATGGGCAAGCCCGGGAACGACGCCCGCGGCTACGACCGGAGCTCCGACATTGCCGGAAGTGCACGCGTGCACGGCCCGCTGCTGGTGAACCACGGCACGGGCGACGATAACGTGCATGTCGCCAATACGATCTCGTTCTTGCAGTTTGCCGCGCAGACCGATGCCACGCGTGTGGATTTCTTCACGTATCCGCGGCAGCTGCATCACTACGCCTCGCTTGCCGACTTGCGCCATCTCTACGAGCACATGTTCGCGTGGTGGCAGGCGCACTTATAACGGCCAACTAACGAGGTCCGCGTGGAGCAGAAGCCCCGGATTCCAGACCATCCCGTCGTCGTGGATACGCCCGGCTGGCGTAAGGTTCGTCCGCGTATCCCGGATACGCCGCAGCGCCGCACGCTCGAACGCCAGCGTTCGGTTCGCGAGCTCGTGTTCGGCGTGCAGGACGGCATCCTCACGACGCTCGGCATCGCGACCGGCGTCGGCGTTGCCGAAGGAAAGAGTTGGTTCGTCGTCCTCAGCGGATTGCTCGCACTGCTTGCGGGCGCGCTCTCGATGGGGGTGGGCGAGTATCTCGGCGGCAAGTCGGAGCGCGAAGTCGTTCAGGCGGCAATCGATCTCGAACGCAGCGAGATGGCAGCGAATCCGCAAGACGAGTTTGCCGAGCAAGTTGCCTACTATAAACTCAAAGGCTTCAGCGCCGACGAAGCGCACATGATCGTGACGCGGCTGGCGCAGAATCCCGAGATCTACCTGTACGAGATGATGCGCGACGAGTTCGGCATCGATCCGCGTATTGCGGAAGAAGT
>DASSRQ010000283.1:0-3310 GCA_035701665.1 Vulcanimicrobiaceae bacterium
GATGCAAAACGAGCTGCATGATGACGGCATCGAAGTAGTGATCGGGTGCCTCGAACGATTCAAACTGCACGCGCAGCGCGTCGAGCGGCTCCGGTGCTTTCGGATCGACGGCTACGACAAAGTGCCCGCGCTCGCGCAAGATCGTGGTGAGCTCGCCCGTGCCGCATCCGATCTCCAGAATGCGCGAACGCGCCATGAGCCGGCCGCACAACTCGGACGCGAAGGCCGAGATACGGGTCGTCGTCAAAGCGACGCCTCGCGGCAGAGCCGGCGCGCGATGGTAACGTCCACCTTGCTGCGTTCCACGAACAGTTTTCTCCAGTACGCTTTTCCGGCAATCTTTGCAATGAGGTCGGACGCTTCCCGCGCGTCGACGACACCGCCCGAAGCAGTGCCCACCCACACGGTGGGGCCGCCCTTTTCGATCTGCATCGGAAGGCGGTGAATCAGTTGCGACTGCTCGTCGCTCCAAACGGCGCTCTCGCCGAAACGATCGCGCAAAACGCGCTCGCACCGCTCGAACGTGCTTAGATCGTGTTCGGCGTTGAACTCTGCCGCGAGCGCGTAGAGACGCACCCGTTCGCGCAAAGCGCGGGCCGCTTCCGACGGCGCGCCGAGCAACTCGTTCAGCACGCGAAAGTCGTCCCAGCGCAGGAACTCGTCGATCGGATCGAGCGCGCGCGCATCGGGCCAGAGCTCTGCCAGCACGCGCTGCAGAATGCGTTCGAACATGCGCGTTGTGTGATGAAAATAAACCGAGGCGAACATCATGTACCGCGCGAGCACGAAAGACTCGAGCGCCACCACGCCGCGGCGGTCGATACCCAGCACCGGCCGGCCGTGCACCTCGAAGATGCGCAGTGAAGTAACGAGTTGGTCGACGTCGTACCGCCCGCCGGCGACGCCGGTAAAATACGCATCGCGCAGCAGATAGTCCATGCGATCGGCATCGAGATTCGGGCCGCTCACGATCTCCGCCAGCACCGGATACCGGTTCTGCGTGCCGCCGAGGATCAGCGAGAGCACGTGCTCCGCGTCGACGTCGAGCGCGGCTAAGTGCTCTTGCATACCGGGCAGCGCCAAAATTTCGCGCGTGCGTTCCTCGTGACGGACCTCGAGCACGGCTTCGCACGCGTGGCTGAACGGACCGTGTCCGACGTCGTGCAAAATCAGTGCGGCGCGCACGAGCCGCCGCTGATACGCAACGTCGGCATCGTTTACAAAAAATTCACGTCCGCTGCGCACGAGTTCGTCGAAGGCGCGCGTGCCCATCGCCAGCGCACCGAGCGCATGCGTAAAGCGCGAATGCTCCGCCGAGGGAAACGCCAGATACGCAAGGCCCAGTTGCCGCAGGCGGCGCAAGCGCTGCATGGCGGGCAAGTCGAGCAGCCGCGCCTCGGCGGCCGACAACTCAATGAAATGATGGACCGGATCGTATATCCGCTTCATTGAGGGCCTTTTTCGTCCACGTCGAAAGAACACCCCGTCCCATGCGCATTAGCGAAGACGCCAAAAACGAGGTACTGGCCCGGACCGATATCGCGAGTTTTATCGGTTCGTACGTTTCGCTGCGCAAACGCGGCAACGATCTGGTGGGCCTGTGCCCGTTTCATGGGGAGAAGACGCCCTCGTTTCACGTTCACCCCGATCGCGGGTTTTTTAAGTGTTTCGGCTGCGGGGCAGGCGGCGACGTCATCACGTTTCTTTCGAAGCTCGAGAACCTGCCGTTCGCGGACGCCGTGCGCGTGCTCGCATCGCGCGCCGGTGTGGAACTCGAACCCGAGAAGCCCGGCGAAGCGCGCCGCCGCAGCGAGCGCGAGTCGATCTACCACGCAAACGCCGTCGCCACCGCCTTCTTCGAACGTATGCTGCGCGACCCGCGCGGCGCTGCCGCGCGCGCATATTGCGAACGGCGCGAGCTCGATGCCGCTGCGATTGCAAAATTCCATCTGGGCTATGCGCCGGACGAGTGGAATGCGCTAAGCGACGAGTTGCGGCGCGAAGGTGTCGATTTCGAGATAGCGGCCAAAGCCGGATTGCTGAAACGCGGCGAACGCGGCTACTACGATTTCTACCGCGACCGGCTGATGATCCCGACGTACAACAATACCGGCGAGGTGATCGCATTCGGCGGCCGTGCACTCGGCGATGCCGAGCCGAAGTACCTCAACACGTCGACGACGCCGGTCTACACCAAAGGCCGCTATCTGTACGCGATGAATTGGGCGCGCCGCGCGGCGGGACACGATCGCGCGCTGATCGTCGTCGAAGGCTATTTGGACTGCATCGCGCTGCACCGGGCGGGCTTTGAAAATGCCGTCGCAGCACTCGGTACCTCGTTCACCGAAGACCAAGTCCGCGAGCTCCAAAAAGTCGCGGACGGCATCTACTTGTGTTTCGACGCAGACAGTGCGGGCGAGGCGGCTGCCGGGAAAGCGATCGAGACGGCGATGGCCGTTTTTAAAGACGCGGGATTGAGCGTACGTATCGTGATGCTTCCCGCCGGCAGCGATCCCGACGATTTTATCCGCCAAAACGGAGCTCAGGCTTTCGGAGGCTTGCTGCAGTCGGCGAAGCCCGCAATCGAGTATCGGCTCGAGCGCGAGGTGCGCTCGCTCGAAACGGGATTTGACTCGCCGGCCGAGATTGCGTCGAAGGCCGAGCAACTGATCCGCCGCATGACGCCGGTTGCCGAATGGGATCGCTGGCGCGTCTGGATCGCGCGCCGTTTAAAGGTGAACGAAAACGACCTTCGAAACAGCCGATTCCTCGCAAACGCCGCGAATTTCGCGCCGCGTACGCCGCAGGTGGGAACCCGCCACGCGGCCCGGTCCGTTCTTCCATCGACGTTCGAACGCGAGGCGCTGGCGATTTTGCTGGAAGACCCGCCGCTTGTCGGCGAGTACGCCGCACGGATCCCGGTCGAACGTTTCCGCAGCGAGACATACGGCCGAATCTACGCGCGCATGGTTCAAGAGGCGCCAAGCCTCAAGACCTCTGCGCACGTGTTTGCACTGTTCGCGGACGATGCGGAAAGTTGCGATGTGCTCGCGGGTTTAGGCCGGCGCGATCGAAGTTCGATCGTTCGGTACGAGGACTCGGACCAGCGTCGGGCGCACCTTGACCTGGTGGTCGAACGCCTGCAACTCGACGACGAGAAACAGCGTTATACCGAATTGTCCCGTCGCATCGACGAACTCGTTACGGCGGGGGAACATGTGGGCAACGAACTCCGCGAAGAGTTTGACGCTCTCACGGCAAAACTTAAAAAGTAGAAATAAAACACAGGACAATCGCGCGCCCTCGGGGA
>DASSRQ010000284.1:0-9698 GCA_035701665.1 Vulcanimicrobiaceae bacterium
AGCTCTGGACGACGTGCCTGCACCGCTTTGCGCCGTTGCGATCGTGGGGCGGAGCGCGCGCTCCGAGGCCCGAGTCGTCGAACATGCGCGCCGCGTGCGGTACCCGGTTCGCGTGCTGCGTTTCGTCGACAATGTGTACGACTATATGCACGCCGCCGACGTGCTGATAAGCAAACCGGGCGGGTTGACGACGTCGGAAGCGCTCGCTGCGAATCTGCCGCTCGTCCTCTACAAACCGCTGCCCGGACAGGAAGAACGCAACACCCGCTATCTCATTCAGCGCGGCGCTGCGGAGCGCGCGAAGACCGAAGAAGATCTGGCACTCAAAACCGGCCGTTTGCTGCGCGAGGGCGATCGGCTCTCGAAGATGCGCGCCTCGATGTCGGGTCTCGCCAAACCGAACGCCGCCGAAGATATCGCGCGCATTATTCTCGACGTTTCCGCAAAAGCGAAAGGAGAAGCCGTTCGATGAGAATGCCTTCGCATTGGACGTATGCGGGCTGGTTTACGCTGCTACGGATTTATGCCGGCATCTTTTGGCTGGTCCACGGAATTCCGAAGTTTCTGAACGCGCCGATGTTCATGCCGCCCGACGGATTCATTGTCAAGGCCGTGCAGAACGGGTTGACGACGCATCACGGCGCTTATCATGCGTTTCTTGCCAACGTCGTGCTTCCGAACATCAATCTGTTTGCCGAACTCGTTCGCCTGGGCGAGGTGCTGACCGGCTGCGCGCTGCTGCTCGGAATCTTTACACGGTTCGCAGGCCTCATCGGCTGCATTTTGGCGCTCAATTATTTCACGCTCAACGGCGGTTTCGGCAGCTGGACGAACGTGGGATCGCTCGATGCCGCAGCGTTTATGCTCTCGCTGATGTTCCTTGCGGTACCCGCCGGACGCGTCGCGGGTGTTGATGCGCTTCTCTATCGGCCGCGGTCTGCGCGTGTCCGGGCCATCACTCCCGAGGTAGTTGATGAGCCGCCCCCGCAGGCGCCGCCCGGGTAGGCGTGGTATAGTGGTCCGGCCCGGAGAGGTGGGTGAGTGGCTGAAACCAGTCGTTTGCTAAATGACCGACGGTCAAAAACCGTCCGAGGGTTCGAATCCCTCCCTCTCCGAAGCTTCACCCAGCGCCTGGACGGTCAATGCCGTTTTTGTCGTGGAGGGGAAATAAAAAACGCGACGTAGTTGTCGCGGCTGTGTGCGGTCGTAGCTCAATTGGATAGAGCAACAGGCTACGAACTTGTAGGTTGGGGGTTCGAGTCCCTCCGACCGCGCCATTCAAAAAAGAGGCAACGCGAAAGCGCTGCCTCTTTTGTTTTCCTGCGCGCTGTTACGGCGTGTAGGTTTTGCTGCGCGGCAAAAGCACGAGCCGCGACTTCGAATAGTCGAACGACAATTTTGAAAGCCCCTTGAGGAAATCGTAGCCGAGCAGCGCGCTATGCGTGCCCCAGCCGTCTTCGGTGCACGCGTTCGGCTTATCGTAGACGATGGGTCCAAGCGTCATGTCATCGAGGAATCCGCAGCCGCCCAGAACGCTCGCACCGGTCATATGTAATCCATACTTCGACACGAGCGACATATCGATCAGGATTACGCGTGGCGAACCCGTATCCAGCAGCGCATTTACGGTCGTGGTCTTGCCTTGAACGAACATCGGCGTGACCGGCTGCCCGCTATTCAAATCGACGTTTACGTGCACGCCGGGCATCGTTGCGTCGTCCACCTGAGCCGGATCTTGAATCTGCATCTGGCTGTGTTCGAAGTCGACGGTCATCAAAGCGCCGGCGAGCATTCCATAGCCCAAGAGCCCGTCCGGAGCGTCGCCGTCGAACTCCGCCGAGCCGTAGTAGAGATGCACGTTATTGAGTGTATTGCCGCCAATCTCCAGCGTCTTCGCCAAACCCGAGTGATTCGTCTCGCGGCCGTACAGCGTGTAAAAATCCGCTTTCCCGGTGTCGGTCAGCCCGGCGCGATGCGCGAAGTTTCCGCTGATGAAAATATCGGCTGCGCCGGAATCCAGCAGAAAATGGCCTTCAACACCGTTGATTCGCGCCGTCAGAACGATGCGATCCTTCGTTAACCGGATTGGGAATGGTTTTGCGTTCGCGAATTCCCAGGTAGCGGTCGCCGCGGGCGGGTGCAACTGATCGTTCGTAATGTCGACGCCCGTCTTGACTGCGGTGACAACGGTATGGCGCGAACTATCTTCGTACTGCCAAGCCGAAGGAGACTTCTTGCCGCCGCCGATGTCGCTGTAAGCGGTGACGTGAATGGTTTCCTCGTTGTCGCCGCCCGGGTTAAATGTTGCACCGGCGTAACTGCCCGTGACCGGGTCGACGTAGAGATCTATTTTGCCGGCGCCCGGGTGTTCGACGCGCACGGTTGTGAAGGTCGATCCCCATCGCTGGGTCGTGCCCGTCACCTTCCACGATAGCTGTGCGACCGCATCGGTGAAAAAGAAATCTTTCGCAAGCGCCATCTTGGCTGCGTCACCGATAATAGGAACGGTAAACCCGTTCTGGTCGCTGTACCAAAAAATATTGCCGGTAAAGCCTTGCGAGGAATCGGCCGAAGCCCGCACGTCGTGGACGTCGGACCGGTAGATCGCCCCGACGCGCAGCACGTGCGTAACGCGAAGCGGCTTGCCGTCTTTGCCGGACTCGGTCATCGAGACGTCTTGGCGGGAGATGCCGGGGTCGTTGAACTGCCAGCCGGTGAACGCTTTATGCTTGGCAAGCAGCGCCGCCGCGTCGTCGGCCGACGCAGGGGCGGGAAACAAGGTGGCCGTCATGGCCAATAGAGCAAGCGCAGCAGGAAATAAAGAAATCCGGCGCATGGTGAATTCACCCTCCGTTCTGAGGAGAAATATTCCGACATGCCACCTTGAAACCTGGGGGCCGGGTTTGGTACAGTAGAGCGTCGAAAGCCCGAAGGCACGGCTCGGTAGCTCAGTGGTAGAGCGGGGGACTCATAAGCCCTAGGTCGTAGGTTCAAATCCTACCCGAGTCAATTTTTGGAAGGCGGCCGCTCTCCGCAGCGGCCGTTTCCGCATCCGAAGGTAGAACAATGTCAACGATCCCGTGCGATTTCTGTCCCCACCCGGTCGATCGCAACCAAATGGAAGAGATCGAGATCTCGCACTTCGTGCCGGACAGCGGCGGCGACGACTTGGCCTACGCTCGAACGTATTTCTTCGGACATCCCGACTGCGTGCGCAAGTTTTACAAAGGACTCGTCGACCACAAACTCGACCTGTTCAAGCACGTTCCCAGCGCCGGCAATCCCCAGGAGAACCAGCGCTAAGAAAAAAGGCGTGCGCCCGTAGCTCAATTGGATAGAGCACTGCCCTCCGAAGGCAGCGGCTGGACGTTCGAGTCGTCTCGGGCGCGCCATTTTTCCCAGAAGTGTGACATAGGGTTGTCATTCTGAATTGCTAGCGTTCGCTTATGAAACGAACGTGTTGTATTTGCGGAGTGGAATACACACCGAACCGCGATAAAAGTTCCCGATGTCCAAAGTGCAAGAGCGAATACAATCGCGAGCACTATTTGACGAACAAAAGTACGTATGTAGCGCGCGCTAATAGGCGTAAGCGGCGCGTAGTTGCCATCACGGGAAAAGCGATGCTGGAATACCTTGAGCGTCATCCGTGCGTCGATTGCGGGGAAACGGATCCTATCGTTCTTGAATTCGATCACATCGGGCAAAAAGTAATGGAAGTGACGACAATGGTTTGGCGCGGCTACTCCATTGAGGTAATCTTTGCCGAAATTGCAAAATGCGAAGTAAGGTGCGCCAATTGTCATCGACGCATTACTGCGAAGCGCGCTGGATGGCGTAGATACAGGTTTGGTACGTGACCGACGAAGATTACCTTAATCGAGCGATAGAACTAGCCGCGCAAGCCGAAACCGCCGGTGACGTTCCCATCGGAGCAGTGATGGTGGTCGGCGATCGCGTCTTTGAAGCAAAGAACGAGAAAGAAAGCCGCCCCGACGCAACTGCGCATGCCGAGATGCTGCTGCTGCAGCAGGCCGCGCGGGAGCTTGGCGTGTGGCGCCTATCGGATGCGACGATCTACGTCACCAAGGAGCCGTGCGTCATGTGCGCCGGTGCGATGGTCGCCGCGCGAGTCGGCCGCTTGGTCTACGGCTGCCGCGACCCGAAAGGCGGAGCTGCCGGAAGCGTCATAGACGTATTGCGCCATCCGTCGTTAAATCATCGGGTTGAGGTTACGGCCGGCGTGCTGGAAGCCGAGACTGCGGCGCAACTGCAGGCGTTTTTTAGGGCGCGCCGTACCTAGAGCGGTCGCCAGGCGGCACCGCCACGGAGAGGTGGTCGAGCGGTTGAAGGCACCCGCCTCGAAAGCGGGCAGACGTGATGAGCGTCTCGAGAGTTCGAATCTCTCCCTCTCCGAATTGAAAAAGACGAGGTCCCATGCGGGGCCTCGTTTTTCTTTGATTCGTGCGCATCGGAGGCGGGATGCCGCTTGCCCGTTTAGAGCGAAGACCACCCCATGGACGGCAAGGCAACGCTCGTAATCAAGCGCCGCAATGACCCATGGGCCGACCGGATGCGACGCTACTCCATTTTCTTAGACGGCGCACCTATCGGCAAGATTGGACGCGGCGAAGAACTGCGATTTTCGCTGAACGCCGGGGAGCATACGCTGCGAATGGGCATCGATTGGTGTTCGAGCAAAACTCTTGCACTTTCCATCGCCGGCGGAGAGACCAAAACGTTCGAGTGCTGCAGCGCGATCGCCGGATGGAAACTGTTGCTCGTGTTTCTTTACATGACCGTAGGGTTCAACCGCTACGTAACGCTCGATCCGGTCTGAAGGCCGGATCTAAAGAACCGGTACAGCAGGGGCGCAAGCGCGCGGCAGAAGCCCGATAACGCGCGGATCGTCGCCTATCTCGACCTGCCGCTTGTACGGCACGAATCCGCTGCGGATGTAAAAGTCGATCGCGCGCGGATGATCGAGCGTGCACGTGTGCACCCAAAAGCGCTCTATCGGCTGCGACCATGCCTCACGCAGCGCGAAGTTCATCATCACGCGCCCCGCGCCGCTCCCGACGTATGGATCCGCAACGCCGAAGAAGACGAGCTCGCATTCGTGGGGCGTGCGGAAGTCCAGTTCCAGCAAGCCGGCCTCGTCCGAGCCCGCGAGTACGCGGTACACGCGCACGTTCTCGTCACGAACGATGCCGAGCAGTTGTTCATCGTTCAGAACCAACCGTGAAGCCCAAAGATACTCCGCACCGACCCGGCGGAACAGCGCGCGATACCACTCCGCGTCCGGCGCGACAACGCGTTCGATCGTGAAGGACGAGCCGGCTCGCTCCGGGCGCTGGGGCGCGGGCGAGCGCATCTCTAGACAGGTGACGACGCTGGCGAGTTTTCCGGGCGGAAGGTCGTGGTATCCGTCACTTAGCGGCATAGCGGAACTGGCCGGGCTGCCATTCGCACACGCTGCTATCTTGCATGACGAACGATTCGCAGCCGTCCACGTTCGGGTTGAAATCGGCGTTGAGGCGCTTTGTGGCGTCCCAATCCACCTCGGGCTCGGCTCGCGCCGCCGCCCGGGCCTTCGTGTACGAGAACTGCGGGTGTTTGGTCAAGCCGTTCAAGGCCTTAGCGAGACGTTGCGCTGCAGTCATTCGTTGGACGTTCCGTACGGTCCAGGGCCTTCCTCGCGCCCGCCGGAATCAGGAGAAGCACTATGATGTCCCACATCGTTCTTCATTTGGCGTTGTGCAACGCTGCCGTCCGTCTGAAAACCCAGACGCAGATGGCGCTGCACGTGTCGGTTACCGACCGTATCCACCACGCAGCCGTCGACCAAACGTTTACGGCCGTGCGCGAGCACGTCAACGTAGCGACGGTCGCTTTCGATATGCCGTGGGGCGTCTATCGTGCCGACGTCGATTTGAACGCCGGCAAAGCCAGCTGTTCGGCAACGCAGTTCTTCGGCGTAGTGAACGGACACGACCGCACCATCGGAATGACGCTTCAGGATAAGAAAGCGCCGTTGGCTGTCCCCGCGCTAGTCTTCGGCTCGGCGCCGTTCGCGTTTGCGTATGCGCAGCCGACCGTGGTGCTGTTCGATTCTAAAACCGTGAAATGCGATAGCGAAGTGCCGGACCCGCTGCAGATCGGCGATGCGACGCAAAACGATGCGGACGGTTATTACGCGACGATCTATCCGACCAAAGATCTCTTTGCGCACGAACCGCTGTTGCCGGCCGTGCGCATCACGGATTCACGCGGCGACTATCACTACATCCGCGTATCGAAAGATTTTATCCGCTTCTCCACGATGGCGTGGCCTTCGGTCGGAACGTTCAACATCGACGACAACGCAATGCAGTTCATCGCGGCCAGCAAAGAAGACACGCTGCTGTGTCCGAAGATGACGGAGACGATCGTTCACTGACCCGAGGGCGTCTCGATCGGGCCGGGCGTTCCGGCAAGGCGCGGATCGGGAGCGGCCGCGGGAAACGCGATATTTTTATAGTCGGTGTTTGCGCTGACGGTGTAACTGAACGGCCCGAAGTGGATCGGCGTCGTGTAGGACGCGTGCGTCACGACCCAATGCCCTTCGATGATCTGATAGTCGAACGCCATGGTATCCGTCTTCGAACGCAGTTCGACGTGCGACGGGATGCCCGTATGCGCATCGGCGACAATATCGTAGAGGTGCAAGCCGTCGCCGAGATTCGGCGCCAACTCGACGCGTAAGTGAATCTTATCTTGCGTCGTGTCGGGCAGATACGTCGGCACGAGCGTCGTAAAATACGGAAGACTCATCGTTGCGTTCGGATCGGGTGCGGGCATGGAGATATAGCCCGGTGCCGGCCGCGCCAAATCGATGATAAGAATCTTCGCATTCGGCGCTCTCCACGAATACGAAAAGTTCGAGAGCGGATCGAAGTACGGAATAAACGGAAACGCCTGCCCCGAACGCTCGCCGCCGTCGGGTAGATCGCGCATCACCGCGAAGTTGTCGGCTTGGCGCACGGCGACGTGCCGGTTTACGTCGCGCTGCTGCCCGATCGTCGCGGTCGCGTGCGTATACTCGTCATACGTGATATACACGGGCGCGTTCGAGGCGTAGGCGGCCGACGTGCGGTTCCAAATCGTGATGAGCGCTTGGTCTGCCGAGATCATCGCATTCTTCATTCCGCACGAAGGGCCGCGTTTACCGCCAAGCCAACCCCGGCTGCATGGCCGTCATCGAACCAGCCGCCGAGATCCGCGACCGCGTCGTGGAACTGCGGCGCGAGATCCACCGCAACCCCGAGTTGGGCTTCGAAGAAGTTCGCACGCAGGCACTGGTCGAGCGCGAGCTCGATGCACTCGGCATCGAGCACCGCCGCATCGCGCAAACGGGCGTCGTCGGAATCATTCGCGGCGCGAAGCCCGGGCGCACGGCCGGATTGCGGGCAGACATGGACGCGCTGCCGATCACCGAAAAATCGGGCGAGCCGTTCTCATCGGAAGTGCCCGGGAAGATGCACGCGTGCGGTCACGATGCGCACACCGCCATGCTGCTCGGTGCAGCGCGCGTGCTTGCGGGCATGCGCGACACGCTTTCCGGTAACGTGGTCTTGCTGTTCCAGCCGGCGGAAGAAGGACCGGGCGGCGCGGAACCGATGATCGCCGAAGGCGCACTCGACGATCCGCGTGTCGATGCAGTCGCGATGCTGCACGTCGATCCGCGTTTGACCACCGGAACGATCGGCATAACGCCGGGGCCGGTAAACGCATCTGCGGACGAGTTTCACATTACGGTGCAAGGACAAGGCGGACACGGCGCATATCCGCACAGCGCAAAAGATACGATCCCCGCGGCGGCCGCGATGATTCTCGCGCTGCAAAATATCGCCGCGCGCGAGACGGACCCGCTCAAAAGCGTTGTGGTTACGGTCGGAACGATCAACGGCGGCTATCGCAACAACGTGATCGCGGACGAGATCAACATGACCGGAACGTTCCGCGCGCACGATCCGCAGATTCGCGACGGGCTCGAAGAGCGCGCGCGCCGCATTCTAAACGGCGTTGCCGACGCATACGGCGTGAAAGCAACACTCGAAGTGATCTACGGCTACCCGCCCGTTGTAAACAACACGAAGCTTGCCGAGAGCTTTCACCGCTATATGTCGCAACACTCGAAGCTCGGTGTCGAATCGCCCGCGCCGACCATGGGCGCCGAAGACTTCGCCTACTTCGCGCGCGCCGTTCCGGGCGTGCATGCGCGTCTCGGCATTCGCAACGAACAATTCGGATCGACGCACTCCGGCCACAGTCCGCAGTTCCGCGTGGATGAGGGCGCGCTGCCGGTGGGCGTACAGACGCTCGTAGCGTTTGCGACGGCCGTCGGCGACGGAACGCTCACCTTCGAATAAACGGCGAACGGATTGTGCATAAGCTACTACGGATTGTGCATAATCGGCGAAAAGGCACTATATGTAGGGCCGGAGAAGACCCGTAAATGGCTATCCTGCGTGAAGCAATGCCCCGCCAGGGTGTTCGCACGCTCGCCGCAACCGTCGACGTTCAAGCCGGCGCAGATGCGGCGTTCGCGCTGTTGTGCGAGATCGAGAAGTGGCCGGTGTGGCTCTCGTTTCTGCGCAGCGCGAAAGTTGCGGGCGACCTCGAGATCGGCGCGGGCTCAGAGGTACTGCTGCGTTCCGCCATCCCCGGCGAAACCGAACAGCTCTTTGAAGTCGACCGCTACATCACCAACAACCAGCTCTCGCTCGTCGGCGCCTACTCGACGCGCCGCCGCCTGGATTTCCGCATCGAACGAAAGTCGACGCGCTGCAAGCTGACCATCCGTCTGGAGTATCCGGCCTACGGCGGACGGCTCGCGATGATGTACGACGCCATCGGCTCCGGACGCAAACTGGCGACCCAGCTCGAAGCCTCGGCGACCCATTTCAAGCATTTGGCCGAGTACAACCATAACGCGAAGGACGAGTTGCTGCTCGACTTCTAGCAGTCATTGACGCTGTCTGCTAGGCCCGGGTATACTTACCAGCGATATGCCGTTGTACGACTACCAATGTTCGCAATGTGGTGCCGTGACCGAAGTCCGGCACGGGTTCGATCAGACGCACGATGCCCCGTGCGAAAAATGCGGCGGCTCGCTCAAGCGGGTGTTCAACCCCGCGCCCATCGTCTTTAAGGGGTCGGGCTTCTATATCACCGATTCCCGCCCGTCCGGCGGCGAAGGGTCGAAGAGCGGCTCGAAAGACTCGGCAGCCTAACCGGCCGGCATGTTCGTCTGGACTTGGGTGCTCCTGGTCCTCTGCGTAGCGGGCGTTGTGCTCGCGCTCTTTTCTATCGTCCGGCTCGTACCGCTCGCGCTTCGGTTGAAGCGCCGTGTCGACGCACTGTCCGAATCGCCGCTGGCGGCCTCGCTAACCGGCCTGGAGATGCAGAGCCGGCGCCTCACCGCGCTGCAAGGCGAGATCGCACCGCTCGGTGCGCGCGCGAATGCCGCAGTTACCACCGCCAAAAGCGCGGTCGAAGATCTCAAGATTCCGCGCGCGACGGCCGCCCTGCAAGACGCGGGCGCCCAGATCAGCGGCTTATTCGAAGACCTGCGTTAGTCCGGCTTTTGGCCGCCCGCGTCGGGCGGCTCCCATTGCCACGGTAAACCGAACGAGGGCGGCGGAGCCGGCATCTCG
>DASSRQ010000285.1:0-24359 GCA_035701665.1 Vulcanimicrobiaceae bacterium
CGGACGCGCAGCGTTTGGACGTATCCGCGTAACGCGTTAGTTGGCGCGCGCGCGCAATTTTTCGGCAGGCGCGCTCTTGAGCGGAATCTTTGCGGAAACGGTGGTTCCAAGGCCGGGCTGTGACGTAACGCTGACCTCTTCTGACAGGGCTTTGATCAAAAACAGCCCGCGGCCGCATTCGTCGAATAGCTCGTGCGGCAGCGAAGGCATTGCGCCTTTGAACCCCTGTCCGCTGTCGGTGACGGCAAGGAGTGCGTCTCCGCGCAGTTTGTGCAGCAAAACCCGTACGCGTCCGGGAGCGTGCTGCACGGCGTTTGCAATCATCTCGCCGTACGCAATCTGCAGCCGGAACGCGGTTTCCGAATCCATGCGCGCGCGCTCCGCCCAAGCCGCAATCGATCGGCGAGTCCGGTGCGCCGCAGCCTCGTCGCTCGTGTCGAACTCCCAACGATCGCTGCCGGAGGCGCGATCGGGTAGCGCAGCCGCAGGTTTGGCCGAAGCGGAATAGCGCACGACGAGCACGACGACGTCGTCCTCCGGGCACGCGCCGCACAGCACGGCGTCGACAACCTGCGATGCTTGGCCGGTGACGCACTCGCCGCGCTCCAACGACGCGACCGCGCGCGCCAGCACATCTTCGGTTGAATCGATCTCGCGGTTGAATTCCGTTAAACCGTCGGAGTAAAGCGCGAGCGTCGCATTTCCCGAAAGTGTCAGGACGCGCGTCCGGACATCCGGATCTTCAGCGACGCCGAGCGGCAATCCACCGTACTGTAAATGCTGCGGTGCTTGCGCGGCGTCGGATACGAGGATCGGCGGCGGATGGCCCGCGCATGCATACTCGAGTCTGCCGCTCTTGGAGTCGATCGCGCCGACGATGGCCGTGGCGTACGTGTCCGGGTATTGCAGACGCAGGACGGCGTTCAAACACTGTAATACCGCAGCCGGATCGCCGTTCGCGGACGTGAGTGCACACACAGTGACCGCTTCGCGCAACTTTGCCGCGATAACCGCGGCTTCAATCCCGTGGCCGTTCACGTCGCCGACGGAAACGATCATGCGGCCGTCGGGAAGCTGGAACGCGTCGTACCAATCGCCGCCGATCGGTGTGTCGCCGCCCGCCGGTAAGTACAACGCGTCTAAGGTCAGCTCCGTCGTTTCCGGCAGCACGCGGGGAACGAACGCGCGCTGCAGCGTCTCGATAACGCGCTCGGACTCGTGAAGCGCTTGCCGCTGAAGCGCCTCGTATTCTTTTCGCGGCGTGATATCCGTCGCCGCGCCGAACCACTCGACGATCTCGCCGCGCCCGTCTAAAAACGGAATAGCCTTCGAGTGCACCCACCCGAGCGAGCCGTCGACCCGGATCACGCGGTGCTCGAAATCGAACGTCGTCTTATGCGCGATCGCTTCGTTGATCGCAGCCAGAACGCGTGCCTGATCGTCCGGATGGATGTACTTCGAGATCCACGCGCGGCTGGGCTCGTTCGTGTTCGCGATGAAGTCGCGCCCGTCCAAAGAGCGCATCTCGCCCCAATCGGGGCTCATGCGATAGACGACGTCCGAACTGCTTGCGACGAAAGCGCGAAAGCGCTCCTCGCTCTCGCGAAGCGTGCGCGCCGATCGATCGCGCTGCAGCGCGATGCCGGCCACGCGCGCGGCAAACTCCGCGATTTTCCGTTCGCGCCGCGATGCCGAGTGGATCTCGGTGAAGAAGAGCGGAAGCGAAGCGATCGTTTCGCCGAAGCTATTAAAGATCGGCGTCGAGTAGCACGCGCGCATGCCGTGCCGCGCGCAGAGTTCGCGCCATGTGTCGGGCACGCGCGCGTCGGTTGCAAGGTCCCGGCACTCCATCGGCATGCCGTGGTAGATCGCCGCCCCGCACGAACCGACCGGCGGATCGACGATCTTCGCGCCGTAAAGGGCGTCCCCGAAACTCGGCGGCAGCGTTGCCGAGTAGACGCGCTCGACCGCGTCCCTATCGTCACTCGTGACGAGAACCGCTGCGTACGTACCGGGCAGCAAACGCGAAGCGGCGGCCGTGATAGCCGAAAGACATTCCTCGAGCGGGCGCCCGGTTGCAATCAGCTCGAGAATCTCGAGCTGCGCCGACAGAAGCATCTCCTGACGGCGTCGATCGGTAAATAGATTTTCTGCGCGCTGCGATTCGACGTTCTTCATGCGCCTTGAAAGCGTCGTACCCCCGCTCGTTTTCGCTCAACCGCAACCGCTCGTCGAACGGCTAAGCGGGAAGGCAGGCCAGTTACACCTGCGGTTTCAGCTGCATCACCCGGATGTCGCCGTGTTTGACCTCTACGTCGATGCCTCTGGGGCCGCCGCCGTTGACGGGGGCATCGATCGTTTCGCTGCTGCCGCTCGATGTGCCGGTGATGTTGAAGTCGCTGAAGACCGTGCCGTTACCGGTGTGCATGCGGATGCGCGCTTTGGCGTTCTCGTTGACGTACACTTCGACGTTGCCGTCGTCCGAGCCGAAGCGGAGCGTACCGTTCCACGTGTCGGATGCAAAGATCACACTGACGTTGCCGTTATGCGCATACGCATTTCCGTACTGCGGAATCAACATCTTGATGTCGCCGCTGCCGGTGGTCGCATTGACGATGCCGTCGTAGTCTTGAACGTTGATGTTTCCGGTGCGTGTCGAGAGGTCGAGCGACGTACCGCGCGGCGCCCGCACTTGAAAACGCACGCCCGGCGTATCGGCCCGAGCGCGCAGCAGCAGCCGCGAAACGGAGATCGAAACGTTCTGCGCAGCCGGCGCAAACGCGTCGAGCGTATAGCGGTCCGGATCTTGATTGCGCGCCGGCGCATACGCATCGATGTCGCCGTCGATATTCGAAACGACCAGCGTAGCCCCGGGCTGCAGGATGCCCGTCCGCTCCAGCACCGGCGCGCTGCCGGCGCACGATGCGAGCGTAATGAGTGCTACAAATATAAAGCGGACCTTCACGTAGCGCTCGTTTGCGGCTCGCAGAACCGCGTACCTTGTTGTATTAAGGGCGCGCGGCGCCGGGTATTCAAAACACTATGGCCACACGCAAGAAGCAGCAGAAAGGGGACGAAGCGCCCGAAGGCTCCTGGAGTTGGTTCAAAGAGTGGACCGGCTATTTGGTCACGCTGCTCCCGTATGTCTCGTCGGGCATCGTCCTGCTGCCGAAACTGTCCATCGTCACCAAAGGCGCGATCCTGTTGTTCTTTGCGATCTTAGTGCTCGCGATCCGCGTCGTGCACGAGAAAGCGGGACTCGAGGTCACCGACGAAAGCGAAAAGGAGAAGAAGCCCGGTGCAAGCAGCTGACGGCGTCCACAGCATCGACGATTTCCGCTGGATCTGCTCGTGGCTGGCGGCCGGCTCGCAGCCGGAAGAAGACGGTTTTCGCGAGCTGGACGCGGCCGGCGTGCGCTACGTCGTGAACCTTCGAACGCGCGACGAAACGGCGGACGTCCTTCGCGTAACGCGACGGGCGAAGCCGGTCCATATCCCGGTTGAAAACGACGAACCGCCGACGGAAGAGCAGGCGCTGCGGTGGCTCGACCTATGCGCTGCTCATGCGCCGGCAGAAAAGTTTTTCATCCACTGCCAAGCCGGCCACGGCCGTACGTCCACGTTCGCAATCCTGGTACGAATAGCGCAGGGTATCGACGTCGAACAGGCGTTTGAAGAAGAGATGGTCTACGGATTCGATCCGGCCGGTAAGCACAAGGCGCAGGCGGCGTTCTTACGCGAGTTTGCGCGAAGTGCCGGATCGCAAGAACGAGACGTTCCGCGTTTGCCGGCGGAATAAAAAAACGGAGACGCTTTCGCGCCTCCGTTTTCGCTTATCGCGGATCGGTTAGAACGCGCCCAAGCCGTTCGGTGTACCGTTGCCGGTGGGACCGTCGTAGCCGGTGCCCGCATTGCAGAGATATCCGGCGCACGAACCGTTGCTGCCGCTCGTAACGTCGTTCAGCTTCGATGCGTTGGTGTACACCGACTGTGCGTACGTCAGCGAAGCTTCGTTTCCGGCCAGCGCGTACACGCCGGCGAGAATCGGGCTCGCGGCACTGGTTCCGCCGTACACGGTCCAGCCGTTTCCGCCGTACGTCAGATACACGGCCAGGCCGGTGTTCGGATCGGAAACCGCCGATACGTCGGTCTCGGTGCGGGCGCTGCAGCCGGTATCTTTTTGCCACGCCGGCTTGGCGACGCCCGTCGAGCATTCGCTGGTCGAACCGGACCAGGTGGTCTCCGTCCAGCCGCGCGTATTGCTGGCCTTCTTGAGCGTCGTTCCGCCGACGGAAACGACCGTGCCGTAGCCGTCGGGATACGTCGTGCTCGACGAATAACCCGAGTCGCCGCTGGCAACCGTCAGGATATGTCCCGGATGGTCGAATGCCGCATTATATCCGGCCGCGAGACTCGCGCCGTAGCTGTTGCTGACGACGTTCGCGCCCAGATTGATCGCCGTGTTCTCGCCGTTGTTGAAGCTCTTGCTTACCTCGACAAGAACGATCTTGCAGTTCGGGCAGACCGCCGACACCATATCGACGTCGAGCGAGATCTCGCCGCTCCAGCTGCGGTTGTCTTTGGGATAGCTTCCCTGAACGCCCGACTCGTTGACCTTCTTGAAACAGCCGTTCGCCGTCGTGCACGGCGGCAATCCGTAGGTGGAACGGTAGACGCCGAGATCGGACTCGACGTTCGGATCGTTACCGTAGTCCACGATTCCGACGGTTTGGCCGCTGCCCGCGGTCGTTGTCGGAAGCGCATACGCGGATGCCAAATCCGCCGGGCCGTAGCCGGAGGGTGTTCCCGAAGCAGCCGCGCTGCGTGACAACGCGGTGCGCAGCTCGCTCACGCGGGTCACGCCCGGAATGACATAGAGGCCCGTATAGCCGCCGGGTGCCGCGGCTCCGACGTCGATGCGATGCACCGCATAGCAATGCGGCGCTTCGGCGATCGAGGTGTCGGGGACGGCGCAGCCGTCGGCGACGTAGTTCGATTGGGGTGAGGTTACCGGGGAGTTGGGCAATGCCGGCGTGCCGCCGGAACATGCGCCAAGCGCGACCGCAAGAAAGGCTGCCGTCGCGAGCAGTAGGGACTTCCTCAAAGGGTACCTCCAGATGCAGCGAGGTTGGGGGTGCAACCACCTGACCGTACGCCGGGACACCCTCGTTTCCTAGAGGCAGTTTACAGCTATAACCGGACCTTAGCGGGATTTTGTCAGTGAAACGATCCGGCCGCCGGCGCGACGGTGCGGTGCGCACTCATACTCCAGCGTATCCCACAGCACCGGCCACGCCATCGGCCGGAAGAAGTAGTAGCCCTGTACGTAGTTACACTCGAGGTCGCGAATGATGTCGAACTGCGCTTCAGTCTCGACGCCTTCTGCGACCAGCCGCAGTCCGAGCGTCTTTGCAAGCGTCGCCATCGCCTTTACGATGCCCTGATCGTGCTGATCCCGCACGATGTCCCGAACGAACATTTTGTCGATCTTGATCTGATCGACCGGCAGCCGCTTGAGATATCCGAGCGCACTGTAACCGATGCCGAAGTCGTCGACGCAGATCTTAACGCCGAGCGAAGACAGCGCGGCCAAGACGCCCGCGGTCGAGTCTTGAACGAAAACGTTTTCGGTCAACTCGACGTCGAGCGCTTCGGGCGGAAGGCGCGTCTCTTGAAGTAGGCCCGACAGCCATTCGGGGAACGTCGTGTCGCGCAGATCCAGCGGCGAAAGATTGACGGAGATCCGGAAGTCCGGAATGAGCGCTTCGCGCACGCGCACCGCGGCCTTGCACGCTTCGCGCAACACCCAGCGGTCGATGTCGACGATGGCGCGCGTTTCTTCGGCGATGCCGATGAACGACTGCGGCGAAAGTTCGCCGAACAGCGGATGCTTCCAGCGTACCAGCGCCTCTGCGGCGACGATCCGCTGCGAACGCAGGTCGACGAGCGGTTGAAACTCGAGCGTCAATTCGCCGCGCACGAGGGCGTAGCGCAGATCCTGTTCCAAGCTCAAACGCTCGAGTGCGTGCACGTGCATGAGGCGATCGTAGAACTTGACGTCGCCGCCGCCGCTCTCTTTGGCTTGATACATCGCTTCGTCCGCGAACGAAATGAGCTGCTCCGGATCCTCGCCGTTGCGCGGATACAGCGCCGCGCCGACGCTCGCACTCACGCTGAGCGAATGTCCGAAGACTTCGAATGGGTCGGCAAAGACGTCCAGCACGTCGCGAGCGAGCGCAAAAGCCGTCTCGTCGTTACGGATGCCGTCCATGACGATCAGGAACTCGTCGCCGCCGAAGCGCGAAACGAGCGCATTGACCGGCACCATTTGCTGCAAGCGTTCCGTCACCGCGCGCAGCAGTTCGTCGCCGGCGCTATGCCCCAAACTATCGTTGATCCGTTTGAACCGGTCCACATCGATGAACAGGACGGCGACCGACGCGTCTTCGGCCTTGGCTTTTTCGAGCAAAGGCGGCAGAATCTCGTTGAGTGCGAGACGGTTCGGAAGTTTGGTCATCGCGTCTTCGCGCGCGAGCCGCGCAAAACGGTTCGCGGATTCGCGTACCTCGGTTACGTCGAGCGTGACGCCTGCGGCGCCGATGATCTCGCCCTCCGCATCGCGCAGCGGTTCGACCTGGTTTTGCATCCAGCGTTCGCCGTCGCGCGTTTCGAAGGTAACCGCCTCGCCGGAAAGCGCGCGGATCAAGGCAGCACGCGCGGCTTCGTCACGCGAGAAGCGCGTCGCATCGATCGCTGCGCCCGAGACGGGCGTCACGCGCATCGAACGATCGCACGTCCATAAAGCGGCCGGCGCCTGCGTCAAGACCAGCCGCAAGCGGCGTTCGCTTTCTTCGATTTGCAGTTGCGCGCGCCGCCGTTCGGTGACGTCGCGCAGATATACCAGCATCTCGTCGCGCGCGGGCTGCACGCGAAGTTCGATCCAGCGGTTCGTCGATTGAAAGTGCTGCAGACGCTCGAGCGGTACGCCGGATTCGCGCACGCGCACGAGTTCCGGATACAGCTCGGACGCCAAGGGATCCAGGAGCTCATCGACGCGGCGGCCGATGAGCGTCCCGGGCTCCTGGCGCAGCAGCGCCTCCCCCTGCTCGTTGATGTGCGTAAAGCGCCACGCGTGATCCAGAATGAAGATCCCGTCGGGAATGCTCTCGAGCAGATTGTAGCGCTGTTCGTTTAGTGTACGGATGGCACGCGACCGCGCGCGCGTCGCCCACCCTATGGCGAAAGGGATACTCGCAGCAAATGCGACGAGCAGCGAAACGCCGGCCAGGAGGGTCATCAGCCCGTCCGGCGCTCGCGGATGCGTTCGCGCAGTGCCGCGGGTGAGGCTGCACCCGTGCGCTGCAGAACCTGTTCGAGTTGCCGTTCGATCGTGAACGTGCTGCGGCTGAACCGCACCGAGAGACGTTCGACGTCCAAGCCTTCGCCGATCGCCATGACGAGCTGCCGCTGGAACGGCGAGAGCCCTTCAATGGAGACGTCTTGTCCGGAAGCCGGCGCTGTCAATTTCTTGCTCAGCGCACTATGCGGGAAGCGAATCGCGTACGAGCGCGCCGTTTCCAGCCACGTGGGATTCTTCGTGACTTCAAACAGCGCGTTCGCTGCCAAAGCGGCACGATAGTAGTATTCGCTTTGCGAGAAGATCTCGAAGGCCGTTTCCAACGATTGCACGGCAAGGGCGGTGTTGCCCATGACCTGTTGCACGCAGCCGCTGGCATATTTCTCGAACGCGATCGTGCGGCGTCCGCGAGTAGCGGCCAGTGTCGGATCGATGTTCTCGACGCCCATCGAGATGTACGTTGAAACGTACCGCTGTGCCCGAACCATGTCGATCGGCGCGTACAGAATTGCAAGAGTCACGAGGGCAACGCGTTCTTCGCTCTTCGTCGCGCCCCAACTGACGTGTTCGGCGATGCTGTGCGCGCGCTCCAACTCCTCGAGCGCCCACGCTTCGTTGTCGTTCATCCGGGCAACGTAAGCGCGATCGACGTGCGCCATGACCTTCCAGGCATCGCTGGGCGCAAAGTCTTTCGAGTCTTTGAAGAGCCATTGTGCGCGTGCGGAGTCGCCTCCGAGATAGGCATCCCATGCCATGGCGCGCGCGCAGAGGAACCGGTACTCTTGAATGTCCGGCGTCCATTCGATAGCGTCGTAGACCGCCTCGGCCTGTTCGACGGCTTCGGCGTCACCGAGTTCGAAACCGGCGCGCAGCAGCGCGTGAAGCGACGTTGCGACGGCCGTGACGTTGCACAGATAGCCGTTGGTTTCGAATAAGCGCAGCGCTTCGCGCAGATCCGCAATATGCGAGCGGAAATCGTCCGCCGCGATATGCATCCATGCTCGCCACGACAGCGCATTGAACCGGATGGACGGATCGGGATCGCGCAGTGCCAATTCGAAGTCTTGCGGATCCGGTTCCGCGTTCGAGATAACGTCGAGACGCGCGCGATGATACGCGATCCGGCTCATCCTCGAATCGTCGCGGGAAAGGGGCGCCGCGGCAGCGGCGATCATCGCCCGCGCAGCGTCGAAATTCCGTGAGTTGGTGTACGCGCGCGCCGAGGCAAGTGCGTATTCGAATCGCGCGTCGCTTGATACAAAAGCGTCTTGGTAAGCGGCGAGCTCCTGCAAACCGGCAACCGGATCGCGCAGCGTTACAATCTCCGCCCGGAGCGCCAATGCTTGCTCCGCTAGCGGCTGCTGCCAATCCTCGCAGCCATGCAGGAGCGCAAAGGCGTCGGTGCGGCGTGCGCGCAGATACAAGTCGCGCGCTTGCTGCAGCCGTTCCTCCATGGTCTTTGCGCTCATCGTGCTGTGCACGTTATGACTCCCGTAAGTTTCCCGGCTTAGTCCGCGATCGTTCCTACGGATGCAGCTTGACCTTGCTGAACGGTTATAGTCGGTCCCCAGTACGCGCTTCGGCCGTTAGACTGCCCGCGCGCATAGAATGCGACGCCGGCAGCGTTTTGATACGCGTTATACACAGCAATGTTGTAGGTTCCGGCAGCAAGCGTGCCGAGTTTGAACGAGCCGTCGGCCGCCGTGTACGCGACACCGCGCGCCACACCGTTGCGATACGCCACGATCGTCGCGCCCTGAACGCCGTTGCCGTAATGACCGACGAGCGTTCCGCTAATCGTCGTCAACGGCCGCTGCGCGACGTAGATGACGGGGTTCGCGTAGATCGTGCCGTTGCGGTTACCGAAGGATTCGAACGCATTGAAGTCCGCGCGAATCGCTGCGCCGGCCGTAAAGCCTTGCGTCGAGGTGACGTCCACCGCGGCAGGGCCGTCTGCGACTGTCGACATCGTTGAGTCGGCGCCGGAACTGCTCTGCGGCGTCGCATTCACGAGGTAGTTGATCGGAAGCGTCGTGCCGTCCGAGTACACTGCCTGGCTGCTGGGGATGTCGAGCACAAACGTAATGCTGCTATACGTCTGCGCCGCACTTGCCGCAGTCGCGACCGGCGCGCCGGCATCACCTTGATACGCTAAGAGGTCGACGACTTGCGGCGTGCTGTACGATGCGACCGTCGTCGTCGTCCCGTTCGAGGTTACGTCGACGCGATCGATGCCCACGTACAGATGGCTGAGGGAGGCGCCCAATTGGGGCGCTGAATCCCCAAGCATCACCGACATCATTGCGGGCCCGCCGCCTTGAACGTCGAGCGGATGCGTCAGCGTGGGTTTCGATGCATCCGGAATCTGCGAACTGCCGGCGAGGCCGGTGTGCGATCCCGATACCGAGCATGCGGAAAGGATGGCCGTAAAAAGAAGAAGCGGCGCCTTAAAGCGGTTCATAAATCTCTCCCCCAACGACAGCCGGGGCGACACCCGCGCGCAATGCTGTTAACAAAACGGTAACACAAAGAAAGGCGGTTTTTGCTAGTTTTATGTAAAGGTGAAGTTATGATTCATGCCAGCGGGACGGCAAAATAATCCGTTCGGCCTACGTTTTTGTGCTCGTATTGCGCGGGTGGGCTTCGTCGTACGCCTGTTTTGCGTGCGAGAGCGTCACTTTCGAGTAGATTTGCGTCGTCGCAACGCTCTCGTGGCCCAGCAGTTCCTTGATCGTCATGATGTCGACGCCGCGCTGATGCAAGTGCGTCGCGAACGAGTGGCGCATCGTGTGCGGCGAGATCTTGCCTTCGAGGCCGCTGAGCCGCACGAATAGGCGGAAAATATTGCCGACCTGCGGGTAACTGAGCCGACGCCCCAACCGGCTCACTAACAGCGCGCCGTCGCTGCTGGGCGGCCGGACTGCCAGGTACCGCTCGAGCGCGTCCTGCGCATACGAGTTAAAGATCACAAACCGTTCTTTGTTGCCCTTGCCGACGACCCGGATCGTCCGCTGCTCGAAGTCGATGTCCGAGAGGTCGATCCCGACGAGCTCGGCCCGCCGGATGCCCGTCGCGTAGAGCAACTCCAAGATGGCCGCGTCGCGGCGCCGCTGCCATTCGGGCATCCCCGCGTCCGGCTTGGTGGCCAAGAGCCGCTCGGTATCCTTAATAGAGATCGCTTTGGGCAGCCGCCCGGGCAGTTTGACCATGCCGATCTCGACGACCGGATTGTCGTCGCGCAGGCTTTCGCGTTTGGCGAACTTGTAAAACGCTCGCAGCGCGGCGACCCGGCGGCGCACCGCCGCGGCGCTCAGGCGCCGGCGCGTCATGTCCATCAAAAACTGCCGGATGTTCGAGGTCGACGCTTCGAGCAGCACGCGATCGGCCGCGCCGTTCGGATCCACGAACGCCGCAAACAATTTCAAATCGCCGATGTATTCGCGCGCCGTCCGGTCCGAACGCCGCAGTTCCAGCAGCAAGTACTCGTTAAAGGCTCGCAGGCCGGGCCATTCCCGGTCCTCGGCGCGCTCCGGACTCTTCATCCACATCTCCAGGTACTATCGCAAATATTTGTTTGTGATTATACGATGGAAGTGGAGAATCCTGTGGATGGGTATTGGGATCTTCGAGGGTCTTCAGCGACAGGTAACGGGCAGCGTGACGCTTACGTGCGTTCCGCGGCCGGTGAGCCGTTCGACGGCGGTTTCGCGTCCAAGCGCGGTAACCAAAAACATTCCGCGACCGCCTTCGGACCAAATATCCTCGGGCAAGCTCGGATAGTAATCGAATCCCGGGCCGGCATCGATCACGTGCAGCACCATGCCGGGCGGCCGCAACTCGAGCGAAACGCTAAGTTTTCCGGGCGCATACCGGACTGCGTTTCCGACGACTTCCGAGAAAATTAGGGCGCACGTAGCGAGCTGAGCTTCGTCGACCTCGCACCGGCTTTCGATGGTCGCCAGAAACTCGCTGCGCATCACGTAGGCGGCTCGCGCATCGTCGGCCTGGAATTGCCAGCGCCGCTCGATCTCGCCGAAGCTCAAAACCATGATGGCGATATCGTCGCGAATCGGGTGCGGAGCCGCAGCACGCTCGATGAACTCGGCCGGATTGGCCGCATGGCGCACGGCGGCCGGGCGCAGCAGGTTCCGGAGCATCCGTTCGCCTTCAATGGCATCTCGCGAGGCCTCGATGATGCCGTCCGTATACATCACGAGCATGCTTCCGCCGTCGACGTCGCGCGAATACTGTTCGTACGTAACACCTTCGAGCGCGCCCAAGGGCGCCGAGGGTGCTTCCAACTCGACGAGCGTCCCGTCCGCAAGCCGCACGTACGGCGGAGGATGTCCGGCGGACGCGTAACGGAGCTTCGTTCCGTCCGCTGATAGTACGCCCATAAAGGCGCTGGCAAGGCGCTCGCGGGGCTCCGATAGCAGCAATCTGTTGCACGTATCCAAGATATCTTCGGGCTCGTTCTTATCGAGTGCGGCGACGCGGATTGCTTGGCGCATCAGGACCATGATGCGCGCGGCCTCGATGCCTTTGCCCGTGATGTCGCCGATAGTGATGACGATCTCGCCGTTGCGCCGCTCGAACGCGTCGTACCAATCGCCACCGATGTCGGCGTCTGTCGAACCGGGCCGGTAGTGCGCGCTGAACTGCACGTTGTCGCGCTGCGGAAACGTGTTGGGCAAAAACGAGCGCTGCAGCGTTTCGGCGACGTACTGCTCCCGGTGATACTGCTTGGCGTTTGCGACCGCCAAACCGGCACGCCGCCCGAGCTCGATGGCGAACTGCAGGTCTTCCGGATCGAACTCGTTGTAGGCGTCGGTGCGCACGAACGTGAGCGCACCGAAAATCTTATCTTGAGCCGTGACAGGCACGACGATCTTCGATCGGTAGCCGAAACGCCGCATGTACTCTTCGTGCTGCCGCGACACGGCATGGGCGACGATTACGTCTTCGTCAATGTGCGGCAGAAAGAACGGTTCGCCCGTCCGGCTCACGCGGACCACGGGATGAACGCCGCGTTCCTCAACGTAGAGGATGCTTGCGACGCTCGAGAGTGCGCTCTCCTTCGATGGGTCGCGATGTGCCGACGCGGTGACGAAAAGCCGCTCCGACTGTTCGTCGATCAGATCGAAAAGGCAGATATCGGCGAACGATTCAACAGCCAGGCGCGCGACGTTATTCAGCGTTTCTGTAACGTCGAGCGATTGGTGAAAAATATCTCCGGCGCGAACCAACAAGTCCAAGCGTTGCCGGTCGCGGCTTTGGCGCTTCAACAGCGTCCGCAATAGAAAAACTCACGCATAGGTGTCCAGGACACTATGCCCGAAGCGGCTGCCTGTTAATCTTCGTATGCTGGGGTACAACCCGCGCATGGAGGTCTGGCGGGCGGCCGCTGAAGGCAGGGATGTCTATCTATTTCTCACCGGGATGATCGCGCTCGCCGAGCTTGCGGCGACCCAAGGCGTGTTTAGCTACCTAGCCGGCCGGATTGCCCGTAACGGCCGCCTTTCGGCGGCAGGCGTGTATTGGTGGGTGTACGGAGCCGGCGTTCCGGTAACCGCGCTGCTTTCGAACGACGCTACGATCCTGCTGCTGACGCCGGCCGCCATCGCGCTCGCGCGCCGGACGAATGTTTCTCCGCTGCCGGCAGCCTTTGCCGTCGCCTTCGTCGCAAATGCGGCGAGCTTCGTCCTGCCGATCAGCAATCCGGCCAATCTTCTTCTTTATCCGGACTTACCGGCGTCGGGCGCATGGCTCGCATCGTTTCTTCTTCCATCGATTGGGGCGATCGTGGTGACCGGGGTTCTGCTCTTCTTCTGTTTGCGGCGCTGCGCAGCCGAGGACGCCGATCGTACGGAGACGGTAGCGAACGTTGAGGTAACGGCAGCCCTAAGACTGACGATCGTTTTGGTCGCATTGTCGTGCGCAGCGTTGGTGACTGCGGCGACGCTGCACGCGAATGTCGGCATCACCGCTTTCGGATGTGCGCTGATATCCGTCGCGGCGGTCTCGACGGTCAAGCGCGGAGCGGCAGCGGACGTTGTGCGGGAAGGCCAGTGGTCGATCGTTCCGCTCGTGGCCGCGTTACTGGTAGCCGTGCATTTTGCCGATCGCTTTGGAGCTGTGCGGTTCGCGCAAGCAGCCGTGCACCGCTTCGGCGCGCTCGGACATCCGTTCGACGCGCTGGCGACCGGCGGAGCGATCGCCGCGCTTGCAAACGCGATCAATAATCTGCCCGCAGCCGTCCTCGCGCACTACGCAGCAAGCGGCAACCCGGCGGCGCTTATCGGAATCGATCTCGGACCGAACGTTGCACTCACCGGCTCGCTTGCAACGATTCTTTGGATCCGCATCTTGCGCAAGAACGGCATCACGGTGCCGGGCCTTTTGTTTTTACGGATCGGACTGCTCGTTACGGTGCCGGCGCTTGTTTGCAGTTTGGCGCTGCTGCGCGTCTGATGCGAGTCAAGAAAACAAAGAGAGCAGGCATTCCATGCCTGCTCTCTTTGTCTTTGCTCGCTATTCTAGGTGGAGGGTGAACATCTTATTGCCATCCTTCGCGAAGAAATCACGTTCCTGACGCGTGCCCGGATGCGGAGCACTCAGGCGGGCGCTCAAAGCCGGAAGTGCAGATTGAACGTCGCTTGGAACGGGATCTTCACGCCGACAAAGCCCGTATTGTTGTTGTTCAGCCAGAACGAGTACGGGTATTGCAGCTGGGGCGGCGGCGATGCGTATAGCGAGTTCGGGAAGTAATTGCCTGCCGGATATAAGATGCCCGACGGCAAGTTCGAGTACACGCACACGCTGGGATTGTCCCAGGCGTAGCCCCGCTGGCCGCAATGGTCCACGACGTCCGTCAGCAGCAGATCCGCCGAGATGTTCTTGCTGAAATCGTATGCGAGGTTTACGTTCAGCGAGACGCGCCATGGCTGTTTGAAGGTGCCGAGGTTGTCGAAGCTGCCCGTGTACTTATCCGGCAGAAACACCGGCAGCAGCCCGCCGTTCGTGCACGATGCCGGATCCGCCGGCTGCGCGACTGCGCCCAAGCTCAGCTGCGCGGGACACGTCTCCGGACGGTAACCCGGCCATGAGAGCGGAGCACCGTACGATGCACCCGAGTTGTAGTTGATACTCGGGGTTATTGCGAAACGGCCGGTGCGGTAGTTGAGAATCAGCGAGAGTTGATGCGGCGTCTCGTAACCGTTCTCCGCCGACACCGGTCCGGGAATAACGTCGTAGGTCGTATAGTACGCGTTGCGATCGAGAAGCTGCTGCGGCGTATTGTTCCAGTACGGATTCACTACGCTGCTCGAACCGCATGCCGGGTCGGGCGCACCGGCGATGGTGTAACACGGTGCTGGCGCAGCACCCGTTTGCAGCGTTCCGCCGGCGTAGTAGCAGGGACTCGAGGGATTATTCGACGGATTTTGCGCGCACGTCTTGGTGTAGCCGTTGTAATCCTGAATGTACGAATTCAGGTTGTCGATGACGTTGCGCGACGAATTCGGAAAGTTTTGATACCGGATCCGCGAGTGCGTATACGTGTACGAAAGCGCGCCGCTCAAACCCTGATTCTCAAAGTCGCCCTTTCGCAGCGCGAGTTCCAGGCCGTACGAGACCTGATGCCCCACGTTCAGCCCGGACTCTAATCCGGTCAGCGGATCGATAAAGAAGTTCTGCAGTTGGTCGCGCGTGCTCCGGTAGAACGGCGTAATTTTGAAGGAGATGTCGGTCGCGTGCAGACGCTTTTCCAGCGAGACGTCGTAGTTGTACGAGGTGTCGGGGCGGATGTCGTGCTCGGGCGTCGGAAAGCCGTACGAATAGAAATGGCTGCCGATGAAGCTCGCCAGATCTTCCTGCACGGTGTTGTACTGCACCCACGAGCTGTTCTGCGGCCGCGCGTACACACCGAACGAACCGCGCAGCACGGTATCAGGATTCATCGTATAGGTGAATCCGAAGCGCGGCTGCCAGCGCGCCGTATCGATCTCACCGCCGCTCTTGTCGACCAGCGGTCCGTAGGCGGCCTGCGCGAGCGGCACTGTCCCGGACGGGCACGGCCCCAGGCCGCTGCCGGTGCGCATCACCGGCGACGTCGAGGTCGGGCCGAAACAAAACTCGGCGTTGTAATGCGCGAACCAGAATTGCCGGGCCGGATCGTTTGCGCCGGTATCGCCGAGCAGATAACGGAAGTTTTCAACGCGCACGCCCAAATTGACGTTCAATCTGTCATTCGGCCGCCACTGGTCGGAAAGCGAGATGCCCGAGAAACGCGGGTGAACTTGGTTTAAATTGGCCTTGAGTCCGCGATCGACGGCGACCCAGTTCAGTCCGGCCGGCGAGCTCGGAACCCCATTGTTGAAGATGGCGGACCCGCCGATCGCATCGCCGTTGCCGACGGCGAAGTAACAGCCTTCTTGCGTCGTTCCGGTCGCGTCGTAGCAGTTGTGGTTGGCATCCATCAGCAGCGCAATGGGGCGGCTCGAACTGCTCCCGCTAAAAAAGCCGGCGGAGTAACGCTGCAGATCGGTCGCCGTGTATACGGCGCTTCCGGTCAGCAGATGTTTCTCTGAAAGCTGATCCGTAAAGCTGATATTCGCGCCGTACGTGTGGTTAGGAATCTCGTAGTCGGCGAGCTCGGCGCCGTACAGCGGCTGCGCGGCGCTGTTCGGCCCATAGATAAACCAGTTGGAATACAAACTGTAGCCGTAAACGCGCACGAAGGCATTTTGGCTGAACGCGTGCTGGTACTGCAGCTTCGCAATAGCGACCCCGTTGTCGTTCGCATCGCGCTGGTCCACCGGCAGCACGGTGTTGTTGAATTCCCGTTGCGTCGGGCTGCTGTTAAAGAAATAGGGGGCCAGCTGCGCTTGCTGTACCGGTTGCATCAGCGCACCCTTGTAGAGGTAGGCGTCGTCCCAGAACAGCGGGCTTGCAAACAGGTACGAATCGAGATTCTGCCCGAGGTCGTTCGCGCTGCTGTAATAGTTGGCCATGACCTCGCTGGTCATCCAAAGCATCTGGACGTCGTCGCGCAGCCCGTTGCCGTGCGGAAAGGCGAAGTGCAGATTGACTAAATTGTCGCGCTGCTGCGTGTATGCCAGCCCGTAGCCGATACCCGGCCCGAACAGCTGCTTGGGATCCAGAACGTTGTCGCTTGCGCCAAAAAACGTCCCGTCGCCCGTGAACACGAAGCCGTTCTGACCGGGGACGGCATTGACCGGATAAAAGAACCACGACGATGCCGGGCCGCCCTGGTTGTCGTCGACCCAGTGATATGCCTGATCGGCACCGCCCAGGCCCACGTAATAGCTGAACGTGCGGTTCGGATTCGATCCGCCGGCTTCGGCAGAAAACTTATGATAGAACGCCGGCACGCCCAGCCCCATGTCGATGTTGCCGAATCCGGGATACGTACCGGTCTTTACGACCTGATTGATAAAACCGGCGATGCCCTGCGCGTCGGCGCTCGCGGGCGTGCCGCCGGTGTACACTTGCAACTCTTGCTGCCCCAAACTGCTGAGCATCGTCTGCGGCGCGTTGTCGTACACGCGGTTGACGGGAATGCCGTCGAGTTCGTAGCCGATTTGATCGATGTCGCCGCCGCGGATGTGCACGGTTTGAAACCAGCCTTGCTCGCCGGCGTCGAGGTTTACGCCCGGAATCGATGCGATGGCGCCGTACGCGTTGCTCAATCCGCCCGGGCCGATGAGCGACTGCGCCGCGGCGGCGTTTGTCGCGTTAACCGAATACACGTCGCTGGTCGTGCCGGGTTTTACCAAGTTCGATGCACGGCTTTGCACGTTCGCGATCGTTTTCAACGACGGAATCATTGCGAGATTCACCGTCTGCACTTGGTCGGCGAAGATGGAAACGCCGGGCCTGGAGAACGCGTCGTATCCCGTCTTGTTCAGACTGATCGTATACGAGTCGGGCGCAAGCGAAAGAAAGCTGTATGCGCCGTTCGCATCGGAGATTGTCGTCGCACTCTGCGATGGTGCGGAAATCGTCACGGCAACGCCGGCGATCGGGGCCTGCGAATTCGCGTCGGTAATACGGCCGGTAACGCCGCCGGTCGTTCCCGCCGTTGCGGGCGCCGGAAGCAGTGAGAACGCGAAAAGCACGGCAAAAACAAAAGCGGCTATCGATCTCATGCCGCTTTGTTATCCAGGTTACAAAAGGATTACTGCCTACTAACTGACATAGCTAATCTCGACCGGGAACCCCGCTTCTTCCGCCCGTTCGAGGACGGAAAATACCGCGTCGAGTTCGTCTTCAATGGAGACGATTTCGCGGGCGCTCACGCCCACCGGCGCCGCGTTCTCCCAGAGGATGCGCCGGGCCGTCTCGAGCGCTGCCCGCACCCGCTGCGGGGTGGATTCGAGGACCGCCCAATCGTCCAGTGAGGCGGCCGGAACGACGCGCCAGCCGCGCCCCCATTGGAGATCGTCTTCGTCGAAAAAGGCGTGCGGGATGGCCGCAAGCAGGTCGAGTGCTTCGCGCTCGTCGGCGCGCAGCGACAGGCCTGCTTCGGCCAAACGCACGATGTAGCGGAAAAAAGACGCGTTGCCGACGGTGTAGGTGCCCGCAGGCGAAGCCACACTGATATGGACTCCGGCCCCGGACGCATCACCGTTCATGAACTGCATTCAGCGGCTTAATTCGAAGGGGATCCCCAATTCGCCCGCCAGCTTCTCCAGGCCGTCCCAGACCTTTACGTGCACCGGAACGCCGTTTTCGCGGTGGTAGCCGGTCTTCTCGAACTCGGGCTCGCCCGCCACGTAGATGCGGTCCTGGCCCGGCACCTTGGCGCTGTCCTTGAACGAACGCAGCTGGCGATCCATGTCCGCCTTGAACTCGGCGGCATCGCGGAACGCATCGACGCGGAACGCACCGAACCAGTGCGAGATCGCGCCTTCCATCGTGTCCGTCACGAGCGGCAGGCCCGTGCCGAACTTCCCGCCCGAAAGAACGCCGCACAGAATATCGACGAGTAGTCCCAGCCCGAAGCCTTTGTGGCCGCCGTTGTCCGTGCCGAATCCGCCGAGCGGGAGCAGCGCGCCGCGCAGTGCTTCGTCCGGATCGTGCGTCGGATTGCCTTGCGCGTCGATCGCCCAGCCGTCTTTGAGCGGAAGATTCTTGCGCTTATAGACTTCGAGTTTGCCTTTCGGCACCGTCGTCGTTGCGAAGTCGAGAACGAACGCCGGCTCTTTGTCCGCTGGAATCGCGTACGCGAGCGGATTGGTGCCGAGCATCACATCGCGGCCGAACGTCGGCGCGCCGTAACGCACGGAGTTGGTCGACGCCATGCCGATCATATCTTCCGGCAGCGCGAGCATCGCGTAATAGCCGGCGATGCCGTAATGGTTCGAGTTGCGCACCGCGCCGAACGCCGCGCCCGTTTTGCGCGCTTTCTCGATTACTTTTTGCATCGCGAGCTTTCCGACCGGATGCCCCAAGCCGTTGTCGGCGTCGTACAGCACGGACGTATCGGTTTCGCGAACGATCTCGTAGTTCGGTTTCGCTTTGAGTTTGCCGTTGCGGATGCGGCTGACGTAGTACGACTCCAAACGCGCGATGCCGTGCGATTCGATGCCGCGCAGATCCGCCGCGGTCAACACGTCGGCGACTACGGCTGCGTGTTCCGGTGCGACTTCAACGTTTTCGAGCACGGCGGCGATGAACGATTTCAACCGTTCTTCGGTCGAGAGGCGGTATTCAACAGTGGCGGCGTCAGCCAAGATTTCTTCTCCTTACGGCGTGCGCGAGATCTTCTTTGTAGGCCGGATAAATGCTTGTGGTTTTCGCTGGTCGAACGGGCGTTTGGATGATCGAGGCGTCGGAATACAACAAGTGCGTGCGCTGCGGCCTTTGCCTGCCTACCTGCCCGACGTACCTGGAAACTATGACAGAAACGTCGGGACCCCGCGGCAGAATAAGTCTGATTCGCGCGGTCGACGAGGGCGCGCTCGATCTGCTCTCGCCGGGCTTCGTGCATCAAATGTCGGAGTGCTTGGATTGCCGGGCATGCGCCGCGGTCTGCCCCAGCGGCGTCCAGTACGGCAACCTCGTGGAGGGCGCCCGGGCCGCAATCGCCCACGCGCAAGCACCCCAGCGCGCTCCGGCGCGATCGGCGGGGCGTTCGTTCGTCTTCAACGTGCTGTTCGGCAACCTTTGGATGATGCGGCTGCTTGCTGCTCTGCTGCGGTTTGCACAGCAGACCGGACTGCAAGATCTTGCGCGCCGCATCGGCATCGTCAAACTCCTGGGCCTGGGCGATGCCGAAGCGATTGCGCCGCCGTTCAGCAAGAGCTTTTTCGTTCCGCACGATCAGCGGATTACCGCGAAGACCGAACGCGCGGTGGTAATGCTGCATGCGGGCTGCGTCATGCAAGTGGCGTTTTCCGCGTGGCACGAAGCGACGGTGCGCGTGCTGCAGCGGAACGGATTTTCTATAACCGTTCCGTCGGATCAGGGTTGCTGCGGCGCGATCGCGGTACATGCCGGCGAAGACGAAACGGGCCGCGCGTTCGCGCGCAAAAACATCGCGTCTTTCGAACGATCCGGCGCCGAGTATTACATCGTAAACGCGGCGGGGTGCGGGTCCGCGCTCAAAGAGTACGGGCATCTGCTCAAAGACGACGCGCAGTGGGCGCAGCGCGCCGCGGCGTTCTCAGCCAAGGTGCGCGACGTGCTCGAGTTTCTCGACGAACAGGGACTCGCGGAAGCCCCGGGTCCGCTGAGCGCAACGGTGACGTATCAGGACGCGTGCCACCTCGCGCACGCCCAGCGCGTCACGTCGGCACCGCGCCGTTTGCTCGCGCAGATTCCCGGCATCACGCTTCGCGAAATGCACGAGAGTTCGGTGTGCTGCGGAAGCGCCGGCATTTACAACCTGACCCAGCCCGAGATGGCGGACCGGTTAGGGAAGCGCAAAGCGCAAAACGTTATAGCCGCTGATGCGGACGTGGTGACGACGGCGAATCCGGGATGCGCGTTACAGATGCAGTCGCACCTGCGTAAAGCGCAGAGCGATCTGCCGGTCCGTCACGTTATCGAAGTATTGGATGCGGCATACGCCGCAAAATCAAAAGGCCGCGGTTAAGCGATCGCGATCGTCGAGCGCCGCCTCGATGGAGTTGTAGACCGAAAGCACCGTCATGAGTCCCGTAATGGAAAAGAGGCGCTGAATCGGGCCGTCGTTCACGATGATCCGCAGGCGTCCGCCGTGTTCGTGCGCGCGTTTGTGCGCGCCGATCAGCGCGCCCAGGCCCGTGGAATCGAGATATTCGAGCATCGAGCAATCGACGATGATGTCGTGCTTGCCTTCGTCGGCCGCTTCGATCAGCGCAGCGCGCACCGACGGCGCCGTCGCCATATCCAAACTGCCGCGCAGCCGGTAAACCATGGCATCGCCGTTGTGTTCGGATTTTATCTCAACCGATAATGCATCGTGCGACATTGTGCTCCCCCTAGACTTGGACGGTACTACTCCACGCGGTCAGCGTTTCATGCTGTTCGTCCCAACGCCAATGCTTTCCGCTGCGCAGGTGCGTACCGCCTATCCAGCGATCCAAGGGCTGGTGCTCGAGCCAATCCGCGTCGCCCGCTAAAATCCTTCGTCCGAGCACGGTAACTTCGTAGCCGTGCTCCAAGAGTGCAAGCAAGGGTGCAGGCGGCGAACATAGATCGTCGATCGTTGCGAAGCACGCGGAATCGCCCATGAACGAGGCTTCTTCCCGCGCCTGCGAACGCTTGAACAGCTCTTCCTTTCGCCGTGCACCCTGCGCGCACGCTTCGAGAACGTGTCTTTGCGAACGCGACAGACCGCCGGCGGCATCGGGAAACTCTTCGCACAACCGCCGCAGCGCGTCTCGCATAAAGGGCAGTCCCGGATACTTTTCGCTCAAACTGCCGGCAAGCGCATCGGGGTCGCCATTCGTAAACGCTTGCCATGCGCGCGCGGCGGCGCGCGCGGTTGCATCGGTCAAAAACTTGCGTTTGGGATAAAGCGCAATCAATTCGTCGGGTGAAAGCATCCCGAGGTACTGTTCGGAATGGATCAGTTCCACGCGTCCCGCGCCCAAGTTGCGTTCGCGCAGCACGTGGAGAATTTGCAATAACTGCAATTGATCGTAGAGATCGTGCTCGAACCACAAAACGATCTCGTCGAACGATCCCGCTTCGTCGATAAGGGCATCGCGCTTTTCGAAGTCGCGATGAATACGGATGGCGTTGCCGTATCCGCGCGATGCGAGATAGTCCGCGCGTACGCGGCTGAGATTGGCAAGCGGCAGCGTACCCGGAACGGGCCCTTCGTGCAGCACGTCTTTCCACGCAAGGTGCGTGCCGAGCAGCCCGCTCTTCTTCCACGTGTAAAGAACGGAGTCGCCGTTGGTAATGTGAAGGCTGTTGACGCTCACGGCTTTCGCGCTACGCAGTTACGCACTAAGCACAGATCGATTGAATTGCATCGGAAATAGCGGGCTCGATCGCATCGGACGCCTTGTGTGTAAACACGAAGGTGTAAGTGCGCCCGCCGACTAGCGATAAATGGTACACCTGCGAAATTGTTAGACCGTTTGGAAAACTAAGTTTGGCCTCGAGGCGCCAGCCCGGCAGTTTACCCCGGCACGTTGATTCTGCACGGGAAACGGTAATGTCGCGGTCAGCGGAAAGCTCGGCGATTGCTGCCCGGACTTCCGACGGGAGATCCGCTTGACGCCCAGCCGGTCGAGAAGTAACCGCGAGATTTTCACCGTTACCATTCTTGCCGAACCCCGGTGATAGCCAAATAGCGTCCGGACCGTCCGGCGGCAGATCTTTTCCCTCCGTCCATCCCTGCGGCGGCACAAACGAATGAGGGACTAACGGCGCCGAATTCAATACGACGGACAACAACACAGCGAGAATCAAAGATCCGCCCTCCAATACGCCGCTTACTTCCGCCGGATCACAGCAAAAACCGCTCGATGCCGGATGCGACGTCGCCGGCAGCCTCGACCGGCAGGTTGTGCCCCGCATTGCGCAGCGTCACCATGAGCGCGCCGGGAATGCGTGCGGCAACGTCGCCCTTGACCCGCAGCGGAGGCGCCAGCGGATCTTTCGCGCCTGCAAGACATAGGACGGGCGCTTTGATTTCGCCGAGGCGGTCCGTAAAGTCGACCGGTTCTCGCGGTTCGGGATCGCCGAACCAGACTTCACGCTGCGCTACGAGCGCGTCGTCGACCAAGCGTTCCATGACATCCGGGTCGACGGCTATACTCATCGCTGCACGCTGAAATGCCTCGATGCGTTCGCGGCTGCCGAATGCGTGCTGCGCGAGTTGCGCGCGGCGTTTACTCGCCTTCGGACCGCCCGCAGCCCCCGGCGCAAGCAGTACCATCCGCGAGATGCGGCCGGGACTTTCGACGGCAGCGAGCTGCGCGATACGCCCGCCCATCGAATGCGCGACGAGGTTCACCGGACTGCCGATGGCGTCAATCGCGGCAAAAACGTCGCTTAAATAACCGTACACATGTTGCCCGTGCGGCGGACGATCGCTCAAACCGGCGCCGCGGAGATCCAATAGATGCATCGTGCAGCGCTCCGGATCCAGGCGATTTGCAACTTCGTACCACATGCGGCGCGAACTGATCCAACCATGCACGAACAGCAGCGGAATTCGTCCGCTTCCGCGCGTTTCGAGGCAGAGTTTTACGCCCTGGTTTTCGACGTAGCGATGCGATTGGAACGCCGGCATTGACACTGCTATGCTTGACCGATCCCGCGGTTCCTTTGGATCGTGCCGGCTATAGCGCGGTGCGTGTCATGCCGAAGACTAAAAGATAGCCGCTTTACTTGTATGAGGTGCCGGGTATGACGCGAGCGCTCTTTTCATTTCTCGCCCTCGGCGCACTGGCGCTGGTTATCGGCTGCGGCGGGGGAGCCGGTCGCGGCACCTTTATTCCGACAGCAACTCCCACGCCTCACGTAGGCGCTACGACCGTACCGGTCGGCGCCGCGGCCACGTCGGTGGCGGTCGCCGACGGCAACGGAAATACCGCTTCGTTTACGATTCCACAAGCCGTGGGCGGCGCGAGCGCCAACATGACGATGACCTTGAGCGGATCGCTGCCGGCCGGCATCTCCGTTCCGGCCATTCGGCGCGCAGTTGGCAAACCGGACGCCGTCGGCGCGAATGTGAACGCGCTTCAATACGTCAGCGTGGTGATGGACGGCAATCTGGGCATTTCGACGTCGCCGGCGGTAACGTTCGGACTCGCTTCTCCTGCGCCGGCGTCGGCACAGATGTATTTGCTTTTATGGGATCCCGCGCGCGCCGGCCAGCAAGGTTGGATCGTGCTGTTGGGCCCCGGCACCGTCGGCAACCCGCGTACGCTCGTGACTTTCAACGGCGTACCGACCGGACAGAGTTACGCCGCAGGCAACACGTACGTGTACGCGCTTGTGACGACATCCGGGGCCGTGCCGACGGCGACGCCGGCGCCCGTTCCGACAACGGCGCCTCGAGCACAATCGACCACGATGCCGGCATATTGCGCGAACTTTGCGACGGCATCGCCCGCACCGAATCTTGGACCGGGTCTTCCGCAGCCGGTCATCTTCAACGACAATTCAGCCTTGAACGGCGACGTCGTTTTTTATGTAACCGACACCGGACAAGACGCCGGCGGGCGGCCTGCGGCTGCGGGCGAGCTCGTCAGCGCGCGCGCTTTGAACGCGCAGGGACAATGGTCAACACCAAACCCGCTTCCCGCATATACGGCTGGACCGCTAACGCTCGCACCGATTCAGCCGATCCCGTTGAAATGCTTTCCGGGAAGCATCGGCGTGAACGGGGTGCCTAAATACAGCGGCAGGCAATTTAAAATTCCGGTTGCCGTTTCCGGATTGATTTACATCGCTTACGCGCCGTCGCCGGCACCAGGCAGCACGGCCATTCCGGATCCGTTCAACAAAAAGTTTGGCTTCGTCGGAACGCCGG
>DASSRQ010000286.1:0-6286 GCA_035701665.1 Vulcanimicrobiaceae bacterium
AAAGTTTCGTGGTCATAGGCCGGGGCGGGATGGGGGCACGGATGCCGGTGGTGCGAGAAAAGCAGTTCGCAGCCGCCCCCTTCGACAGGCTCAGGATGACACTGCTGCGGATGGAAAAAATCGCCAGCGGTTCAGCGGGCAGACCCCTCCCCGCCCCGGCGACCGGCCTATAATTTAAGCGACGGTCTAGACGTCTTTCCGGACCTTGTCCAGAACTTTGAAGAAGTGGTCGATCTCCGCGTCCGTCGTGTAGAAGTGCGGGCTGACGCGAATGCCGCAGCCGGGACGGTAATCTACGAAGACGCGATTCTCGATCAGTGCGCGGTACGCGGTTTGCGAGTCTTCGAAGTCGATGCCGATCCAGCCGGTGCGCTTTGCGGGGTCGAGCGGCGAGTTGACGGTGAGATTGCGGTCCTGCGCTTCTTGTGCGATGCGCGTAGTGAGACGGACGTTGTGTTCGCGAATCGCGCGTACGCCGATCTTGCGGATCAGATCGTGTCCGGGTTTTGCGACCAAGTATCCGGGGATCGTCGGCGTGCCGGTGCCCCAGCGGTACATCGAGTCGGCCCACGTCATCGGTGCGGGCTCGAATGAAAACGGACGCGCGTGCGCCATCCATCCGGTGACGGCCGGTTCGAACTGTTGGCGCAACCCTTCGCGCACGTAGATCCAGCCGCAGCCCGGTCCGCCGCAGAGCCACTTATGGCTGCCGCCGGTCACGATGTCGAGATCCATGGCGGCTGCGTCGTACGGATACGTTCCGGTCGTCTGATACGCGTCCACGCAAAGAATCGTTCCGGTCTTGCGGCAATGCGCTTGAATCGTCTCGACGTCGCACACTGCGCCGGAGACGTAGTATGCGTGCGAGAGCACGGCGATAACGGTGCGCTCGGTGATGGCGTCGATGATGCGCTGCGTTTCAACCGTCCGGCCGTCGTCCGAAGGAACGATGACCGGCTTCGCACCGTAGCGCTGCCATTCGGTCCACACGTACGTCAGCGAGGGAAACTGCAGCGCTTCGTACACGACTTCGTTGCGTTCGGGAGTAAACCGCAGCGACGACGCAAGCGCCGATTGCAGCACGGAGACGTTCGGACCTAAAAAGATCGAGCCCGAGGGCGCGCCGATGATCGCACCGATGCCGTCGGCGACGTCTGCGATGCCCGGAAGCCAGCGTTCCCAGGCTTCGGGACCGTCGGTCGCCCAATCTTGCCAGTAGGCGTCGAGCGCATCTTTCGCGCCGAGCGGCGCCGCGCCCATCGAGTGGCTGACGAGATACGTCGACGAATCCAGAATCGGAAAGTTTTCGCGCGCCTGCGCTTTAGTGAGTTCCAGCATCGCCGTATCCTTTACCGAGATAAGAGCGGACTTCCCACAGCTCGGGGAAGAAGCGGTGTTCGAGCGTCGTTGAAAGATAGGCAGCGCCGAGCGAGCCGCCCGTTCCATGTTTGGCACCGATCATGCGCTCGACCATCCGCACGTGCCGTCCGCGCCACAGCAGAAAGCGCTCGTCGAATTCGATGAGATCTTCGAGCAGCAAGTACAGATCGTAGTGTTTCGATCCGCCCGAATAGATTTGCCGGAACGTTTCGATCAGGGCCTCGCGATCGCCCGTTGCAAAACCGCGACGCTGCAGCAAGCCTTTGACTTTATCGTACAGCGACGGTTGTTCGAGCAGCGACTCGAGTTTTGCGCGCTGGTTCCCGCTCATCTGAATGTGCTGCAGTGTCTCGGTCCGGCGCACGCCGCAGAGAAACTCCAGTTCGCGGAACTGCAGCGATTGGAACCCGCTTGCCGGATTGAGGTGGTCGCGGAACGCGTTGAACTCTTGCGGCGTCATCGTTTCCAAGACGTCGATCTGCTGTTCGAGCAGCCGCTGAATCGTATGGATGCGGCGGAAGTGTTTTGCGACTGGGAGCAACTCGTCGGCGTCGAGGTCGCGCATGACCGCGCGCGTTTCGTGCAGCACCTGTTTAAACCACAGTTCGTACACTTGATGGATGATGATGAACAGCATCTCGTCGTGATGTGCCGGCGACGAGAGCGGGCGCTGCAGTTCCAGCAGCGGCTCGACCTGCAGATATGAGCCGTAGGAAAGGCGGGTGTCGGGGTTCACGGTATCCTATCTGCCGATTCGGCGATCTGCCGGTCTATCGTGCCGCGAAGCACGTGAAAGGCCATCAAGTAATCTGCCGCGAGCGAACTAAACGGCGCGCGGAACGTTTCCGGTTTGTTGCGTTCGTACACGGCGTGCGAAAACCACGCCGGTCCGTACCCTGCTGCAAGCCCCGCGGCAGCGAGCCATGGTTTGCGCATCGCAATCGCGCCGAGCACCAACGCCGTTCCGGCGATCGTTCCGGCCACGTGACATGCGCGCGTACGGGGATCGCTGTGCGCGGCGAGATAGCGCGGCCAAAACGCTTGGAACGCCATGAAGAACCTCCAAAGGGCTTGCCCGGAACAGGTACGAGGCGTGGGGACCTTCTCCTCGAAATCGACCGCCATGAAACGCACGCTCGCCACGATCGCCGCCGTCATCGCGCTTGCCGGATGTTCCGGCTCGGGCCAAGGACAGGGCGGGAACGCCGGCGCCTCGGCACCGCCCGCGCCGCCGCTCAAAAACACGCTCGATTTTCCGCTGTATCAGGGCGCTTCGGTCGTTTCGTCGCACGACTTCACGCAGAACGTGCAGGTTTCCAATCCTACGAACGGATCGGTGTTTGCAGCCGGAAGCGGAACGTACACGGGACGCGAGGTCATTGCTTCCAGCAGCGCGAGTTTCTCCGATCTTTCAAAATGGGTCGGAACGCTGGCCTCGACGCCGCCGTCCGGCTACACCTCGCTCGAAACGGGCGCAAATCCGAACGAACGCGCGCAGGCGCAGAAGTACGGGCTGGACTATGCCACGTTCACTAAACCCGAAAACGGCAAGACGCACGGCGTACTGGTGATCGTCATGGACCCGCAGCGCGTCAACACGCGGTTCGGAACGATCTTGAGTATGGTCGCGAAGTATCGCGCGCTGCCCGAGATGATGCGCGCACCGATCGACAACGAAGCCAAAACGCGCTTCGGCATGAGCTTGACCGAAGCGACGCAGCCCGAGTCGCCTATCGGCGCGGCGCTCGCAGCGCTCGATCAGTTTCAGCATAAGAGTGCACGGGGTATCGTCATGATCGATGCTCTTAAACGCTAGTTTCCTCATCGCGGCGATTTATGCCGGGCTTCAGGGCCTGGTCGTCACCGGCGTCCATACGGATGCCGGCGGCGCGCAGCGAGGTGTCGCTCCCGGAGCCTTGATCGAGATCGGCGCGCAAGGCCGCCGCTTCGGATTTCGCGTCGAGGGCATTCCGCCCGTCTCGCTGCCTCAAGCACCATCGGCCTATTACGGCGCGGCGGTGCCGCAGCTCAGTTTGTTCAACGGTGCGGTCCGTTATGCGGTGAATCCGGCTGCGACGTTCTGGGTGGGCGCTGGCGCGACGGTGATCAACCAGCGCACGCCGCTTCCGAATCTTTCGCAAGTCGTCGGTTCGCGGCTTGCCGGCATGCGGTACGAACTGATGTACCGCGCACCGCTGCACGGCGGCCATTTCATCGAGATCCTCGCCGGCGGCGTACCACATCTTACCGGTGCGGATCACTTCGATTACAGCATCCCTCATCCGGGTGTCACGAAGCCGGAGATTGCGTCGGAAGAAGACGGCCAGGTGGCTTGGGGCGTGCGCACGCGCACGGGCGAGTTTTTATTCGGTGCGCGTTCGATCAACTTTTCCGCGCGTTTCGCTGCAACGGGTGAGGCCGCCGATCGCAATAACGGCGGCGGCGTTATGGTCGAATGGCGCCGGTTCCTTTGGCGATAGTGTAGCCTTCGAACACGAGCAGTTTGCGGCGCATGCCGTTGGGCGCGGCGCCGCGAACACTGCCGTCCGCGCCTATGACGCGGTGTGCCGGAACGAACAAGGCGTACGGGCTTTTCGACATCGCGCGCGCAACGCCGCGCGCCGCACGCGGTTTACCGAGGACGCGCGCCAGATCGCCGTACGAGATCAAATCGCCCGTTTCCATCTGAGACACGAACGACCACACGCCGCACTCGAACGGCGTGCCCTCAAAGCGAAGCGGCAGGTCGAACCGCTGCAGCCGCTTCCGCACGTATGCGGCAACCTGGCGTTGCGCCTCTTTGAGCAGCGGATCGCGCACCGGCGGCCCCGTTCGCGTAGTGCGAACGAACTCGCTGTTCACGATGTGTTCGCCGTCCGACTGCACGAGCAGGCGGCAGCCGAACGGCGTGTTTAGCAGGGCGCTATGTTCTGGGTACGCGGTAGACATGAACGACGATATTCAAAATCCCGACGATGAAGATAAGCCGGACGACGCCGACAAGAAACTCAACGACTACGACAAGGCAGTAGCCGATTCGTTCCCCGCGAGCGATCCGCCCGTTCAGCCTTAGCGATTAGATGATCGCAAACAGCGTGTAACCGTGCTGCTGGGCGAGTTGAATCGCCGCGACCCCCGCCGGAACGACGAGAAAGCCCGGCAGCACGCCGCGTTCGAACTCCGCTAACGCGGCTTGCGGTGTAACGCCCGCTTTCGGCGCGAACAGCGCCGCCACGGCCGTCATTGCGTTATGACAGACCATGAACTTGCCGCCGCGATGCATGATGGCCTGCGCGCTCCAGTCTTGGTAGATGCCGGCCGGATCGTCCGGTGATGCCGGTTTGCTGAGATCGCTCGTCGCTTTGTAGTAGATGTTCGACGGTGCGAGTTTGAGCGCGTCGCCGAACCCGTATTTTTTCCAGAGATCGTCGTTGAGCGCAAGCACCGCCGAGGCACCGAGCAGAACGCCGAGCGGGATATAGCCGTTCTTTCCGAAGCCGAACGAAAACTCGTGCGCGTTCATCGAGTTTTGCATGTGGATGTACAGGCTGCTCACGCCCGGGGCGATCAGCAGCGGAGTCGAGGTGTGAAAGACTTGTTTGTGCGGATGCGCGGACGACAAGACACTCATCATCGCGGCTCGATCGAACTCGTTCGGTTTTAAGATGTGAAAGTGGACCGGTGCGCGTTCGCCGGGTTCGTCGGCGGCGAGGCTTGAGGCCGAGGTGCTCAAAGCGCCGGCGGTAACGCCCAGCGCGGATACGAAGTGCTTCCGGGAAAGCTGCATGCGCGTCTCCTCGTTGGTCGGGAAGCAGACCTTGAGAAGATTCTGCGCTTGCTCGTTTAATCTTTCGTCATGAGCAGGCGGACCGCCGTGGCCGCAGCCGTCACCTTCGTAGCGGTTGTGCTGCTGGGAATCGAGGCGTTCTCGTGGCCGCAAAGCGCGCGTTTCGGTGCGCTAAGCGCAAGTACGTTCCGCTGCACTGTCCGGCTCGACACCGTCTCCGATTTGGATCGCGCCGCCGGCCTGCGGCAAGGCGACTTCATCGACCTGCAGCGCATGAGCACCGCGGGGCGCACGGCCGGAGTATTTCACAATACGCCCACGCAAGCCGGGCGCGCCGGAGAACGCTTCGACGTTGCCGTATCGCGCACGGGTCGCGAGCTTCGCATTCCCTACACGCTTCGCCATACGGATCCGTTCGCGACGTTTGCCGCGCAGATGCTCTTCAAAATCGTCTTGATAGGCATCGCGGCATTCTTGCTTTGGCGAGGTTCGGACGCATCGTCGGTCACGCTCGCGATTTGGTGCACCGGCGTCGGTCTTGGATTGCCCGATGCCTGGTGGGGTGCGCTGCCCGTGTGGGGACGCATCGGCGGCGGCCTGATTACGTCGCTCCTGTGGACGTTTTCGCCGTTCGTTTTATATCTTGTCGTCGAGTCGCTTGCGACGGGCGTTTCGCCTTGGGAAAAACGCGTTGCCCGCGCAGCCATGTTGGTGCTGCTCGTTCCGTCCGTCGTCGTAAACTGCATCAACGCGACCGCGCAAGCGATCGGCGGATGCGCGTTCCTCGACGTTCCGGCGTGGCCGGTCGCCGCGGCCTTCACTGCTTCGCAAGGCGTGATCATTGCATTTTTTGTGCTGGGCTACATGCGCACTGCAGGCCTGGCGCGCGAACGCATTCGCTGGGTCTTTTACGCCTTTCTCGTCAGCCGCGCCGGCGTATTGCTAAACTTGGTCAACCGGCTTGCGGTTCACCCGTTGCATCTTTCCGGATTCGAATGGGCTACGGTCGTGGTCTTTCCGCTCGGATGCGCATATGCGATTCTGCGCCACCGGTTGTTCAACGTCAATTTCGTGCTGAACCGCACGCTGGCATATACGTTTCTGACGACTGCGGTCGTC
>DASSRQ010000287.1:0-9380 GCA_035701665.1 Vulcanimicrobiaceae bacterium
TTTTTTCACGGGCGCTTGCGAAGCCGCTTTCACCGGTTTCGGCGCAGCCGCAACGTGCCGGACAGCATGCTTCTTCTGCGCGGGCTTCAACGTCGCTGCGGCAACCGGCTTGAACGACGGCAGGACAGCCTGGATGGGTGCGGCCGTACCGGCGGGACCGCTGACCATGCCGCGCTGGAGCTGATATTGCGCAGCGAGCGGCACGACCGCCAGCAGCACGGCGGCTGCGGCAACGACGGCCGGCACGAAACGTTTGCGAGGCGGCTGCGCCGGCACGAACGCCTCGAGCGCGTCGGGATTGTCGTGCAGAAACGCGGCAAAGCGTTCGCTGAGCAGCGGAGTATCGCGGACAAGCGTACGCAGATCCCGCTCGTCACTTCCGCGCGGGGCGAGATAGAGTGCCAGTTCCTGACGCTGCGCCGGTGACATGCGCGGAATACCGCTCAAGATTTGCGCGCGTACGTCTTCGTCGCTGGATTCCACGAAATAACTTTTCCCGCTGGGGCGATTTTGGTGTGATGCGTAACGCACCGCGGCGTTGAGGCTTTCGCCTCAAGCGCCGCGATGAATGTGCGTGCGCGTTCTTTACGGACGCGGCGTGGTGTAGGGATCCACGACCGTGCTGCTGCGGCGTCCGCCCATGCCGAACAGGCCGAGCAAACCGATCAGCCCCAGCAAGCCCCACCAGCTGTTGTTGGTCGAGTTTCCGGTAGTCGTCGTGCCCGTCGTGGTGGTGGTCGTGCTGGCCGCCGGCGACGATGCGGGTGACGCCGCCGGAGACGCGGCGGTGGTTGCGGCAGCGCTAGGCGCGGTGGTCTGGGCGAATCCCATCGCCGGCGTTAGCGTCAGCGCCGCTGCGAACAGCAGGCCGGCCGAAGTTTTGGCGAGAGCCGTTCTCATGTAACCTCCTGGAGTAAAAGTGCTTCCCGCGCTTCTTACCCCTTTCGGCAAGTAGACCAACGGGAGTACTGCTTGCTTGCGCAAAATGCCGCGCTAATGCAAGGCACTGCGATCTTCGAAACCGCCACCGCGTCGCTGCGCGACGGCGGTGACGGCGTGCTCGTCTTGGAGTTTCACGCAAAAGGGAATACACTGGACGGCGGCACGCTCGAGGCTGCGGAACGCGCCTTCGAAATCGTGCCGCAGCAGTATCGCGGACTCGTCATTGCCAACGACGGCCCGCACTTTTCGTTTGGGGCGAACCTGCGCTGGCTGCTGGGACTGCTCGACGAGATCGGCGGCGACCGCGAGCGCTTCCGGGCTGTTGCAAAACGCTTTCAGCGCGTAACCACCGGAATGCGCACCGTGCCGTTTCCAACTGTTTCCGCTCCGTTTAATCTAACCGTCGGCGGAGCGCTGGAACTCTCGATGTATGCCGACGCCGTCGTTGCGCACGAAAGCATGCGCGCGAGTCTGCCGGAAGTTGCCGTCGGCATTCTTCCCGATCTCGGCGGAACGAGCGAACTCTACGCGCGCTGCGTTGCCGCGCACGGCCCGATGAACGGGCTTCGTCAAGCGTTCGAGACGATCGTGTTCGTACGCGGCTCCAAAGACGCGCAGTCCGCGCGGACGCTGCAGTTCTTGCGCGACTCCGACAGCATCGTGGAAAAGCGCGACGAGTTGTTCGCCCGGGCAAAGGCGCGCGCGCTGGAGCTCTCCGAGTCGTATGCATCGCCCGGCCACCGGCGTGCTATTCCGGTACTCGGCGACCAGGGCTATGCCGCGCTCGATGCGGCGATCGATGCCGCTGTAACGTCGGGAACGGCAACGGCGTACGACGCCGAGATCGCACGGGCGATCGCGCGCGTCATGACCGGCGGTCCCGGCCCTGCGCGCAGCGTCGATCACGAAGAACTTTTGGATCTGGAAACGCAGTACTTCGAAGGGCTCGTGTTCGATCCGCGCACCCGCGCGCGGATGGAACACATGCTAGAAACGGGAACGCCGCTGCGGAATTAGCCCGGCTGCGCGTTGTAACCCGCGATCTTCCCTTCTGCATCCACCGTCATCGTGACGTTCAGCGAAGTCCCGCTCTCGAAGGTCACGTAATACGTGTAGACCGTGAGGCCGCGCACTTCGCGCTTGCCGCGGTACACCCACGATTTCGGCGCGCCGAGCGGTGCAAATGCCGCTTTCGCGGACGCCAGCAGGTCCGGTGTGAACGCTTTATTCGCCTCCGCGGTGAACTGCGTGCGATCGATCGTGCCGCTCGTCAACTGCGTCCACTCGGTTTGAATGCGTTTTGTTACAGCGGCGTCTTCTCCGGCGACCGCTTTGGTTTTCGACGCGGCCAGATCGGGATGTAAACCGTCGAACGTTTGGTCTGCGATCGTATCGGCGTTGCCTGCCGTGCTGTTTGCGAGCACGATTACGATCTCGTTTTCACCCGGATAGATCTGGTTGCTGGCGGTGAACCCGAGCGTTCCGCCGTTATGCCACGTGCGCGGCTGACCGTCGTAGGTGTCGATGACCCAGCCGAACCCATAGCGTTCGTTCTGACCGGATGGCACGGGACCACCGGTCATCATCAGCTTGCGATCCTCGGCGCTCACGATTTTGCCCCCGAGCAGCGCGAGATCCCATTTCGCCAAATCACTCGACGTAGAAACGATGGTACCGGCACCGCCCGCCCAGCCGTCGAAACTGCCTGTCGGAACCAGTCCGCCTTTCTTCGCGATCGTGTATCCGGTCGCCATATCGGAGACGTGCGCCTCGTTCTCCATGAACGACGATTCGCTCATGCCGGCGGGCTTGAAGATGCGGCTCTCAACGTAGGAAGCCCACGGCATGCCGGACGCGACTTCGACGACGTGACCGAGCAGATAGTAATTGGAGTTACTGTACTCCCACTTCGTGCCCGGAGCAAAGTCGAGCTTCTGCTGCCGGATCATCGCTATGACCGATTGCAGATTGCCCGGGCGTCCGATCGTCACCGAACCGTTGCGCTGCGCGATCAACGTGCCGAACGCTTTGGTATCGGTGTAGTTCGGGATGCCGCTGATCTGGAGCAGCATCTGCCGCAGCGTGATGTTTCTCCCGGCCTTGTATTCCGGAACGTATTTGCCGAGTTTATCGTCCAGCGAGAGTTTGCCGCTCGCTCGCAATTGCAGGATCGCCGCAGCCGTAAACTGCTTGGTGATCGAACCGATCTCGAAGCGCGTGTGCGCGTCGACCGGCGTTCCGTTCTTGAGATTTTTGACGCCGTACATGTCGTTTGAGACGAGCGCGCCGTTCTTGACCACGGCAACCTGAGCCCCCGGGATATGCAAGGCCTTCAGCAAAGCCGGATAATCGGGTGAGGCCGAGCTCAGCAAAAGCCCGGCAAGTAATGCGTGCATCATGCCCGGTATACGACACCAGGCAGCCGCGAGTTTCAGATCAGCGCAGCGCGAACCCCGCAGCGAGGTAATGCGCCTTGATATTCTGGCAGCGGTTGAACGACGTGCCGAGTTCGACGTTAAAGAGGGTGTCGCGGCCGAGGCTCTGCAGCACGGAAAACGCGCCGCCGGCCTGCGCCGACGAACCGAGTGCGAAATCGTTGACGGTACGCAGCCGCACCGCGAGGCTCGTCAGCGGACCGACGGGCTTCTCTGCGCCGCCCGAGAGCATCAGCGCCGAGCGCTGTACGCTGTTTTCGCGATAGTTCAACACGCCGGCTTCGGCGCCGAAAAGCACGTTCGACCGGGCCGCCTGCCACTGACTGCTCAGCGTTGCATGCCACGCGGGCGCGAGGGTCATGTTGGCCATCTCGTCCAGGCGGGGACGCCATTCAAACGCGAGGCTCGTTGCCGAGCGCAGTTTGCGCGAGAGCTGAATGCGCGCGCCGAATCCCGGCCGCGTCATGTAATAGATCCCCGCGCCTCGCAAACCGGACTTGGCAATCTCCGAGGGCGCGTCGTAAAACATCTCGACGCCCGGCAGTACGCCGATACGCAAACGGGCTTCGGGATACGCCGCTAACGCCGAACCGCCGACGCGCGACGCGTTCTGATAGTAACTCGTCTCGATCATGACGCGCCCGGGGCGAACGAGGCACGCGTTTATCCGCGCGTGGCTGTGTTGGGCAACGCTTCGGATAGAGCCGTCGCACACGGGCTTCGCCGCGCTCGGATGGGCCGTTGCTGCCTGCACGGGCAGACCTGCTGCTGCCGCCGCCAAAGCAAAAATCGCAACGCCTTTAAGCCGTCTCTGCATGGACGGCTAGATAGTAAGCGAGTTTGCGATTTCCCTTGAAAAGCTGTGTTAAAGAATGTCTAAGCGGCCGCCGTCGGCGACGAGCGTTGTTCCGTTGACGAAACGCGCCTCATCCGAGGCTAAAAAGCAGATTGCCGCGGCAATATCTGCCGGCTCGCCGATCGCGCCTTCGACCTTCTCCGCACCGCTCTTGACGTTGGGATTGTTCCAAAGCATCGGTGTATCGACGGCGCCGGGGGCGACGCTGTTGATGCGGATCTTCCGGTCTTCCAGCTCCATCGAAAACCCGCGGGTGAACGCCTCGATCGCACCTTTGGACGAGGCATAGGGCACGACGTTCTTCGTCGTTTCGTGTGCGTGCACCGACGAGATATTGACGATGCTCCCGCCCGCAGGCATGTGCGGCACGCCATACTTCGCAAAGAAGAATACCGACCCGAGGTTCGTACGGATCACGTTCCAGAAATCGTCTTCCGCGATGTCGAGGATCGGCGTGAACGTCATCATCGCGGCATCGTTGACGATAACGTCGATGCGCGAAAACTTCGCGACCGTTGCGGCGACGGCGGCCTGCACTTGCGTTGTATCTCCGACGTCCGCCGCAAGCGCGATGGCTTGGCCGCCCGCCTGCGTGATTTCGTCGGCCGTTGCTTGAGCCGAGGCTTGATGCAGATCGACGACGGCGACTTGGGCGCCTTCGGAAGCCATGCGCGTGCACGCCGCTTTACCGATGCCCGAGCCGCCGCCGGTTACTAGACAGACTTTATTGCTGAAGCGCACCTAGGCTACTTCGAACAATCCCGCCGCTCCCATGCCGCCGCCGATGCACATCGTGACGACCACGTGTTTCGCGCCCCGCTTTTTGCCTTCGATCAGCGCGTGCATCACCATGCGCGCGCCGGAAAGGCCGTACGGGTGGCCGATGGAGATCGCACCGCCGCTCACGTTAAAGCGATCGTTCGGAATGCCGAGCGTGTCGCGGATATAGACGGTCTGAACGGCAAAAGCTTCGTTGAGCTCCCACAGGCCGATATCGTCGATCGACAGATCGTGCGCTTTGAGCAGCTTGGGAATCGCATACACCGGAGCGATGCCCATCTCGCCCGGCGCGTTGCCGACGACGACCATGCCGCGATAGAACCCCAAAGGCTGCAGGCCGCGCTGCTCCGCCAGTTTCGAGTCCATCACGACCACGGCGCCCGCGCCGTCCGAGAGTTGCGAAGAGTTGCCGGCCGTGATGCTCGAGTTCGGGTCGAGCACGCCTTTGAGTTTGAGCAGCGCGTCGAGCGTGGTGTCCGGACGGTTGCCTTCGTCTTTGTTCAGCGTGACTTGCTCTTCGCGAACGGCTCCCGTGGATTTGTCTTCCACATACTTCCACGTGGTGAGCGGAACGATCTCCGCATCGAACGCACCTGCGGCTTGCGCCGCGGCCGTGCGCTGCTGGCTTTGCAGCGCGTATTCGTCTTGGCGTTCGCGCGAAACATTGTATTTCTTCGCAACGAAGTCCGCCGTCTGCAGCATCGGCATATAGACGTCCGGTTCGTGACGCAGCATCCAGTCCTCGGTGAAGTCGTGGATGTTCATCTCGTTCTGCACGAGACTGATCGATTCGGCACCGCCCGCCACGACGACGTTCGCGCCGTCGACGATGACGCGCTGCGCCGCAACCGAGATCGCCTGCAATCCGGATGCGCAGTAGCGGTTGATAGTCGTGCCGGGAACGCTCTCCGGCAATCCGGCGCGCAGTGCGGCAACGCGTCCGAGATTATTGCCGGTTGCGCCTTCGGGCAGACCCACGCCGAGGATGACGTCCTCGACTTCGGCCGGATCGATCTTTGCGCGTTCGACCGCGGCTTTGACTACGTGGCCCGCAAGCGTCGCGCCGTGCGTTTGATTGAACGCGCCGCGGTACGCTTTACCGATCGGCGTGCGTGCCGCAGAGACGATAGCGGCTTCACGCATTGACGAGCTCTCTTTCTTGAATGGAGTATACATCTTTGTAACCGATCTCGTGGCCGTACCACATCGGTCCGCCGTGATGCGGCGGGAAGCCGTATCCGAAGATGTAGACGATGTCGATGTCGCCCGGCCGCAGCGCCACTTTCTTCTCGAGCAACTCTGCGCCCACGTCGATGAGTGCGTACGTTAAGCGGCGCACGATCTCGGCGTCGCTCACGTCCGGATGCTGCGCGATGCCCGCTTCCGCCGCGACCTCGGCGAAGAGCTGTTCGATCTCCTCATCGCGGATCGGCTCGCGTCCGCTGCCCACAGCCGGATCGTACTTGTAAAAGCCTTTGCCGGTTTTTTGCCCGAGGCGTTTCTGCTCGTACATGCGATCGACGATCTTCGTGCGGCCCGCGCCCATATCGGGCCTGGCCTGCTGAATATGCCAGAACACGTCGACGCCCGAGAGATCGAACATCGCAAACGGTCCCATTGCGAACCCGAAGTTCTTCATCGCGCGGTCGATGCGGTACGGCGGCACGCCTTCTTCGGCGAGCCCCACCGCTTCACGCGCGTAATCGAACAGCATGCGGTTGCCGATGAAGCCGAACGCATTCGCCGAAAGCACCGCGACTTTGCGCAGCTTCTTCCCGAGCGCGAACGACGTCGCGAGCGTCTGCGCCGAGGTGTCTTTGCCGCGCACGATCTCGAGCAACTTCATGATATTGGCCGGCGCGAAGAAGTGCAGGCCGACGAACTTGTCCGGGCGGCTCGTCACCGCAGCCATCTCGTCGATATCGAGCGTCGAGGTATTCGACGCAAGGATCGCTTCCGGCTTGACGACGGCGTCCAGTTTTTTGAAAACGTCTTTTTTGACGTCCATGTTTTCGAAGACCGCTTCGATAACGACGTCGCACTCTTTGAGTTCGCTAAAGTCGTCTGCGAACTGAATCGACTGCCCGCGCTTCCACGCTTCTTCTTGCGTGAGGCGGCCGCGCTTGACCTGATGCATGAACATGCCGAAGACCATCTGGCGCGCTTTTTCGATTTGTTCGCTCTTGGGCTCGATCACCGTCACCGGTATGCCCGCGTTGGCAAACGTGATGGCGATACCCGTGCCCATCGTTCCGCCGCCGATGACGCCGGCGGATTTGATCTCCTGCGGCTGCGCATCGGCGCCGGGCACTTTGCTCAGTTCGCGTTCAGCGAAGAAGATGTGCCGCAGCGCAAGCGAGGGTTCCGAACGGACGAGTTCTTCGAACAGGCGCGCTTCGCGCGCGAGTCCGCGCGGGAACGGCAATTCAAATGCAGCGGCTACCGCATCGACGAGTTTGTGCGCGGCAAATCCGCCGTTCTCTTCCGGCGGGCACATCTTGTGCGCTTGCGCAATAACGAAGGGCACCGCATTCGCCGGAAGTCCGCCGAGCGAAACTTTCATGGCGGATACGCGGCGTTTGGGTTTGCCCTCGTACGCCTTCGCCGCTTCGACGACGTCGCCGGATGCGATCTCGTCGATCAGTCCCTTCTTCTTCGCGTCGTCCGCATTGACGGTCTCGCCCTTGAGCATCATCTGCAGAGCATCTTGCGCGCCGATCAGACGCGGCAGGCGCTGCGTGCCGCCCGCGCCCGGTAGCAAGCCGAGTTTGATCTCCGGCAAACCCATCTTGGACTTCGGCGTGGCTATGCGGTAATCGCACGCAAGCGAGAGTTCTAAACCGCCGCCCATGCACGTGCCGTCGATCGCCGCAACGTACGTTTTGCTGCCGGCTTCGATGGCGGCGATGACGTCGCGCACGTTTTTGGTATCGGGGCTCGGCTCGGTGTTGAAATCGTTGATATCCGCGCCGCCGCTGAACAAACCGTTCGCGCCGGTGATGACGACCGTCTGCACGGACGCATCGGCTTCGGCTGCCCGAACCTCTTCAAGCAACTTTGCCGAATACGCGAACGAGAGCGCGTTTACCGGCGGGTTGTCGAGGGTGATCAGTTTTACGCTCATGCTACCGCCGCGGCTTTGCGGTCGAGGTCGAACTGCTCTTCGGTCAGCGTCATAACGTCGCCCGAGCCGTCGACGATCTGGCGCTTGAGGTACGCGCTCTGCGTAAGGACGTGGCTCGCGTAGAACTTCGCCGTGGCGATTTTGGCTTTGTAGAACTCGTCGTTGTCGCCGCCCGCGAGTTTGTTCGCGGAAACTTGCGCCGCACGAGCCATTTGCCAGCCGCCCGCGATGATGCCCCACAGTTTGAGATACGGAACGCTGCAGGCAACGGCTTTGCGCAGATCGCCCATGGCGCTCATGCCGATCCATTGCGAGGCTTCCGCAAGAGCGGCGATGGATTTGCCGAGCTGATCGCCGATGGCTTTGAGCGTTTCGTCGTCGCTCGAAGAAAGGGCTTGCGCATCCTTTGTCATCTGGCCGATGATGCGCGTTGCGGTCGCGCCCATGTCGGCGGCGAGTTTGCGCCCGACGAGGTCCAATGCTTGAATGCCGGTGGTGCCTTCGTAGATCGTCGTGATGCGCACGTCGCGGTACTGCTGCGCGATGCCCGTCTCTTCGACGTAGCCGATGCCGCCGAACACCTGGACTGCGTTCGAGCAGAGATCGATTGCCGTCTCCGTGCACCAGCCTTTGACGATCGGGATCATGAAGTCCACGAACGCCTTGTGCTCTTTACGCACCTTTTCGTCCGGATGCTTGTGCGAGAAGTCGAGCGAAGCCGCGGTGACGTAGGACAGCGCGCGCATCGCTTCGTTCTGCGACTTCATCCACATCAGCATGCGGCGCACATCCGGATGTTCGATGATGCGCTTGGGTTCGGGCGAACGCGAGGCAACGTCGCGGAACTGCACGCGTTCCTTCGCATAGGCGAGCGCGCTTTGATACGCGCGGTCGGCAAGGCCCAGACCTTGCACGCCGACGCTGAAGCGCGCGGCGTTCATCATAATGAACATGTACTTCAGGCCTTGGTTGGCCTCGCCCACCAAATAGCCGACGGCACCGTTCTTTTCACCAAGGTTCATGGTGCAGGTCGGATTGCCGTTGATGCCCATCTTATGTTCGATGCCGGCGCACACCATGTCGTTGCGCTCGCCGAGCGTTCCGTCCGCATTGACGACGAACTTCGGCACGATGAACAGCGAGATGCCTTTGGTGCCTTCGGGCGCATCGGGCAGACGCGCGAGAACCAGGTGGATGATGTTCTCGGCCATGTCGTGCTCGCCGAACGTGATGAAAATCTTCT
>DASSRQ010000288.1:0-4209 GCA_035701665.1 Vulcanimicrobiaceae bacterium
ATCGCGATGCCGTGCGGGCCTGCGGCGGCCGTCGGGATGGCGAACGGGCCGGAGAAGGTGCCGTCCGTCTGAACCTGGCCGATGGCGTTGGCGCCCGGGTCGGTGAAGTACATCGAGCCCGAAGGGACGCCCCGTGAGAGGAAGCTCGGAGTCGAACCAGCCCACGGAACCGTGTACTCGTTCATCGCGGCCGCGGTGAAGGTGGTGGTCACCTTGCCGATTTTGCCGACCGCGCTCTCGGCGAACCACGTGGCGTTGTCGGGGCCGACGATGATCGAGGCCGGGCCGGCCGCTGCCGTCGTGGTTGCCAGCTCGCTGAACGAGCCGCCGGTGGTAAGGCGCCCGATCTTGCTAGCGGTCTGTTCCGTAAAGTAGATGTAGCCGTCCGTACCCGTTACCAGCGCGGCGGGACCGGCGTTGGCGGTCGGAATCGAGTACTCGAAGCTGACGCTGACGGTCACCGGAGCCGGCGTAGAGGTACCCCCACCGCCGATGACGGTTCCGTTACCGCATCCGGCCAGTATCAGGACGGCGAACGCGGGCATGAGTCGGCTAATACGGGACAATCTCGTCTCCTCAAGATAAGGTGGGCAGGCGCTAAACCTCCCGCCTATTCTCCGGACCCCCGGTTCGTCCCGCCGAGGTAAGCGTGTTAAATCTTTCCAAACGCCGTTGAGGCGCGGAGCCTTTTGGGCCGATAGTCCTAGAAGAGCCCCCGCGGGCTTCGCCTATGGCCAAACCAGAACAAACCGAAAAGGCCACTCCTAAGCGCCGGTCAGAGGCGCGAAAACGTGGCCAAGTTGCAAAGAGTCCCGACCTCGCCGGTGCAGCAGTCTTTCTTGCCGGCGTTTTTGTGTTGCGCGCACTCGCGCCCGGAACGATCGGTCAGGTCGGCGCCGCGATGCAGGCGCTGCTGTGGCGCATTCACGAGCATCAGGATTTCACGCCGCAGGCGGTTTGGATGCTGTTTGCACGCGTGTTCGCATCGGCCGGACTGCTGCTGGGCGTGCTGTTCGGTGCGGCGCTGCTCTGCGCGCTGCTCGTCAACTTGCTGCAAACCGGCATGGTCTTCTCGCTCAAACCGTTGACGCCGAGCTTCAATAAGATCAATCCGCTCACCGGGCTCAAGCGCATGTTCTCAAAACAAGTGCTGGTCAACCTGGGCAAGCAGCTGCTCAAACTCGGCGCCGTGCTCGTCATCGTCTACACGTCGATTTCGTCGAGCTTCGGCACGCTGCTGACCATCGGCGAGATGCCCGCCTCGCAGCTCATCGGTTTTGTCGGAAACGTCGCGTTCTCGATTGCTTGGAAGTTCGGCTTCATGCTGGTCATCGTCGGCCTGCTGGACTTTGCGTTCGAACGCTGGCAGTACGAAGAGTCGCTCAAGATGAGCAAACAAGAAGTCAAAGACGAGTACCGCCAATCGGAAGGCAACCCGGAAGTCAAAGGCGCGGTCAAACGCCGCCAGCGCGAGTTTGCGCGCCGGCGTATGATGGCGGCCGTTCCGAAGGCGACCGTCGTGGTTACGAACCCGACGCACTTTGCCGTCGCACTGGAGTGGGACGAACTGAAGATGGAGGCGCCGGTCGTCACGGCCAAGGGCGCCGACCTGATCGCTAAACGGATTCGCGAGATCGCCAAGGAAAACGGCGTTCCGATTATGGAGAATCCGCCGCTTGCACGGACGCTTTACGCTAAGGTCGATCTCGACCAAAGCATTCCGCCGAACATGTACGCGGCCGTCGCACAGGTTATCGCGTTCGTGTTCAAGCTCAAACGGAAGACGATTGCATGATAGAAGCGCCCGCACAAGGCGTCACCGGTAGACTTCGCGCGTCGGCACCGCTTTTGGTGGCCGGCTCGTCGATCATGCTGGTCATTCTGATGATCGTGCCGGTGCCGTCGATCATCCTGGACTTCTTACTGTCCTTGAATATCGGCGTGGCCCTGTTGATCATCGGCGTCGCGCTGTATGCCGAGAACGCGCTCGCATTCAGCGTCTTTCCGACGCTGCTGCTGGTCGTCACGCTCTTCCGGCTCTCGCTGAACGTCACCGCAACCAAGCAGATTCTGCTGCACGGCTATGCGGGCGAGGTTATCAACTGGTTCGGTAACTTCGTCATCGGCGGCAACTACGCAGTCGGGTTCGTCGTCTTCATGATCCTGATCGTCATTCAGTTCGTGGTCATCACGAACGGTGCGGGCCGCGTCGCCGAAGTCGCCGCGCGCTTTACCTTGGACGCGATGCCCGGCAAACAGCTGGCCATCGACGCCGACTTGAACGCCGGATTGATCACGGAAGCCGAAGCCCGCCAACGCCGCAAAGATATTCAGCGCGCCGCCGACTTTTACGGCGCTATGGACGGTGCCAGCAAGTTCGTACGCGGCGACGCCGTTGCCGCGCTCATCATCGTCGGCATCAACACGGTCGGCGGATTCATCGTCGGCATGGTGCAGCTGCATTACGCCTTCATGCAATCGCTGCAGACGTTTACGCTGCTGACCGTCGGCGAAGGCATCGTTACGCAAGTTCCCGCGCTGCTGATCTCGACTGCCACCGGTATCGTCGTTACGCGCGCCGCATCGGAAGGTGACTTCGGACGCGACCTGACCAAACAGCTGGCAGGCCAGCCGACGGCGATTCTGCTTGCAGCCGTCGTCACCGCCCTGTTCGGCATGGCGGGTCTGGTGCGCTGGATCATGCTGCCGCTCTCGGCGCTGCTGTTCTACTGGTACTTCCGCCGCCGCAACGCGCCGAAGACCGAGAACACGCTGCCGGCGACGCAAGGCTCGACCGCGGTCGCGCCGGGGCAAGCCGCGGCTTCGGGCGGTCCCAAACAGGCCGAGTCGGTCGTACCGCTGCTCAGTTACGATCCGATGGAACTCGAGATCGGCTTCGGGTTGATTCCGCTCGTCGACACGACGCAAGGCGGCGATCTGCTCGAGCGCATCACGCTGGTCCGGCGTCATGCGGCGCGCGATCTCGGTATCGTCGTTCCGCCGATCCGCGTGCGCGACAACCTGCAGCTCAAGCCTAGTACGTACGTCGTGAAGATCTACGGTCTGCAAGTCGCGAGCGCCGAAGTGATGGTCAGCCGCTTGATGGCGATGAATCCCGGCACCGCGATGCAGCCGATCGACGGCGTTCCGACGACCGAGCCGGCGTTCAACTTGCCCGCGCTGTGGATCGCAGAAAACGGCAAAGCGGAAGCGGAGATGGCGGGATACACCGTTATCGATCCGACCAGCGTTATCGCCACGCATCTCACCGAGATCATCAAGAGCCACGCGCCGGATCTGCTCGGACGTCAAGAGACCTCGGCGCTGCTCGACAACGTCAAAACGCATTACCCGGTCGTTGTCGAGGAGCTCGTTCCGAATCTGCTCACCGTAGGCGAGATCCAGCGCGTGCTGCAGAACTTGCTGCGCGAGCGCATTCCGATCCGCAACCTGCTGATGATTCTGGAGAGTTTGGCGGACGCGGCGCGCATCAGCAAAGACATCGACTATCTCACCGAGCGCGTGCGCGCTGCGATGGCGCGTCATATCTGCGCGGAGTACGCCGAAGACGGACTGCTGTCGGTCATCACGGTGGATCCGCGTCTGGAAGCGCTGCTGGGTGAAGCGGTACGCCGCGGCGAGGACGCATACGCGCTGCTCGATCCGACGACCGTCGCGAAGATCTACACATCGCTCACCAAACAGATCAACACCGCGCATTCGGCGGGCATCAATCCGATCGTGCTGTGCTCGCCGCCGGTGCGGCTCGCGCTCAAGCGTCTGACGGAGCGTGCCGCGCCGCAGCTAGTCGTTTTGTCCTATTCGGAAATAGCTCCGGGCCTTCGTGTCGAAAGCATCGGCCAGATATCCACCACCGATGAACACAATCAGGAGATGGAAGCGACACTGGCGTGATCTTTAAGACACTTTTTAAAGGATCGGCTAAAAAATCCGTGCCCGAAGAGCAGCTGCCCGTGCAGCACTCGTTCGTGGACGTGACCGTGATGGGGCGCCCGTCCCGTTCGGTTTCGGTCGAGCAGGCCGGACCGAAATACATCGTGGTCGGCGATGCGATCGGCCGGCCCGGCGACCGGGGCGCGTTCGTCTATCAGACGGCGTCGGGGCGGTTCCGGTTCGGTGCCACCATTCTCAAGGTCGAGCAAGGCATGACGTATTTCGAGATGCCCAAGCGGGTCGAGAGCGTCGGCG
>DASSRQ010000289.1:0-18601 GCA_035701665.1 Vulcanimicrobiaceae bacterium
AGGTGGATGATGTTCTCGGCCATGTCGTGCTCGCCGAACGTGATGAAAATCTTCTGTCCGCTCAGCAGATAGTGATCGCCGCTCGGCACCGCTTTCGTGCGAACCTGCGCCAGATCCGATCCCGCTTGCGGTTCCGTCAGACACATCGTGCCCGTCCACGAGCCGTCGACGAGTTTCGGAATGTACATTTTTTTCTGCTCGTCCGAACCGACCAGTTCGATCGCTTCGATCGCGCCTTGATTCAGCAGCGGTCCGTTGGCAAAACCGATGTTCGCCGCGTTCCACATCTCGAGTGTCGGCCCGAGCATGAGTGAGGGCAAACCTTGGCCGCCGTATTCGGGTGGAACCGGCAATCCGATCCAGCCGGCTTTCGCGAACTGCTGATAGGCCTGTTTGAAACCGTCCGGCGTTTTGACCTCACCGTTGCTCCACGTGCAGCCCTGTTTGTCGCCGATCTGATTGATCGGATCGAGCACGCCGCTTGCAAACGCCGCCGCTTCTTCGATAATCGGTTCGGCCACATCGAGCACGTCCTCGTTGCCGGGCAGCTTTGCGACGTCTTCCAAACCGGCCAATTCGCGAAGAACGAATTGCATGTCGCGCACGGGCGCTTGATAGCTACTCATCGGATCTCTTCTTTCAGCCTAACTGGCAATCGAGGTGGCGTGTTCGGTGTCATAAAGCTCGTGCCGCAGACGGGCAACCGACTCGGAGAGCATCTGCAGATACGGGAGCATGTTCGCTTTGATGCGCTTGAGGCGCTCGCGTCCGGCGGGCGTAATCCGGTACATGCGGCGCGTTCGTTTCGTCGGATGGTCCCACTCGCCGGTGACGAATCCGCGTTCTTCTAAACGGCGCAGTAGCGGGTAGACGGTGTTGGTGTTGACGGCGAGCAGGCCGCCGCACATCGCTTCGATGCGCTGCATGAGCGCGAGGCCGTGATCCGGCCGCTCGGAGAGCAGATGCAAGACCAGTACGGGCAGCACGGTTTTGGACTTGACGGGTCCTTTGAGGACCTCTTCCGCCGCCCGCGTTACCCTGTCATTCGACCGCATTGATAAATTTAATATAGCACGGAACGAATAGCCTCGCAACGGGTATAGAGCAGAGCATGGAAAGCGTCTATTACACCTGCCTGAACAACGACTGCGAGAAGCACCGGAACATCTTTGTCGAGGGCGACCCCGACCACGCGCACTGTGCCCGCCGCCGTTTGTACCTTGAAGGTCAGGAGCAGCCGTCGCGGGTGCCGATGTGGGCGCTCGTTGCCGTACCCGCCGTCATCGGCCTGGGCGCCGCGGCCTTCTTCTTGTACCGGAGCCGCACGCGCGCGCAAATGCGCCCGCCCGAAAAGCGCGACCTGCGCGAGAGCCAGACGCGTCAGACCTGGAGCGGGGACCACTCGCACGCGGACGAACGGCGCGGCCACGCCGTCCCTCCGCCGATTGTCTAAGCCTCCGCGTGATACAATGTTAACCGTGGAAGCCGCGCGGTTAGCGAAAAACTATGCAATGGTCTACGGCATCGTGCACGAGCACGGTGCCGGCCGCCATTTCACGGCTTCGCAAGTCCTGACCGAGGCCAAAACGCGCCAGCCCGGCATCGGCGAGACGACGGTCTACCGCGCGCTCGGGCGGCTATGCGAGTTAGGCTTGCTGGCCGAGATCTCGATTCCGGGTTCGGACAGCGCCCTGTACGAGCTCTCGTCGGCCGCGCACGCGCACTTCCACTGCGAGCAGTGCGGAAGCGTGCACGACATCGATTACGTGCTCTCGCCCGACGTGGTGCACGACCTCGCGTTACGACACGACGCGGATATCGCGCACGTGCAGCTCAGTCTGCACGGCCGCTGCGCGACGTGTAAAGATCGCGGCGCGTAGCCGGAATATCCACGCGTCCGCCGCCGGCCGGTTTGGCCAGCAGCGACTGATACAAGCCCATCCGCCCGCTGCGGAATCCTTGCGCGCTTCCGGCCATATATAACCGCCACGCGCGGTAACTCTGCTCGTCCGCCGCGGCGATCGCCGTATCGCGGTTGCGTTCGAGATTCGCGACCCATGCGCGCAGCGTACGATGGTAGTGTTCGCGCAGATTCTCCACGTCGCGCACTTCAAAGCCGGCCGTTTCAGCACCGCCGAGCGCTTCGGAGATGCGCATCAACTCGCCGTCCGGAAAGATGAACGCATCCATAAAGCCGGTGGCTTTACCGTCGCCTTCGCCTTCGTGCGCGATCGCATGATTCAGGAATAACCCGCCGGGCAGCAGCAGATCGAACGCGGTGCGGAAATACTCGGCCATACTCTTGCGTCCGACGTGTTCGAACATGCCGACGCTGACGATCTTTTCGAACGAGGACTTGTCCAATTCGCGGTAATCCCGCAGCTCGACGGCGGCGCGGTCTTGCAAACCGGCCTCGGCGATGCGACGACGCGCTTCTTCGAACTGCTTTCGGCTGAGCGTAACGCCCGTCACTTTTGCGCCGAAAGTTTGCGCCGCACGCACGACCAGCGCGCCCCAGCCGCAGCCGATATCCAGCAGCCGTTCACCCGGGCGCAGGCGCAGTTTGCGCAGCGTGTAGTCGAGCTTCGCGACCTGTGCGTCCGCAAGTTCGGTGACGCCGTCGTCGTAATACGCGCACGAATACACCATCAGCGGATCGAGAAACGCGCGGTAAAACGCAACCGGCTGATCGTAGTGAAACCCGATCGCTTCCCGGTCTCGCGCGATGCTGTGCCGTTTCCCGCGCAGATGTGCCTCGCGCAGCGCCGGGAGCGGCGGCTTCGGCAGTTTGCGCAAGAGCAGCGCGAGACGCATCATCTGCATCGCGCCGGTGGCGCGCATGCGCTGCATCAGCGCGTCGACCGCCGCTTCAACATCGCCTTCGATGTCCAGCAACCCCGCGGCGAATGCGCGCCCGGCATTCAGATCGACCGGCGGGCGAAAAGCGGCGCGTAGAGCGCCGGGTTCGTTTACGAGCAGCCGGAACGGCGCGCCCGCGCCTGTGTCTAGTTCCGTACCATCCCAAAGGCGCACGGCGACTCCCGAACTATCGCGTCCGAAGAGTTCGCCTAACGCTTGGGTCGCAGTCCAAACGTAGTCGTGCATCGTCTTTTAGTATAACGCCTCGGGACTAAAGACCGGGACGCTCGGCCCAACCGCCCGTTCTGCGCGCACCTTCGCGGCCGCTATGCTTTGCGCACGGAGGGGTACTGTGCGGCCTGCAACTTCAACACGCGTTCTTTTCATCGGTAGCATCGCGCTTGCGCTGACGCTCGCAGCTTGCGGCGGAGGCGGAGGCGGCGGAACGGGACCCGTTCCCGGCGGCGGCAACGGAGGCGGCGGCCCGACCGCAACGCCGACACCGGTCGGTACGGGATCGCCCAAAGCGACACCGACGCCGACGGCAACACCCGTTCATACGGCAACGCCCGCTCCGACAGCCACGCCGGTGTCTACGCCTACGCCGACGACCGCGCCGCAGAGCATTACGATGCTGCCGGATACGACGGGACGGTTCGGCCTCACACAAATTTTGGATAACTACGGCGGCGAACCGGCGCTGACGACGGCACAGATTCAAAGCGAAGCGCCGCACTACGACAGCGTGTGGGGAACGTTCTCACCCACCACGTGGTCGAGCGCGCCCGGCGCTGAGAGCGGCATGGTACTCTCCCGTTACGTCCTCGACTCGGAAGATATGAATTTGATCTCGGGTCACGACTTGAGCTGGTGGCAAGCGAACCATCCCGATTGGATCTTCTACACGTGCGATTCGAGCGGTAATCCGACGCACTATCTGGCGTGGGACGAGGGCTACTTCACGAACGACGTGCCGCTCGCATATTGGATGCCGCAAGTGCAGCAGTACGAACAAAATCTGTGGATATCGTACCTGCAGCAGAACCATTACACGGCGCTTGCCGCCGACAACATGAATTTGACGAACTACACAGTTGCAGGCAACCCGAATAATTCTGGCGCAGCAACACCGCCGTCCGGCGCAAGCACCTACTTTGGGTGCGGCACGTACGATACGTCCGGGAACTTCGTGCGCCGCTACTCTTCCCGCTCGGACTCGACGTACACGTCCGATACGATCACTTGGGCAGCCAACATGGCGAATGCGCTCCATTCGAACGGCTTGAAGCTGCTGATCAATCATCCGGTCAACAACGCGCCGACCGATCCGAACGAACAGTCACTACTCTCACATGTTGACGGTATGGTGGATGAGAACGGCTACACACACTATGGCACGTTGCTGACGAATAGTTCGTTCGACAACACGCTGCAATGGGTCGAGTACACGCAGGCACATAACATTGCCGTGCTCGTGACGGACTACTTTTGCACGGGAAGCGGATGCTCGAACGATCCGTCGACGCTTACACAGGCGCAGGTTGATTGGGCGCTCGCGACCTACGCACTCGGCAATAACGGCGGCGAGGACGTCTACATCTCCCCACACGGCGGATCGAACTACTCGTATCGCAACGAATACAACACCCGCTATGGCGCCGCGTGCGGCGCATACGCTAGCCCGGCATCGTACGTCTACGTTCGTAAATTCCAAGGCGGACTCGCCGTAGCTAACGCAAGTGGATCGTCATACGCGCTTACGCTGCCGTCCGGCCACACGTACACCGATATTGAAGGACGCGCTGTCAGCAATCCCCTTACGGTGAATCCGTCTGACGGCTACTTCCTTCTGACCAGCAACGGCTGCTCGTAACTCCTAGCGAGTAACGCCGTACGAATGAAGGCGCTGCAATTGCAGCGCCTTCTTTTTTTCATTACGGTTTGACCACCATGAACCGGCCGCCGCCCCGCGGCTTACCGGTTTTTACGCCCGGCAGATCTTGTCCGCGCATCGCGCGTTCGATGGCACGCGCTTCATCGAGCGAAAGGCCGGGACCGGTTATCGCATTCGTGACTTGGTTGCCGTTACGCCAATGCAGCGAGTCGTGCCGGATGAGTTTGAGCCGCCCGTTCACGATGACGGGATCGCCGTTCGGCTTTTCTACCGTCTGCCACATGTACGCGTATATCGTTTCCGCCGGAACGTAGGGAGCCGCTTGCAGCATAAACTGCTCGCCGTTCGCCCGCGTGTATTCGAATGTTACGATCTTCTCGGCTACGTGCCACTTTTTGCTTTGGTTCCAGCGCGCGGTCGGCGAGACGTAGATCTTCTCCGAACGAATACCGGACGGTAAACCTTGCGGTTCGACAAGTGTAAAGCGTACTTGCTTTGCCGCCTGCGCCAGGCCGGCTTTGTGCGTTCCCGCTTGCAGCGCTCCCACGATGCTGTCCGGCACGGGCGGTCCGGAATGAATGCCCATTAGTCGCAACGCCGCTTCGACGCGTGTCTCCATCGATTGCACGACCGCCTGCGCTTGCGGCATGAACAGCAGTGCGGCGACTAACGCTGCGGCCGTTACCGCCGCAATTCGCCCGCTCGGAAACTCGGGGCGGCGCGTCAGGGGTGCGCGTCCGTAAATCGCCCGAAGATCCACCGGCGGCGCGGCAGCGCTTTCGAGTGCTGCGCGGATCTCTGTTTGGAACACCGTCTCTTCAAACATGCTGAACCGTCTCCTCACGCGCGTCACGCGCACGTAAAAACTGCCGAAGCGCTTTGCGCGCCAGCATCAAGTGAAAACGAACGGTCGGTGAAGGAACGCCAAGCACGCCTGCGATCTCGCCGCTCGAAAGACCGGCAAAATAGTGCAGCACGACCGCGGTCCGCTGCGAAACCGGAAGCCGTGCAATCGCGCCGCGCAGATCGATCGTTCCGTCGAGATCCGGTTGCGCAGCGGATTCTTGCGGCGATGATGTCTCACGCGCAGCACGTTTCGCTGCGTCGACGGCACATCGCCCGGCGATGCGGTACATCCACCCGTAAAACGCGCGATCGTCTCTGAGCGCGGGCAGGGAACGCACGATGGCTGCGCACGCTTCCTGCGCCGCGTCTTCGGCGGAAGCGCGTTCGCGCACGATGCCGAGCGCAACACGAAAGACTTCCGGCCACACCTGCGTGATGAGCGCATCCATTGCCGGGCGATCGTGCCTGGCGCGCCGCACCAGGCCGGGATCAACCGAAAACTCCACTGCCTGCCCCTTTCTCCGTTCATCCCTACAGAGGCTGCGCGGCGGCAATCTGTTGGCAACACGGCGGCCATGTTGGCGCAATAGCGGCGCGGGATACTGCTCCGAATGACTACGACCGCCCATACACTGCTCGATGCCGAAGCCGGTTCGGAACGCGCCATTACCGCGACGCTCGAACGCTTTGGTGCGGACGCTCTTGATCTCGCGCGCCGCGCGGGCATTCGCATCGTTCCGCTCGTCCGCGGAGAGCGTTACAGCGACCGTTCGCAGGCACTGCAGCGTCTGGAGATCGACGTCGATGCATGGCCGGCGCCGCCGGCGGGATTATTCGTTGTCGAAGAGCGCACGGTGTATCTGCGCTCGCGCAGTCCAATGACCGTTGCACATGAGTTTGGGCATGCGATCGATTGCGCGCTCGGAAACGGCGTGTACCATTCTTCGCTCGACCCGGAGTTACGTGCGCTCTTCGCCGGGGCGAAAAATTTCGTGACGCCGTACGCGGCAACGGCGCCGGACGAATATTTCGCGGAGAGCCTTCGCGCCTACGTCGAAGTGAATGATCCGCAGTCATTCTGGCCGCGAGCTACGCGCGCGCGCCTGCGGCAGTACGATCAGGCGATGTATACCTATCTCGAGCGGCTCTTCGCTACGGCATTTTCGGGCGGCCTCGCGTAAAAGTCGGCTGGCTGACAAACACCATAACAATCCGTAAAGAAGGACGCACGGATTCTGAATGTCCCAGAGCGCGCGCTTCCGCTACGATTGCGAGCGATGCACCTGTTACGGTTTCTGACCGCGACGCTTTTAGCCGTTGCGATTCCCTTTCCGGCGATCGCGCAACCGCACCGTATCGCCGAACTCGGTACTGCTCCCCTCATCGGTGAAATCCAGTCCACCGCCCAACTGCAGACGAACGTCGCCCGCGACGGCGCGCTCTTTAAGGCCGCAGGCTCGAAACTCGGTATCTCAAACGCCGAGTACGCGGCGTTCGCTTCGCGCATTGCGTCGGGGCAGCTGACGTACGTCACCATTCCGCGCCATCTCGATGCGATGAGTTGGGCCAGCGCCGGGCAAGTGTACGTCTTGCATGATGTGATCGTTCCGCGTTCGACGAAGGGTTGGGAAGTCGATCTTGTCGAGCGCGATCAAACAATAGCGCTGTTCGTTCCGTCACGTTGCGGTAATCTGTCGATCGTGCGGCGTCCTCGTCCTCGAATCGCCGCTATCCCTACGCCCACGCACATCGCGAAGCGTCCCGCACCCATGCGCCTCACGATTGCGATGCTCTCGCCCACGCCGGCACCGCAAGCCTCGGCGGCACCGGCTCCCGATGCGTCGCCGGATCCGACGCCTACTCCGGCAAGCGGGTTAACAGCTCTTACGACGGTCGCGCAGGCGCCGCAAACGCATCACAACGGCTGGTGGCCGCTGTTACTGCTTCCCGTCGCGTTTCTGTTTCACGGGCACGGCAGCACGCTGACGGCACCTCCCGCAATCGGCATAAGCGCTGCACCGACACCGCCGCCCGCGAGCTGCACGACGAAGACGGTGCATTAGCGCCCAAGGCGCGTTTTTTGTCACGGCATACGCGCGTTCGTCGTTTCCGGCGTGGAGGGCTCGCCGATGTTCATCTTCGCCGCCGTTCTCATTCGCGCATTAGCTCTACCGCCGGGATTTACCGTCGATCCCGAAGGACAGACGCCCAATCTCGTGGTGACTGCGAATCATACTGTCGCAGCACTTGCGCAATCCACCGATCGTACGTTTCAGTTTCGCGCGATCCGTTGGGACGAAGACGGCAGACCACAATCCTTTACCGGACTTGACGTGATGACTGCGCCGGGCTACGGCAGAAACAAAAGCGGAAATCAGGATCCGAACTATCGCGTTGAATCTGCCGGAGTCGCGAGCGCCGGACGGCAGATCTTCGTAACTGCGTCCACCAACTGGAGCGGGGCGTACAGCGGAACATCGTATGAAGTGCAGCGCTGGGGTCTCTACTCGGCGGCTCGTTGGCCGCTGCCGTCTTGCGTGGATTCCGGTTCGTCCGAAGACCAGCATGCGTACGGCGGCGACAGCGACGGACGCGTTGCGATCACAATCGATCGCACCGGTGCGGGCTCGTTCCAAGTCATGAGCGACAGTCCCGAGATTTTTGCTCCATACGCTTACATCGTACGCGACGGCGCCTGCCGCAATTTAGGGCGCGCGGTCGTCCAGACCGTGCGCGGTCAATGGGCTGCCGGTTATCGCGGCTATTTGAACGCAAAACTCGCGCCGGACAACTTGAACACGCTTGTTCAACGGTTTGTCGCGGTGCGCTGGTATGGAACGCGTCTACGCGAACTCGGGCCCGGCGACGCGCTCGCAATCAACCACAATGGCTTGACTGCCGGCGCCGACGCAGTCCCGGCGCGCAAAGAGTGCGAAACGACAAACTTCTACAGCACGGACCGGACGGGCCACACGTATTGTTCGGGCATACCGCATGCCTTCGTTTGGGATGCGAACGGCCGGCGTATCGCTATTGCGCCGGACTCGCCGCGCAGCGTTGCGTATGGTGTAAACGATGCCGGTACCGTCGTGGGGATGCTGACCGGCCGCAACGGCCGGCACTTTGCGTTCCGCTGGCGTAACGGACTACTCCAGCGGCTGGACGATCTGCCGCATCCACCGGGCTGGCGTTTTGAATCGGCTTATGCAGTCGGCAACGACGGAACGATCGCCGGAATCGGGACGCTCTTTAACGTGCCCACCGTCTTTATTTGGCAGCAGTAACCGTTCGTTCTATCCACTCAGCGAAACGCTGACCGAAGGTTGTGAAGAACGTTCGCGTGCTTTCGTTTTCGATAGTTCCGTCTTCGCCGAAGAGCGTCGCCGCATTTCCGACGTAGGCTTCCGGCTGCTGCATTACCGGCATGTCGAGGAACACCATCATCTGGCGCAGATGATGGTTAGCACCGAACGCGCCGATTGCGCCGGGCGAAACGCTCATGACCGCCGCCGGCTTACCGCTCCACACACTTTTGCCGTACGGCCGCGACCCGACGTCGATAGCATTCTTGAGAAGTCCCGGGACCGAACGGTTATACTCCGGCGTTACAAAAAGAACGGCATCGGCGGGGCGTACGCGGTCGCGGAACGCGACCCATTCTTCGGGAGGCGCATTGCGATCGTCGTAATCCTGATTGTAGAGCGGAAGTTTTCCGATCTCGACGATCTCAAACTCCAGGGTTGCAGGCGCGTACTTTTCCACGGCGAGCGCAGCTAACCGCGAGAACGACTTCTCGCGCAGACTGCCCACGAGAACCGCTACCTTCATTGCGTCAGCACCATACGGAAGCGCGCCTCGCCGCTCAACATGCGTTCGTACGCCTCCGTGGCGCGGTCGAGCGGCATCGTTTCGATCATCGGACGCACGCCGCTCAATACACTGAAGTTCATCGTGTCTTCCGAATCGACGCAGGTTCCGGATGCCCACGCCCGGATGGACTGCCGGCCGCCGATCATCGCCGCCGAGTTTACCGACAGCGGCTCGTGCGATGCACCGACGATCAAGAGTTGACCGTCGATAGCCAAGCCGGCAAGAGCGGGCTCCATGGCCTTGGCCGCGGTAACGGTCGACAACACGACGTTGGCGCCTCCGCGCTTCTGCAGCTCCGCTGCAACATCGGACGCGGTACTGTCGATATAATCGTGCGCGCCCAACTGCTGGGCAAGATCGCCTTTATCGGCTCCTCGAGCTATTGCGATGGTGCGAAATCCCATCTTCGCCGCGTACTGAACGCCCAAATGCCCCAAACCGCCGATTCCGAGAATTGCAACGGTGTCACCGGGCTTCGCAACGCTGTGGCGCAGCGCGTTGAACGTCGTGACGCCCGCGCACATGAGCGGCGCTGCATCTTCCAACGAAAGTTCGGCCGGAATACGCGCGAGCGCAACAGCCGGCGCGATGACGAACTCCGAGTAGCCTCCGTCGTACGCCATCCCGGGAATCTGCAAGCTGCGACAGGTCAGAAAATCGCCGCGACGGCAACGATCGCAATGACCGCAGTGTCCGCCGTGCCACCCGATGCCGACGCGATCGCCTTGTTTGAATCCGGTAACGTTCTCGCCGACGGCGTCGATCGTACCGGCAATCTCGTGCCCGGGCGCTCGCGGATACGTAATGCCCGGCCACATGTTCTGCACGGTCATCGAGTCGCTGTGACAGATGCCGCACGCTGCAACGCGAACGCGAACGCTGCCCGGACCCGGCTGCGGAACGTCGATTTCGACCCGCTCCAAACGATGATCGCCTGCTGACGGAACACGTACGGCCTTCATGGCACGCATGTACCCGCCATCATTTCGATATCACCGCCGATGCTGCAGGCTGTCGAGCATGTGCTCGCTAGGGCGAGATATCTAATGCTGCGATGCGATCGTCTTGGCCGACCGTAAACGTCGCGACGAACTCCGCGGCTGCGAAGCTCCAAATGTACTGATACGCGGTGCCCTTGGGCGACGGGCGTGGCCGCAGCAAACTGCCGCAGCATCGCATCCGAGAATTCTTTGGAGACGGCCGGATCGAGTTGCGCGCGGTCGATCGTTCCGGTCATCATCTGTTGGACGAGCCCGCGGAACCGCTGTGTCAGCGCCGGATCGCCTGCGGAACCGAGTTGATATTCGCGCAGTGTCGTCGCAAAGGGTGCGCGTTTGTAACTGTTGCCGCAGCCTGCGAGGTCCAAACGGGCGGCCGAACGCGCTCGCACAAAGCGGTCGGCCGTTTTGTCGACGCATGGCGAATCGCTCTCGTGCGAGCCGCCTTTAATCAGCAGCAGCCGGGCATTGGGCAGATACGGCAGCGCCTCTTCTGCATACTTTGCGGGCGATGCGGGATCGTCCGTCCCGGAGATCAACAGCATCGGCAGTCTGCTGCGGACCGGATCGATGAAGCTGCGCGGCACCGGTTTAACGTTCCACATGCGGCATGCGCGCTGCTGGGCGCGCACGCGCGCATCGCCTTCAATGGTTCCGGCGCTACTGCTCTGGATCGCCGCTTCGGTTACGAACGGGAGATCTTCCGCGCAGGTCACCGAAAGGTTTAAACCATTGGCCTGCGTGTTTGCAAACTCTTGCGAGATCTCGTCGACGAGCCGCGCAAGCGGCGCGTAATCCCCGCTGTACGCATGCTCGATAATAATTGGAATATACGCGGCGGTATGCGGATCGTAGAGCGCTTGGCGGATGCGCTCGACGAACACTTCATGCGAAAGCCGCACCGTTTGAATCTGCTGCGTCGCGTCGTTGCGTACCGGCACGGCTATCGGGCCGCCGGCAAACCGCGCGTTCACGGCAGCGAAATGCGGTCCGAAATCCGGAAACTGCGCGCTGCACGTCTGGTCCGCCTTGCAGTGCGCGATGAGATTCGTAAGCGAGGTCTGGAGGCCGCCGGCCATCTGCAGCGGCAGAATGACGAAGTGCGGGGGAACGACGCCGCGCAAGACGATGCTTTCGACGCGTCCGGGATGCTGGCGCGCGAATGCGAGATACATACGCGTTCCGTACGATCCGCCGTCGAGCACGATCTTCTTGTAACCCAGAGCGGTCGCGACATCGGCGAGATCGTCGTTCGCAACGGCGGTCGAGTACAGACTCAAGTTTGCGTGCACCGCTAATCGCGCGCGGCACTTTTTGACTTCCGCGTCCGGAAAGACTTGCCGGAAGTATTCGGCCGGACGCGCGCGCGGCGCAAAGTCGCACGGCTGCTGGGCGGAGAGCCCGGTGCCGCGGTTGTCCAACAGCAGGACGTCGTACGTGTCGCGCAGCGTCGTGAACTCGCCGAAGAATTGACCGGCAGCGACTGCAGGTGCAGAATCCGTCGAAGACGCGCCCGGACCGCCCGGATTGAATGCCAGCACGTGGCCCGTGCGGTGTTTTGCGTGGAGAAGCACGAAGTGCAGATCGATGGTGCGCCCGCGCTGCGCGGCGCGATCTTCGTAAACGGTCAGCGACCCGCACGTTGCAGGCACGCCTCCGATCGGGCATGGCTTCGTGTGAAGCCCCGGGTATGCAAGAATCGCAGAGAACAGGAGTGCGCCCAGCATAGGCGCTACTGCCCTGCGGCCGCTACGCTCTCCTTCACCCGCGATTGCGCGAACGCACGCAACGCCTGAACGAGCTTGTCCACGTGCGCGATCTCGACGATCAGCGGCGGCGCGAACCGCAGCGTGTTGCCGCCGGCGGCATTGACCAGCATCATCGCATCGCTGCGCAGTGCATCCACGATCTCGCTCGCTTTAACAGCTTCGTTCACCGGCAAGCCGATCAACAGCCCCAAACCCCGCGGCTCACCAAACAACTCGGGGAACTCCTGCGCGAGTTCGCGCAGCGCGTTCAAGAAATACGAGCTCATCGTATCGGTCTGGCTGTGCAGTCCCAGCGCGTCACGCTGCTGCAGATGTGCGAGCGCTGCCGCGCAGGGCACGGGCGAACCGCCGAATGTGCTGCCGTGATCGCCCGGCTTGAACGCCGCCGCGATGGCTTCGGTCGTCAGGACGGCGCCGATGGGCAACCCGTTGGCGAGCGCCTTTGCAAGCGTCACGATATCCGGCCGCACGCCGAAATGTTCGAATGCGAAGGTCGGGCCGATGCGGCCCATGCCGCATTGAATCTCGTCGAAGATCAGCAGAATACCGCGCTCGGTGCAGAGCTTGCGGGCGGCCTGCAAAAATGCCGCATCGGCAACGTGCACGCCGCTTTCGCCTTGCACGGGCTCGACGATAAATGCGGCTACGTCCGGGCCTAGCGCCGCATCTAACGCGCGAACGTCGTTGAATGGTGTGACGGCGAAGCCGCCCGGAAGCGGGCCGAAGCCTTCGTGATAGGCTTCGTTCGGCGTTGCCGCAAGCGCGCCGAGCGTGCGGCCATGAAACCCGCCGCTGCACGACACCACGACATGCCGCTTCGATCCGCTGCGAAACGCAAATTTGCGCGCAAGCTTGATCGCCGCTTCGTTCGCTTCGGTGCCGGAGTTGCAGAAAAACGCGCGGTCGAAGCCCGAACGGCGGCACAATTCGCCCGCGAGTTTTTCCGAAACTTCGCTGCGGAAAAGGTTGCTTACGTGAACGAGCGATTGCGCCTGACGGCTTACCGCCTGCGCGATCGCGGGATCGGCATGTCCCAGTGCGCACACGGCGATACCGCCGATAAAGTCGAGATACGCTTGCCCCTGCGCGTCGAAGAGTTCGCAGCCCTTGCCCGAGACGAACGTGACCGGCGCGCGGCTGTAATTTTCGAAGAGATGGCTCACGTGCGGTAGCTCGCGTTGATGCGGACGTAATCGCGCGAAAGGTCGCAGCCCCAGCCCGTCGCTTGCGCGTCGCCGATGCCGAGGTTCAGCACGATGTCGATCTTGCGCTCCTCCAACTCGAAGTGCGCTTCGGCTTCGGAGAGTACTTCGATCGCGCCCTTATCGACCCAGAGTTTGCCGTTGATCTCGATCTGCCAGGCATCGGGGTCGAGGCCTTCGCGCGCCGAGCCAGCTGCGGCGATGATGCGGCCCCAATTGGGATCTTCGCCGAAGATAGCCGTCTTCACGAGATTGCTGTTGATGATCGCACGGGCGATATTGCGCGCCTGCTGCGTCGAGCGCGCGCCCGAAACCGTCACGGCAAGCGTCTTCGTCGCGCCTTCGCCGTCCGCAACCATCGCGATCGCAAGATCGTGACAGACGCGCCGGAATGCTTCGCTGAACGCGTCGCAGCCATTCGACTTGCCTTGCGGAGCGAACGCATACACGGCATCGTTGGTCGACATATCGCCGTCGACCGAGATCATGTTGAACGTCTCTTCGCACGCGCCGGAGAGCGCCGACTGCAGCGCCGCGCGCGTTTGCGGATAATCCGTTGCAACGAACGCGAGCATCGTCGCCATGTTGGGGGCGATCATGCCCGAGCCTTTGGCGATGCCGCCCACGACGTATTTTTTCCCGTCGACGTAAAACGCATAAGCCGAGAGTTTCGGAACACGATCCGTGGTCATGATCGCCTCGGCCGCATCGAACGCGGCTTTATTGCCGTTTTCGAGCTGCTCGACGGCATGTTCGATGCCTTTCGACATGCGATCCATCGCGAGCGGAACGCCGATGACGCCGGTGGACGCAACGATGACTTGATGCGGATCGAGTTCCAGCAGTGCGGCTGCCTGACGCGCGGTAGCGCGAGCATCGCGTTCGCCGCGCTCGCCCGTGCAGGCGTTGGCGCAGCCCGAGTTGCAGACGACGACGCGCATATTGTCGCCGAAGGCCGTGAGATGCTCGTTGCTCACCAACACCGGAGCGGCTTTAATCTCGTTCGTGGTCGTGACGGCTGCACAGACTTGCGGCGAGTCGAACGCAATCAGCGCGAGGTCGCGCTTACGCTTCTTGATGCCGGCATGCACGCCCGCCATACGAACGCCCGGGACGGTTCCCAAACCGCCGCGCAGTTCGACGATGCGCGTCTCAGACGGGGACGTAACTGTTTGCAAGACCGAGTGCCTCCGGGTAGCCGTACATGAGATTGATGTTGGCGAGCGCTTGCGCGGCCGCGCCTTTGCCGAGGTTGTCGATCGCACAGATCGTGCGCACGACGTTGCCTTTGACCGAGACGTGCACTTCGGCGTCGTTCGTGCGCGCGACGGCGCGAAGCGACGGCGCATCGGTTACAAGGCGCACGAACGGATCGCCTGCATAAGCGCTTGCGAACGCCTGCACGACTGCCTCGGGATCCGGAGCACTCGCGAACACGGCATACGCGTCGACGAGCATGCCGCGCGTTACGGGAAGCACGTGCGGCGTGAAGACGAGCGACGCATGCAATCCGCCGGCATGCCACTGCCGCTCGATCTCGGGCTCGTGACGGTGGCCGTCCAATCCGTATGCGCGCACTTCGCCTTCGAGTTCGGCGTACAAAGTGGCCGTCGACGGCGTGCGGCCTGCGCCGCTGATTCCGCTCTTGGCATCCACGACGATCGTCTGGGGACGGAACGGCGCAAGCGGCAGCGTGGCGAGCAGCGTTGCCGTCGGATAGCAGCCGGGGTTCGCAATCAGCGATGCCGACGCAATCTGTTCGCGATAGAGCGGCGCATAACCGTACACGGCGCTCTCGTCGAAGCGATAGTCGGCCGACAGGTCGACGACGCGCGCTCCCGCGCCGAGCAGTTGCGGAACGCACGCGCGCGCAGCGCCATGCGAGCCGGCCGTGACGACGCAGTCGCCCGCACGCAAGACGTTTGCGATCGATCCCGGCGCATCGAAGGTGCGCGCCGAGCGGCGCAGCGCCGGTGAGTGCGCTCCAAACGTTTCTCCTGCACTGCTTGCGCTTTCGGCGGCGCCGAGTTCGAGCGAGGGATGCTCGAGGACAAGACGCAGCATCTCGAGCCCGGCGTATCCCGAGGCCCCGAGAACGTGGACCCGTGTCATGCGTTACGGCCGCCGATCCATGCACGCAGCGCGGCGATGTTCTTGGCAACTTCTTCCGGATGCGTCGAACCCGCCGTTTGTTTCTTCAAGACCGACTGCAGCGGCGTCATCTGTGAATCGAATGTCTCGCCCTGCGATTCGAGTTCGCGCACTTTTGCTCCAATGGTTTCGTGTGCTTCGCGGGCGCTCGAGCCGCCTGCGATCATCGCGTCGGCAAGGTCCGTCGCCACGGTGAAGCCCGCGCCCGCCGCGTGGCCCATGGCGTCGGCATCGTACGTCACGTAAGAGAGCGCGCGCGCAAAAGCGTCGACCCCTTCGGCGCCGCGTGCCGCAATACTTACGATAACGGCCTTCGTCTGCTGCAAGTCGCGATGATACGACAGCGCGACGCCCACCGTACTTGCAAGCGCGCCGGCGTACGCGCCCGCCGACGTCGCCGCCAGCCCGCGAACGAGCTCGAACGGATCCGGATTGCGCTTCTGCGGCATCAGGCTCGATCCGGTCGACGCCTCGTCGCCCAATTCGGCAAATCCCACGAGCGGATTGCACCAAACGATCAGCTCTTCGCAGACACGCGAGGCCGCGGCAAGCGCCGTCACGATCGCGTGCGCGCCGTCGAGCGCAACGTCGCGCGAACCGATCGCGTCCATGCCGTTCGGCGAGAGCGCAGCAAATCCGAGAACGGCGCGCGCCGCTTCACGATCGAGCGGCAGCGTCGAGCCGCAGACCGCGGCCGACCCGAGCGGCATCTCGGCCATCGCGGCATCTGCAGCAGCGGCGCAGCGATCCGCCGCGCGCTTGAGCGGTTCGGCGGCAGCGCATAGCCAGTACGCCAGGAGCGCGGGCTGCGCGAGCTGCCAATGGGTCATCGCCGGCAGCAGCGTCTGTTCTTGCAGCGCCGTTTCGGCCTGGTTCGCAAGGACGTCCACCGCCGCCGCACACGCGTCCGACGCGGCACGGCATTGCTGCGCAATGAATAACCGCAGCGTCGTTGCGACTTGATCGTTTCGCGAGCGGCCGGCGTGCAGCAAGGCGCCCGGACCGCTCGCGATCTGACGTACACGCGCATCGATGGCGCCATGCACGTCTTCGGCCCCGCAGTCAAACGCAAATGCCGCAAACGCACCCGTTTGCACCTCCTGCGCAACTTGCGTCAGCGCTGCACGCAGCGCCGTCGCGTCGGGACCAACGATGATGCCGCCGCCCGCAAGCGCCTCCACATGCGCAAGCGAACACTGCACGTCGCAGCCGGCCAGCGGTAGATCGTCGGTTAACGACGACCCGAACCGCAGCAGTGCGGCATCCGGTTCGGCCGAAAAACGGCCGCCCCATTGGAGTTTTGTTTGCATTTAGGCCGGTACGGCCGCCGATTGCGACACGCGGGCCTGCACGAACAGCGGCAAACCGTAGAGCGCGATGAAACCATCGGCTGCGCGGTGATCGAACTTGTCTTCGTTTCCGTACGTCGCGAGTTCCGGCGCATACAGCGCGAACGGCGAACGAACGCCGGTGACGACAGCTTGCCCGCGATGCAGCCGCAGCCGCACTTCGCCGTGCATCCGCTGCGCAAACGATCCGTTGAACGCATCGAGCGCGCCGCGCAGCGGTGAGGTCCACAATCCGTCGTAGACGAGTTCGGCGTACTTCTGGTCGCACGAGGCCTTGAAACGCAGTTCGTCGCGCGTGAGCACGAGGCGCTCGAGCGCTTTATGTGCGGCGATGAGCGTGAGCGAGGCCGGACATTCGTAGACTTCGCGCGACTTCACGCCGATGATGCGATCTTCGACCATGTCGATGCGGCCGATGCCGTGCGCACCGGTAAGCGCGTTCAGGTTCGCGACGAGTGCGGCACCCTTATAACCGTTCCACGATGGAATGCCGCCGTCGAACGAAACGACGATCTCTTCGGCTTGCGAAGGTGCATCGGCGATGGACTTGGTCCACGCGTATGCATCTTCGGGCGGCGCCGTCCACGGATCTTCCAGCACGCCCGCTTCGATAGAGCGTCCCCACAGGTTCGCATCGATCGAATACGGTTTCGCGCCGGTGTGCGAGACCGGAATGTTGTTGGCTTGCGCGTACGCCATTGCATCGGGGCGCGAGAGCGGCTGCTCGCGCAGCGGCGCGCGCACCTGCATCTTCGGATCCAAACTCTTAGCCGCGAGCTCGATGCGGACTTGATCGTTGCCCTTGCCCGTGCAGCCGTGCGCGACGGCCGACGCGTTGTACTGATGCGCCGTTTCTACGAGCAGTTCGCCGATCAGCGGGCGCGACAGCGCCGCGGAGAGCGGATAGATGCCTTCGTACAGCGCGTTCGCGTGCAGCGCTTTGAACGCGTAGTCCGAGATAAACCGTTCGCGAACGTCCGCAAGCACCGCATCCGCGGCGCCGAGAGCCAGCGCTTTTGCGCGGACCTTTTCGAGCGCGGCCTGCGAACCTTCGCCGGCGATGCCGTCGCTTTCGCCCAAATCGAGCGTCAATGCGATCGTTTCATAGCCTTCGTTGATGAAACGCTTTAACAGGACGGACGTGTCGAGTCCGCCGGAGTAAGCAAGGACGATGCGATTGGTCACGCGGTCTCCCGGAGATCTTCGAAGCGTTGTGCGACGAGCAGTGTTTCTTGTTTGGTGCGAACGATGGCGACGACGGTGTCGTCACCGCCGAGCGTGCCGACCACTTCGGGCCAGCCGGCTTCATCGATCGCCGTCGCAACGAGCATCGCGCTGCCCGGCGGCGTGCGAAGCACGATGAGGTTTTCAGCGGGCGTTATCGACGAAACGAGTTCGGCGACGACGCGGTGCAAGCGGCTTGCAAATGTAACCGTTGCAGACGGAACGACGTACTTGAACTGTCCGTCTTTGATCGGGACTTTCACGAGTCCGAGTTCTTTGATGTCGCGCGAGATCGTTGCCTGAGTGGCTTCGATACCTTGGACCTCGAGCAGCGTGGCCAACTCTTCTTGCGAGCGCACCGGACGCGTCGCAACGAGGGTGAGCATGGCGCGGTGACGGCGTTCTTTCACGACGGAATCCCCCGAAGGTCGGTAAGCAG
>DASSRQ010000290.1:0-15774 GCA_035701665.1 Vulcanimicrobiaceae bacterium
GTTGTTGGCCATTCGCCATCCGACGACGCGTCGGCTGAAGACATCGAGGACAATAGCAAGGAACAAAAAACCGCATACGTTGGAATGTACGTGATATCAGCCACCCATAGTTGATCCGGCGAGTCGCGACGAGCGACGTTCGACCAGATCCGGAGCCGGCCTGGCATCGCGATCGCGGATCGTTGTTTTATAGCCTTTTCGCCTACTGGCTCCGACGAGTTTGCGTTCGGGCATCAGCTGGACTACGCGCTTGTCGCTTCCTCGAAGCCCTTCCTCGCGCAGGTCGCCTTGCAGCCGCATACGCCCGTACCGCCATGCGATTGCTGATAATACGACTCGATTCGATCGCCGAGCAATATATCGGCCTGCTGCCGCGCCGACGGTAGTACGCGATTACACCACGCATAGTAACCGCTTGCGGAGACCTCAAGCACGCGGCACATCGTGGGAACGGAACGACGATTTCGGGCCTGGTACGCCTTCATGAATTCGAAGATTTGTTTGGCACGGAATTGGTCTCCCGAGCGAACTAGGCCGCGCCTTTTGACAGAATATCGTTTTCAAGCGCGAGGTGTTTATTTTCTTTGCGCAGTCGAGTCAATTCACCGCGCTCCTCGCTGGTTAATTCGTCGCCGCGAACGCCGGTATCAACTTCTGCTTGCTTGATCCAATTTCGAACCGTTTGCCGCGCAAGACCGAATTCGTTGGCCAGATCGTCAGGGCTGCGGCCGGTTCGAGCCAGATCGACGACCTTCTGCCGGAAATCCGGCGGGTAGGACCGGGGGTGTTTTCGCATTGGATGAACCCTTCTCGGCTAAGCCGAAAGTGTCCACCAAACCAGATCGGCTTCACGCCGCCATTCGCATCGCCTTAGAGAAGCAGACTGATGCCGTTTGCGGGGCATCCGGCTCGTTATTATGCGCCTCCGCATTTGCAGTCGCAGAGCAGGAATGGGACATGGCTAATTCATCAATCAACCAGAGTTTGGAGCGATTGGGATGCTCTCCCGTTTCGTAATGCGCTCTGCAACATTGAAACTCGGCATCACCTTAGGTGTGGCCTTGGGAATATGCGCATGCGCGGTTGCCGATAGCAATCAGCCTCGCGCAGATTCAATGCGATTTACGCTAACATTACCGCCCGCATGGGTAGCAACAACTCCAGGATTGACGCCGCCTGAGGGTTTTCTTGCAATGTGGACGCACCGGGGAAGCAACGTATCTGTGTCTTATGTTGCCACGCATGACATCTCGGCCACCACAGATTTAAGGACTCGAAGTGTGGACATCGATCGCCAGTTCCACAACAGTTTTGGTGTCGCCACGGTCGAAGCATCGCACAGCTTCGCGGTCTGCGAGGGTCGTCGTAACGGTTGGTATGTATCAAGCCGTACAACATTTGGAACGCAGACGATTATTGCCGAATCCGCGTTAGCACCGGCTGATGGCGGCATCTTGATGGCCACCTACACACACTCGCAAACGGACGGCTCCGCACCGGATGTCGTTGCTTCGTTGCATACGCTTTGCTTTGCATCGGATACTAAGCGCTTTCATTAACCCTGAAAGCGTTTGTGCGCAGGCGGAGGCGTCGAAATCACCGAGACGCTTTCAGCCAGTCTGTAAGCGATGTCTTGGTGCTGTTGTAAGCGCCCGAAGACAACTCCGAGCGGAACTCGCCGAACGTCCCTTCGCTCTCGGCGAACGCATCGTGCTTGTGGATCGACTCGTAGTTCACTTGCGTCGCCGCCAGGAACGTATTGTCGGGAAAATCCGCGTACATATCCAAAGCGCTCGATAAAATACCGCGCACGACGTCTTCGACGAACTTTGGATTGTGATGCGCTTTGTTGACGATGAAGAATTCGTCTGGCCGCTTGAGCAAGTCGTATGTCTCGCTCGACATCGAATGTTCGACGATCTCCACTAAATCGTGCGCGCGGATCGCTCCCGAGTGCTTGTCGCCGGTACCGATTAAAATGCTGCCGCGGCCGCGCTGATTGTGCGTCGCAACCGGAAGCGCGTCGAGCGCGCGCTTTGCGTCGGCTTCCGAAAATCCGGCCGCCATCAGTTCGTGCAAGCTGTGCTCGCGCACCATCAACTGCGCGCACGGACACGCGGTCATACCCTCTGCTTCGACGCCGATAAGGCGCCGCGTGCCGCTCGCATCGGCGTGCGCGATGCCGACGAGCGTGTACGTTTCTTCACCGCGTTTGCCGCTGACGGGCGTCCAACGCTCCAGCCCGAACTCCGCGCGCAACCGGACGTCTGCCCGAAGCGCGCGCTGCGAACGAACGATCTCCGTCGCAATCGCTTCGACGATCCGTTCGATCGGCGCCGGGCCTTCGCGGTCGAGCACGTCGAGCGCGGCTTCTTCCAGAATCTCGCTGAAGCGCGACATGTGTACGCCGGCTTTGTCCGGCGCGAGATCCGCGACCATGCTGAACTCGCCGTTGTACACGCGCTCTTCGCCGTCAATATGCAAGTGCACGATCCGCCGCACGCTCGAGACGCCGACGCGCGAAAGTCCTAACCGGATATCCGGCGACTCTTCTTGACGGTTCGCTTGAAAGTGCAGCGAGCGCTCGAGTTTTTTGATGCCGCCCGGAGCATGTCCTGAGCTCTCCGGATGACTAGAGCGCCCGTTTGTGATCTCGCCGAGCGGAATCGCGTTATACGGCCGCTTCGCAAGATCCGGATGTTCGAAATCGGGGGTGCGCAGAATGTCGATATCGATCGGGCGTGCCGCGAGTTTACGGCTGCGAAACCGTCCGACGGCGAGTTCCACATCGCCGGCAAACGCGCGAAACGCTTCCGCGTCGAGATCGGTCTCGAGTTCGGCCGCAACATTCAGAAAAGGCGGCCCTTCCGCGCCGCCGGCGGCGCCGCTCTCGTAAAAGGACGAAACCGCGAGAACTTCGGCGCGCGCGCGCAACCGCTGTAACGCGGACAAGATATTAGCCTGGCGGTCGCCTAGATTCGAACCGATTCCGATGAAGAGTCGCACCTAGCGAGCCTTCGGCACGCGACGGATTTGGTCCTGAGGTGCGGGAATAATGACGAACGAAGGGAGTGTGACTATGTACGACGCGCGCAACGTCGGTGCCATCGAGCGACTATTATCGCTTGGAACCGGAGCCTTGCTGGGCGCATACGCAGTTCGCCGCCGCGGGATGCCGGGTGCGGTCGCAGGAGCGGTAGGCGGCTATATGCTGTATCGCGGTGCGACCGGCTGCTGTCCGGCGTACTCACTGCTCGGCCTCGATACGGCGGGCGAGAGCGCGACGTACAATCCCAACGCAAGCGTTCCGTATGGCCGCGGTGTGCGGGTCGAAGAGTCGATCTCGGTCTCGCGTACCCCGATGGAACTGTACGCGTTTTGGCGGCGGCTCGATACGCTTCCGCAGTTCATGGATCATTTGGAAGAGGTTACAATTCTTACCGATACGCGCTCGCGCTGGCGCGTGCGCGCACCGGCGGGCAGCCGCGCGACGTGGGAAGCGGAGATCATCAACGACGTTCCCGGCGAACTGATCGGTTGGCGCTCGCTGCCGGGTTCGGCGATCCATCATGCGGGGTCCGTGCACTTCGATCGGCGCAACGGTATCACGGAAGTACGAGTCGTGCTGGAATACGCGCCTCCCGCGCGTTACGTCGGCGCGTCGATCGCGCGTATCTTAGGCGAAGAACCGCAGCACCAAATCGCCGAGGATCTGCGCCGTTTCAAAGCGATCGTCGAACGGGGCGAGCCAGCGAATCTTCAATAACCTTCGTCTCGTGCTCGGCGCGCAAGCGCTGCAGTTCGAGCATCCCGTGCACGTATGGGCGCCCGCCGTTTTAGACGAGGCGCTCGACGCGCTGCATCAAGCAGATGACTGGATCGACCGCGGCTATTGGATCGCCGGTGCGCTTTCGTACGAGTTCGGCGCACTGCTGCACGGCGTCGCGGGCCGCACGTTCGCGCCGCTGCTCGTCCTGGGCGCATTCGAGGCTCCGTCAAACCGCCGGTCCGGCGCCGGATCGTTTGCAATGAGCGCACCGCTGGCGCGCGTGCCGCTGGATGCTTATACGGAAGCAATAGACGGTATCGTCGCTGCGATCCGCGAGGGCGCGGTCTATCAAGTCAACTACACGCTGCCGTTCGACGTCGGCTTTCGCGGCGATGCGCTTGGTTTGTACGAACAGCTCGCCTCGCGCGCAAACGCTGCTTACAGCGCCTTCGTAGAGTTCGGCAGCTCCGCTATCGTCTCGATTTCGCCGGAGTTGTTTTTGCGTTTCGAACCCGGCGCGATCGGCGCGAAGCCGATGAAGGGCACGGCTCCGCTCGAGCGCATCGAAGAATTGCAGAACGAAAAGAACCGCTCGGAACATCTCATGATCGTCGATCTGCTCCGCAACGATCTGCAGCGGCTGGGCGGTGCGGTGGGCGTCGATCCGCTTTTCGAGATCGAACGGTATCCGACGTTTGCAACGATGACGTCCACGGTCCGCGCGCGTTTCGCCACCATGCCGCGTTTTGCGCAAGCGATACTCGCGACGTTCCCCTGCGGCAGCGTTACCGGCGCGCCCAAACGTGCCGCAATCGAGCACATCGCCCGTTTCGAACGCGAGCCGCGCGGTTTTTATACCGGCAGTATCGGCTATCTTTCGCCGGAGCGAACGGGTTGGTGGAACGTTCCCATCCGAACGCTGCAGTTGGATCTGCAGCGGGGGCGCGGCCGGTTCGATGCCGGCGGCGGCATCGTCTTCGATTCGAACGCGCAAAGCGAGTGGGACGAAGTCCGCTTGAAGTCGGCGTTCCTGCGCCCCGCTTACGCGGACTTCCGGTTGATCGAAACGTACGCCGGCCGCAGCGACGTGCATGCGCACCTCGAGCGCCTGCGACGCAGCGCGCAGGCGTTCGGATTCGATGCCTCGGCGCTGTCTGCGGTACCGCCGCGCGACCGGGCGCTGACACGCCTAACCGTGAGCTCCGCCGGCGCGCTGGAGATCGACGAACGTGCGCTGCAAACGCCGCCCGAGCCGGTCAACCTTTGCCTGGCGAGCGCGCGCATCGATTCCACCGATCCGCTGCTGCGCCACAAGACCTCGTGGCGGCCGGCCTACGAGGCGGCGGCGATAGAGGCCGGGCGCAACGGATGCTTCGATGCCATCCTGCTGAACGAGCGCTGCGAGATCTGCGACGGTGCGCGCACGAACGTTTTCGCGCAAATCGGGAATACACTGTTCACGCCGCCGCTCGCGTGCGGACTGCTGCCGGGAGTTTTGCGCTCGCAACTCGTATCGGCGGGCCAGGCCGTAGAACGCGTTTTGACGGCCGACGATCTCCTGCGCGCGGATGCGGTGTTTGCCGGAAACTCTGCGCGCGGATTACTTCGCGCGAGGATACGAATGACCCAAAACACGCTCTACCCGCTGGTACTCAAACCGAAGATGGCGCCCGCCATCTGGGGCGGCGATCTGCTGGTCGAGCGATACGGCAAAGACGGCGATCCCGCGGAGAAGATCGGCGAATCGTGGGAGTGTTGGGATACCAACGCGGTTGAGAACGGCGCGCTTGCCGGCAAGACGCTGGCGCAGCTGCGCGGCGAACTCGGCGCGGCGCTTTTGGGCGACCTCGATCCAAACGAGCTCTTTCCGATTCTCACGAAGATCATCGATGCGCAAGGATCGCTCTCGGTGCAGGTCCACCCCGACGACTCGTACGCGCGGCGAGTCGAACATCAAACCAACGGTAAAACCGAGTGCTGGTACGTGCTCGATGCGCAAGCCGGCGCGCAGCTCGTGATGGGTTGGAACAAGGATACCTCGCGTGAAGAGTACGAGCGGCGCGTTGCCGACGGCTCGCTGGGAGATATCTTGAATCGCGTCGACGTCAAAGCCGGCGATGCGTTTTACATTCCGGCCGGAACGCTGCACGCGATCGGCGCGGGCATCACGATCTTCGAGACGCAGCAAGCCAGCGATCTAACGTACCGCATCTTCGACTGGAACCGCGTGGGCGCCGACGGAAAGCCGCGCGAACTGCACGTACAGAAAGCGGCCGACGTTCTGGACTATCGCAAATATGCAACGCCGCCGCTCGAACCGCTCGCGTATGCATACGAAGGATTCCAGCGCACGGCGCTCATTGCAGACACCCATTTTCTCGTAGAACGCGTGCAAGCGACCGAGACCGCGGCACGGATGCAAACGCACGGACGGCCGGTCATCATCATGTCGCTGGATATGCCGCTGCACCTCGCGTGCGATGGCGGCGAAGCGGAGTTGAAGCCGTACCAAACGGCGCTCGTTCCGGCGCAGGCGCAGCACGTCGAGATTCGTACGAGCGGCGGCGTTGCGCATTTTATGAACATCGTCCCGCCCGCTTCAACCGAGATGCTGGTGCAGCGTTTTGCGCATGCCGGCGTCGCGCAGCCGATCTTGACCGCGTTTCTCGAGCAGTTCGGAATCTTGGCCGCTGCTTAGACTATTCGGGACGCAACTCGCCGTCGTGGTTGACTAAATGAGACGAGGCGGGATCGGCGTCTTCGCCCTCGGCCGAACACGCAGCGCACACCGGTGACGGTGCGGTTTCGGACAGATCGAGCGGCCCACCGCACGTCGTGCAGACGTTGTGCTCGTTTTTATGGCTCTCACCGCGGTCGTGTTGAAGTCGCATGGGTACCTCGTACCCTCGCGCGGCGTTAGAACAACGGCAGCGAGCGGTCCGGCTCGGCAGGCGCTAGACACGAGGCGTCGTTGACGCGAACGCTGTTGACCCGCGCACTGACTTCACGAGCGCTCGTACGCGCAGCCTCGACGGGTACGAGCAACGACCGGAGTTCGTCGAGCGTGCTGCGCGCCAGCCAGCGATCGATCTTTTCGTCGTCCGCGAGAATGACCGGCGAACGATCGTGAACGCGCGCCTGCACCTCGTTCGGCGTCGTCGTCAGTAAACAGCACACGCGTTTCGGGCCGTCGTTCATCCACAAGCCGGCAAACGCGAACGGCGTGCCGCCGTCGATTGTAAAATAGAACGGCCGCTTGTGACGGCCGTCCGTCATCCACTCGTAATAACCGTCGGCGAAAACGATGCAGCGCTGCGCCGCAAACGACTCGCGGAACATTGGTTTGTCCGCTACAGTCTCGGAGCGCGCGTTGACGATCCGCCGTGTGGCGGCGCCGGCTTCGGGCGCCGGGAATCCCCATTCCATCGTTTCTGCTTCATCGCCGCGGTCGTCGCACAGCGCAACGACCGGATCCGTCGGCGCCACGTTGAAGCTCGCCGCGATCTGTTTCGGAAAACGGAAGCGCGCGTACCGGTTAGCGAGCGAACGCGGGTCGACTAGCGTGTAACGGCCGCACACCGGCGCTACCCGAGATTCGCGCGAAAGCGCTGCATGCGAGTACGCAGTTCGTCACCCGTCGTCACGCCTTCGTGCGGCTCGAGGGGCTTGGGATCGGGACGCAAACGAGCGATATCCCAGCGTTCCTCAATTCCCGTCCCGTAGTAGCCGTCGATCAGGGCCGCCTCCGCATGCGACATGACGTGCTCCGCATCGATCGGCACGTTGTAAAAGGCGGCAATGCGCGCGCCGAGCAGGCACATCGCATCGATGAGCGGCTCGGTCAGCGGATAGGAACCGAAGTCATCAGGCCGCGATCCTTCCATCGCCATAATCGAGATGCCGATCGCGTAGGAGTTGCGTCCGCGCGTGTGTGCTGCATACGGCTTCTCAGGATCCTCACGCACGTCGCGCATGTTCGCGCGCGGGTCGTTCGTTTGCGCGACGACGATGTGCCCGTCCGGATCGGTCGCGACGCAGTAATGATATGCCGGAAACACGGCTGCGTAATCGTGCGCGGACCAATGCGTGTAAATCTTGTCGATCCGTCCTTGCGGAAACTCGTGATTCCATTGGTCGATCCGCCAATGCGGATAGGTGCTCAGACGATTCTCAAGAGGACGTTCATGCATTGGGGCTAATCGTTCCCGCACACATGCACAGTGCCTGCCCCACCGGTAAACTATGACGTATCAGATCGGCGGAGTCGCTGCCGGCGAGCTCGCCGCGGCGTACGGAACGCCGCTGCTGGTACTGGATTATGACGCGTTGGATGCCGCGATCGCCCGTTTCGTTCGAGCCTGCGAACCGCTCGGCATCGAAGTGGCGTACGCCGGAAAGGCGCTGCTGCTGGTCGGCCTTGCCAAGCATCTCAAGCATACGAAACTCGCGCTGGACGTTTGTTCGCTCGGCGAATTGCTGACGGCGGAGCGTGCCGGATTTCCGGCCGACCGGATAACGATGCACGGCTGCGGTAAATCCGCCGACGAACTCGACGCGGTGTGCCTGCATCGCGTCGGCCGCATCGTAGTCGACAACCTCGACGAACTGCAGCAGCTCGCCGCCATGAACGCGCAGGTTCCCGTGCAGACGCTGCTGCGTTTGAACACAGCCATCGAAGCGCACACGCACGAGTTCGTTTTAACGAGCGGCCAAGGTTCGAAGTTCGGATTCGATACCGATACGCTGCCCCGCGCGCTCGACGTGCTGCGCGGCGCCAAGCATCTGCAGTTCGCCGGCCTGCACTCCCACATCGGCTCCCAAATTTATGAAGAAAACGCTTTTGCGGCGAACGCGCAGGCCTTGATGGAGCGCGCGGCGTTCTGTGCCGCGCAAGGATTCACGACCGCCGCGATCGTTGCCGGGGGCGGCTTCGGCATCGCTATGGATCCGCGCGAGAGCACGCAGGCCATCGACATCGGCGCCGTCGCGAAAAGAATCGCGCAGACGGTTCAGTCGGAAGCACAGCGTTTGAATTTGCCCGCTCCGGCTATCGGCATCGAACCCGGCCGCGCTTTGATCGGCGCATGCGGCACGTCGCTGTATACCGTGAAGTCGGCAAAACTGCAGTTCGGAATGCCGTATGCGATCATTGACGGCGGCGTCTTCGAAAATCCGCGGCCCGCACTTTACGATGCGTACCACCACACCGTCTCCGCATCGCGTGAAGGGTCAGACCTTGTCGAAACGGTCGTCTGCGGACGAACGTGCGAAAACGACCGGTTGGTAAATGCCATGCTCCCGCGCGATTTACGCGCGGGCGATCTGCTTGCGATGCAGGCCACCGGTGCGTATACATTCAGCATGGCAAGCAACTACAACCGTTTCGAACGGCCGGCCGTGGCGGCCGTGCGCGCAGGCGCGCATTCGCTGATTGCCCGGCGCGAACGCACTGAAGATCTTTTGAGGAACGACGTCGATGCATAGTTTGTTAGCGCTCGTGTTCGCCGCGATCATTTGGGGAGCGCCGCCGACTCCCACGCCGAAAGCGACGCCGACCGAGCCGCCGCTGCCCGCGCCCGCGGGCAGTGCGTGGACGCGCGCGCAGGTCGCGGCGATGCAAAAAAAGATCGCCGTGCTGCTGAAATCACCGACGCTGCGCGGCGCACAAATCGGCTTCTACGCGATCGATACGGTGCGCCACAGCACGCTGTACTCGCTTAATACCGACCAAGAGTTCCAGCCCGCTTCCAACTTTAAGCTCGTCGCGGGTTCGACGGCGGCATGGAAACTCGGCACGTCTTTTAGTTACGTTACGCGTGTGCTCGGCGATTCGCCGTCCGGCAACACGGTACACGGCAACCTGTACCTGCGCGGCGGCGGCGACAACGCCCTGAACGAAAACGACTTGGACGCGGCGGCCGCAGCATTGGCGGCGCGCGGCATCACGCACGTCGACGGCGCATTGGTTACCGACGCCTCACACTTCGACAATCAGCAGTACGGTTACGGCTGGTCGTGGGACGATCTTCCGTATTATTACGCGCCGGTCATCACCGCGCTCGAACTCGACGACGGCGTCGTCAACGTCACGATGATTCCCGGGAAAACCGCCGGCGATCCGGTGAACCTGCGCGTCTGGCCGCAATCGAGTGCGTACACGATCGACGACTTGATGACCACGGGACCCGTTACTTCGCACGACACGTCGGATATTGCGCGCCCCTGGAGCAACTTCAATACCATTCAGATTCTGGGCAACTATCCGCTCGGAGCAAAAGAGTCGGGAAACATCGTGCCTGCGGTTCCGGATCCGGAAGCGTTCGCCGGAGACGTGTTTCTGCGCGCACTGAAGGCGCACGGAATCACCGTTGCCGGCGGCATGCAGAAAGGAAAGACGCCGGTTGCGGCGGTCGAATTGTGGTCGCACAACTCGCCGCAGTTGCCCGAACTGCTGCAGAATTTTTGGTATCCCAGCGATAACTTGATGGGCGAGATCTTCGTCAAACAGCTCGGCGTTGCGCAGAACGGCGAACCCGGCACCGACGATCACGGCATCGCCGTCGAGCGATCGTTCCTGCAAGCCGCGGGCGTCGACAACACGACGGTCACCATCGCCGACGGCTCCGGCCTCTCGTCGTACGACCGCATCACGCCGCGAGCATTCGTGCAGATTCTGCAGTTCGATTGGAACAGTCCGAACCGCAACGTGATCCTGCAAGGCTTACCCGTCTCCGGCAAACGCGGCACCCTGGGCCGCGCCTATTTGAATACGCCTGCCGAAAATAAGGTCTTCGCGAAGACCGGAAGCATCAACCACGTGCGCACGCTCTCGGGGTACGTGCAGACACGCACGCACGGTCCGGTAACGTTCTCGCTGCTGTTCAACGATTGGATGGGCGAAGGAACGAAAACCGGAGCGGCCGATCTCGCGAAGGTGCGTGCCGATATCTTCTCGCAACTGGCTAGCGAATAATGTTAGGCGAACATTTCGAGCGGGAGATCCGCGAACAACCGGACGTCTGGCGCGCTATCGCAGAGAGCGACAAAGCCGAGCGTCTCGCGCACGCGATCCGCGGGCGCGACGTGGTGCTGCTCGGCAGCGGCAGTTCGCTGTTCATGGCACAGTTGGGCGCGCTCGCCCTTCGCCGCCGCGGTTTGCGCGCGCATGCCCTCGCGGCGACCGAAGCGCCGCTCGATAATGCCGCCTACCGCAACGCGGTGGTAATCGCGTGCTCGCAGAGCGGTCACTCGACCGACTTGCTCGACGCGCTCGATATTCTGCAGCCGCAAGAGCTGATTGCCATTACGAACACGAGCGACTCGCCGCTCGTCGAACGCTCGAATCTGACGATCGACCTGGAAGCGGGCGTCGAGCGCGCCGTTCCGGCCAGCAAAAGTGTTACGGCGACCGCGGCCATTCTGCTGTGGGCAGCTGGGCTACTGTCGTCCAGCGAGCATACGCGCAACGCGCAGACGCTTATCGATACCGCCGAAGACGTGCGCAGCTGGCTCGACGGCACCGACGTTGAGGATGTCCGTCAAGCCGCGCAGCGGATCGCACGCCGCCGCAGCGTGGTGATCGTCGGCGCCGGGTACGGCGTGCCGATTGCCAACGAGTTTGCGCTCAAACTCAAAGAAGCCAGTTACATTCACGCCGAGGGATTCTCGGCAGGCGAGTTCCGCCACGGAAGCGCGGCGATGCTCGATGCCAGCTGCGCGATTATCGGCGTCGTCGACGATTATTCGCGCAGCATTGTGAACCGTCCGATGCGCGACGCGGTGCAGGCGGAAACCTTACGCTACGTGATCGGCGGCCACTTGAGCGACGTGCCCCTGCTGGGCCCGGTTGTCGGCATTGCGTTCAACTCGCTTGCGTGGCTGGTCGCGGCGCAGATGGTTGCACTGCATGCCGGCCGCGCGCGTTACGTCGAAAGCGACACGCCGCGCGGCCTTTCGAAGATGATGATCTAGATACCGATCGTCCGCTTGCCTGCGACATAAGTCGCAGGTGATGAGCCTCTACTCGGTGCATTAGCATCTAAGCGAACGAGCGCGGGGCCGCGCCGATTCGCTTTCTTTTGTCTTGGGCCGTACCCGAGATGCAAGTTTGAGCAGCGGTGCCGGCTCACGGAGTAGCAAAAATGAAAAAACTTTTTGCGATCGCGCTCATGGCTGCTTTTCTGTTGCTTCCACGTTTGGCATCCGCGGGTACGACCGGCACAATAAACGGCGTCATAACCGATGCTGCGTCGGGGAGTCCGCTCGCGAACGTTCGCGTTACGGCTACGTCCCCCAGCCAAACTGAATCGTCGACGAGTAACGCAACCGGCTATTACTCGCTGCAAGCGTTGACTCCGGATACGTACACCGTTTCCTTCCAACTCGAAGGATATCAGGCAAGTAGTCAGCCGGGAATTACGGTTCAGCAAGACTTAGTATCAAAGCTCGACGTCAAGTTGACGAAAACGCTCAAAACGATCGCGACAGTAACGTCGCACGCTGCCGGTAACTTGGTCAAGCCGTATGAGGGTACCGATGTTTACAATGTGAGCGGCGATCAGCTCAAGGCGGCGACGGGCGGAGATAACTTGCACCACACGATTTACGAGTACCTAGACACCGTACCGGGCGTTACTCCGATTGGCGGCGGCTATCCGGCGGAGCCGTCTATTCGCGGTGGCTACGACGTCGATAATGGTTACGAACTCGATGGCATTCCGATTACGGAACGCATGACGGGATTCTTTACCACGAACTTAACCGACTTAGGCATCGGAAACGTCGAGGTTTATACCGGAGGCCTTTCCGCACAAAACGCCGGCAACGGCGTCGGAGTAATTAACTCCGTCATCAAGACAGGAACCTATCCCGGATTTTCGACTTTTAGCCTCGGGGTGACCGGACCGGATTTCAATCACTTTCTTCGCGCGGAATTCGGCACGGCCGCACAAGACCGCCGATGGTCGGTGTATGCGGCGTTCGACGCCGCAAACTCGCAGAACGACTTCAATAACGGACACATCTCGTTCACGTTGCCGCAGGTCGGTATCAGTTCCGGCAACCCCGGTTACATCGAAACGAGGGATTTCGTTCTCAACCTGCATTACAGGCCGAGCACCAAAGACGACATCCAATTTTTCTATCAAAACAGTCTATTCAACGACGGCGTGAATTACGCGCTTTACTCCGGCACGACGGCCGCGCCGCTGCTGTCACTGCAGCCGTGCCCGGGCGCCGTCGCTAGCAACGATGTGCCTGGAACTCCCGGGACTTCTTCTGGAGCAATGGGCGGAACCGCACCAAACGGACAGCCGTGTCCCGTCGGCTTGTATTTTGGCCGGCTCGCGAATGGTTCGGGAAACTTTCTCGGGCATTACTCGGGCATCGGCAAGATTCAGTGGAATCACATTATCAGTTCCCAATCCAGTTTCGCATTGCGTCTGGCCGAAAATTACAACGCCTATATTTTCAACCAGGAACTGACCGACCCGAATTTGCCGGCGCTCGTCCAACCCTATGGCGACACGTCATGTCCGGTCTACCCATACGCTGCCGGTTCTCCGCTACAGGTAGATAGCGGCGGCAGCGAATGCACGCTCGATTTAGGCGACTATTATCAGAACCGTTACGGTAACGACTACTACCTGCAATTTGATTACACGAACACGCCGAATGAAAACCTGACCTTTAAGGCGGGTGCCGGACAAGAATACGACAACCAGCTGCGCGACGTCCGGTATCTCAATTTATTCAATAATCCGAACAACTCAAATGTCGCAGGAACATGTGGCGGCTCGACGTTCTCCTATTCATGCCGCAACGCATTCACCGACATTCCGATCCACGTTCCGTACGTCTATGCTCAGGCGCAGGTAAACATCGGGAAATTCACCATTCAGCCCGGCCTGCGCTACTCGCGCGCTTCATACGCGATTCCCGCGCAGCCGCTGTTTACTACGCCGGTTCAGCCGAACGGAATTCCGGGCGGTACCGTATCGACGGGTTTTTTGGCGCCGTCGCTGCTTGGCACATACCGTGTGAATCCCGAAAACGTGATTCGCTACTCGTACGCTACGACGGGACAATTTATCGGAACGGAGTTCGTTTACCGGTTGGGGTCGGCAACGTATAATCCGTTCTACATCCCATTCGATTCGACAACGCTTGCGACGCGGCCGTCGAACAACATCAAGCCGCAAGTAAACACGAGTTTCGACTTACAATGGGAGCATCAATTCGATGCTAACACGTCGTTGAAAATCGGTCCGTACTACCGCTTTTCTAACAACTACCTAGATATCTATTCGCCGCTGATCAACACGCCGGGACCCGGCGTCGCTCCGAAATACGGCGATCCGATCGTCTCTAACGATCTGAAGATCCGGTCGTTCGGTATCGAGGCAGGCCTATCGCATCAAGATAACCGGCCCGTCGGCGCGTCATTTTGGCTTGGCGCTTCACTCAACAATTATTGGACTCAGGTCTCGGCGTTCGGACAAGTAGCGTTCATCAACTTCCCGATCTCGGACTACTTCCGCAACCGGGGCATCCTGGTTCGCAGCCCGTACGTTCCGCCGCTCGCGGCTACGATTACCGCCGACCTTCACGCGAACGGTTTCCACATCATTCCCGACGCGTATTGGACGTATGGCAACTTCTTCAACACCGGCGGATGCCTCCGATACTCAGGCGGCGTCATCGTACCGTTCAATCAGTACACCCAGCCGGTCTCATGCACCGGAAACGCCGGCACGTCGGGACAGACACAGCCGCCGGTGATGGCCCCCGAACAGCGCGGGATGGGCTATTGGAAGATCAACGTAACGCTGGCGAAGGATTTAAACCAGCACTTCACTGCGGGCGTCCGGGTCCTAAACGCTTCGAACAACCTCCACGATTGGGACGGGGCGACCATCCCCTGCTTCAACCCGCAAGATCCGAACCTGCCCGCAGGCTTCGGTTCGGGCTGCTTTAGCAACAATGGGCCGACCTCAGGCACAAACGCTCCCGTCGGCTATATCTACCAGAACCAAACCCAGAGCCCGAGAACGTGGGAGTTTTTCGTGAACTTCCATTCCTGAACGAGACAGGCTCCGGAACGCCTTCTCCGCTAGAAGGTGCAGCAAGGGAAGGACCCCGGTTTAGGCCGGGGCCCTTCTTTATATGGCCGCGAGCAGGAGCCAGATTAAATCTACCTTAACTACCGCCTCTGGCGAACGAGCGCGGGACCGCGCCGGTTCGCTTTTCTTTTGTCTAGCGGTTCTTCCGGGATGCAAAGAGCAACGGCGAGCCGCTCGGAGGATACATGAAAAGACTCCTAGCCGCGGGGCTGATGGCAGCATTTATGCTGCTGCCCAATGTGGCTTTTGCGGGGACGACCGGAAATATTACCGGAACGGTCATCGATTCGGCCGGCAAGCCCATTGCCGACGTCAAGGTGACCGCGTCTTCGCTCAGCCAAACACAGACCGGCACGACTGATTCGCACGGGTATTACGCCCTTGTCAATCTACTGCCGGATACGTACAACGTATCGTTCCAAAAAAGTGGCCTCCAGGCCGCATCGACGCCCGGCATTACTGTCACGCAGGACCAAAACACGGTCGTGAACGAGACGATGCAAGCCGAGCTGAAAACAATTGCCAACGTCCGCCCGGCGGCACGTCGAACCTGGTTAAATCCAACCAGGGCAGCGATGTGTACACCGTCAGCGGAGCGCAGTTGACTGCAGCGACCAATCCGGTCGGCACGCATGAGACCATCTACCAGTGGCTCGCAGTAACTCCCGGCGTGACCGGCGGCGCGTTTCCCGCGCAACCGCGTATCCGCGGCGGCCAGGTTACCGACCTCGGATACGAGTTCGAAGGCGTCCCGATTCAGGATCGCATCACCGGGTTCTTTACGACGAACCTTTCGAACGTCGGCATGAGCAACGTTGAAGTCTACACCGGCGGTCTTCCGGCATCGGGATCGCTCAATGGTACCGGCTTCTTCAACACGGTTTT